>CAZQPC010000058.1:0-18183 GCA_964595005.1 uncultured Magnetovibrio sp.
CGTGAAACCTTCCTGCACATGGCCATGTATGATGAGCGCCCGGACAGCCGCGCCATCGTGCACCTGCATTCCACCTATTCCGTGGCCGTCAGTTGCTGCGCCGATATCGACCCGACCAATGTCCTGCCGCCGATCACCGCCTATTACGCCATGAAGATCGGCGCCTTGCCGCTGGTCCCGTTTCATCCGCCGGGCAGCCTGGACCTGGCCGCGGCGGTGCGGGAATTGGCGCCCGATCACCATGCCGTGCTGTTGGCCAATCATGGCCCTGTGGTCGCCGGAAATTCCCTGACCGATGCGGTCTATGCCATGGAAGAACTGGAGCAGACGGCGCATCTTTTTCTTCTGCTGCGTAATTCCAAAACCAGCTACCTGACGCCGCAGCAGGTGGCCAGCGTTCAAGCCGATTGACGCCGGGGCCAATTGATAGGAAACCCAAGGGATGCCCGATCAAACTTTCAAACGTATTCAGGTTAATCCTATTTCCGGTGCCTTGGGTGCGGAAATCGAAGATGTCGATCTGGGTGATCTGGACGACGCGGTGTTCGCCGAAATTCACGATGCCTGGCTGGCCCACCAAGTGGTGTTCTTCCGCGACCAAGACATCACCCCCGACCAACAGATCGCCTTCGCGCGGCGCTTTGGCGATATCCACCACCATCCCTTCATGAAGGGCATGAACGCCTATCCCGATATCCTGGAGATCGTCAAGGAAGAGGGCGACACCCACACGTTTGGTTCGGTCTGGCACACGGACCAAATGTTCAATCCGCAACCGGCGAAGGCCACCATGCTGTATGCCAAGGAGGCGCCCGCGGCCGGCGGGGACACTCTGTTCGCCAGCATGTATCTGGGCTACGAGGCGCTGTCCGACGGCATGAAGGCAATGCTGGGCGATGTCCGCACCTGGAGTGTCGGCGATAAGTTCAAACGCAGCGGCGGCCTCAAACGGCGCGACCATTACGCTGGCAACAGCCAGATGGCCGGCATGGTCAAAGACCCCGGCAACGTGCCGACGGAAGCCGCCCATCCGCTGTTCCGCACCCATCCGGAGACGGGCCGCAAAGGGCTTTATATTGGCGATCACGCGCAAACCCTGGAAGGCTTCAAGGACGATGAAGCCGAACCGATTTTGGATTTTCTGCGCGCCCATGCGGTTCGGCCCGAGTTCACCTGCCGGTTCCGCTGGCAGCCGGGTTCCCTGGCGCTCTGGGACAACCGTTGTGTTCAACACCATGCCGTCGCCGACTACCCCGGTCAGCGCCGGCGCATGCACCGCATCACCATCGCCGGGGACACCCCCTATTAGCCGAGGACATCCATGAAAGACAAAATCGCCATTGTCGGCGCCGGCGCCCTGGGCGGCCATGTGGGCGCTTATCTTGGCCGCGACGGCCATGACATCACCTTGATCGATCCGTGGCCCGAACACGTCGATCACATGCGCGCCCACGGCCTGACCCTGGAAGGCGCCACGGACCCGGAATGCTTCACCCAGGCGGTCAACGCCATCCACCTGACGGAGCTGCAGAAGACCGCCCACGGCCGGCCCTTCGATTTCGCCTTCGTCTCCATGAAGTCCTACGACACGGTCTGGGCAACGGAGATGATCAAGGACTACCTAACCCCGGACGGCTTCTGCGTGTCGCTGCAAAACGGCATCAACGAGGAACGCATGGCCGGGGTCATGGGCTGGGGCAAGACGGTCGGCTGCATCGCCTCGACCATCGCCGTGGAACTGGACGCGCCGGGCCATATTCGCCGCAACGTCAAGCTGGGCGGCACGGAGAGGTTGATCTTCCGCGTCGGTGAGCCGCACGGCCGGATCACCCGCCGCGCCGAAAAGATCGCCGTCCTGCTTAGTTGCGTCGACAGTGCCAAGGCGACGCCGAACCTGTGGGGCGAGCGCTGGTCGAAGCTTTGTGTCAATTGCATGCGCAACCCTGTCTCCGCTGCCACCGGACGCGGCGGCAACGCCAACGACCGCGACGATCACACCCGGCGCCTGGCGATCCGCCTCGCCGGCGAAGCGGCCCGTGTCGGCCAGGCGCTCGGGTTCGATCTGGAATTGATCTACAAGATGGACGCCGCCGACCTGATCGCCGCCGAGGCGGGCGATACGACGGCCATGGAAAAGTGCGAGAAGATTCTCCTCGACAACATGACCTTCCGCAATGACGACCAGCGGCCATCCATGGGCCAGGACATGGCCAAGGGCAGGCGCACGGAAATCGACTTCATCAACGGCTTGGTGGTGGAAAAGGCCGCCGGGTTGGGCATCCCCGTGCCCGCCAACGCCCGCATTGTCGAAGCCGTGAAGGGTGTCGAACGCGGCAACATCCCGGCCGGACCGGAAGCGGTGGCGCATATCTGAAGGCCGTCAAAATGAGGAGATGATGGATGGCTCAGATGCCGCTGCGGAAATGTCGCGGATCGACCCAAGCATTCCACCGAAATTGCCGGCAACGCTTTGAAGGGCTTCGCAGGTGGTGGTGGCGTGATCAAGGGAATTTTCCTGATGTTCGGCGACACGCGCCGCCGTATCGCGTATGTCCTTGATATCGCCGTTCGCTTCCGTTGCCAGGCGAATGGCGCCGACAATCAATGCTGAATTGCTGTTCATGGCCGTTCCCAGGCTTTCCGTGATTTCGCCGGTTCAGGTATCTCTCGGCTTTAGAACAGGTTTTTCATATCTGCCGAAAACGTCGGGAAGGCGAACATGTCTTCCTTCATTTTGCTGGCCGGGATGCCGTGTCGCATGGCCATGGCAAACAGATGGATGACGTCTTCGCCCTGGTGCCCGACCAAATGAGCGCCGACGATTTTGTCGGCGGCCTCGTCAACCAGGACTTTCGCCCAGGCCACGGTTTCGGCGTAGGTCTTTCCTGAAATCCATCCCGTCATATCGTTGGTGGTTACTTTCACATCGAGGCCCTGTTCGTTGGCTTGCTCTTCCGTCAGACCGACGGTGCTGAGCGCCGGGACCGTATAAATGCCGCTGGGGATGACGTCGTAGTCCGGCTTCACAGACGGCCCGTTGACGATATTCTGGCCGACGATGCGGCCTTCATAGGTGGCAATGGGCGACAGTTGCGGAGACGTAACCAACGCATCACCCGCCACCCACACCGACGGGTTCGATGTGGAGCGCAAGTAGTCATCGACATCAACGGCGATGCGGTCGTGTTTGACGTTGCCGGCGTCCAAATCAAGCGTGTCGACGTTGGCGATGCGGCCCGCGCCATTGATGATCCGGTCGGCAGTTATCTCATGGGCGACACCATCCACCTCAAAGGTAACGCTGAGCCTATCACCCGATTTTGCCACGCCTTTGACGTCGACGCCGGTCTTTACGGTGATGCCGATGCGTTCGCTTTCGGTTCTGACGGCGGCGACGGCATCCGCTTCCACACGCGGCAGAAGCCTCGGCATAACCTCAAGGATCGTCACCTTGGTGCCGGCGCGGGCATAAACGTGGCTGAATTCCATGGCGATCACGCCGCCGCCGATGAACACCACCTCGCCGGGCTGGGATTCTTCCGAAAGCACTTCTTCCGAGGTGATCATCAGCTCGGCGCCCGGGATCGGCAGTGGGCGGGTTTTCGAGCCCGTGGCGATGACGATGTTGTCGCCTTCCAGGACTTTGCCATCGACGTCGATGGAATTTGGCCCGACAAACTTCGCCGATCCCCGGAACACGTCGCCGCGTTTCTCGGCAACGCCGGCCATGGCGTCGGGAATAAATCCGATCATCTCCTTTTCACGATGGATCAGTTTGGTCCAATCAAGCGTCGGTTTGCCGACGTCAATGCCGTGCACACCTGCGGTCTCAATTTCGTGCAGGGCGTGCGCGGCGGCGACCAGAACCTTCTTCGGCGTACAGCCTCGGTTCGGACAGGTGCCGCCGAAGTCCCGTTCCTCGATGAATGCGATTTTCTTTCCGGCTTCGTGGGCGATGGCTGAGACGCCGAACCCGGCGTTGCCGCCACCCAGAATGATGACATCGTATTTATCCGACATGACTTGGTTCCTTTTTTGAATTGGCCCCTAAACGTGTTGCGCCGTTGACGGCCTGCGCCCGAGTTTGACGTCAAGACCCCCGGCCTTTTCCAAGGCGTAAAGCTCGTCACTGCCGCCTACGTTCTCACCGTCGATGAAAATTTGCGGGACCGATGTTTTGCCGTTGGCGCGCCGGGTCATTTCGCCGCGAAGCGCCGGGTCCATCATGACGTCAAACTCCTCATAGGTGACGCCTTTATGATCCAGCAACGCCTTGGCGCGCCGGCAGTACCCGCAGAAAAGCGACGTATAGATCTCGATCCGCGGAGATCCGCCTGTTGTGAAGGTGGTCTCGCCGTTGGACGATTGAATGGATGGCTGCGTCATGATCTTGCTCCTTCGGTGGTGACCAACCGGGCTTCCAATTCTTCGATGCGAAGCTTCAGCGGGGTGACGATTTCAATGACCTGCGCTTCGGTGAAGCGCGGTGTGATGTGTTGCGGGCAATTGACGTCCCACGCCGAGACCTCGAAGAAAATGGCCTGTTCGGGGACCCCGCCGTAATCGGCGTCGGCGAGGCGCGCCATCTGATCGGCATCGTCGACGACACGGGCGCGGCCCCAGATCTTGATGCGCCGGCGGTGCGCGTAATCCATGAGGAAAATATAGGCCTTGTCGTTCTCACTGAGGTTGCCCGACGAAATGTATTGGCGGTTACCCTTGAAGTCGGCAAAAGCCAGTGTCTTGGCATCTAGGACCTTCAGAAATCCGGGCTTGCCACCGCGGTGCTGAATATAGGGCTGACCTTCGGCGTTGGCGGTGCCGAAATAGAACGAATCCCGCTCGGCGATAAAATCCACCAAGTCTTCCCTGATGGCATCCTGCCAGCCCGCCCTTTCCTCCATTTTCGCATATCCCGTGCGGGATCCTTTTTGCTCTTGGAGGCGTTTCACGGCCGGCGTAAAGGCGACGTCGCTTACATAATTCGGCATGGAAATTCCATATCTTTCGAGGTTTTGGGCGCTATTAATCGTCTGTAAATCGCCCTTCGTTGAATAAAAAATAGACTGATCGTTCTATATTGTCAACAATTTTATATTCCAAGCTTGAATTGACCCTCTTTTGTTGGTTTATATGACATAGTATATGCCATAATGACACTGACAATACATCACAGGCTTGCAATTTCTCGTGAACAACGCTAATTATTAGATAGATTGTTCTATATCTAACTTTTGAAACGGACCGCAAGATGGCTTCTGGAAAACGCGATCATCTGGTCGATACCGCGCTCGACCTTTTCTGCCAGGACGGATTCCATGCCACGGGCATCGACAAAATCCTGGAGACGGCGGGCGTCGCCAGAATGACCCTGTACAACCACTTCAAGTCAAAAGACGAGCTGATCCTGGCGACCTTGCGCCGGCGTGATGAGAAGTTCCGCAATTGGTTCATGCGGACGGTCGAAAAGCTTTCCACGACGCCGCAGGGCCGTCTTTTGGCGGTTTTTGACACCCTCGAAGAATGGTTCACCGGCAAGGAATTTTCCGGCTGCATGTTCATCAACGCGTCAGCCGAATATGCCGCTCTGGACGACCCCATTCATATGGCGTCGGTGGAACATAAGAAACTGGTTCTGAAGTACGTAAGAGAGTTGACCATGGCCGCCGGTGTGACGGCGCCCGGGGAACTGGCCGATGAGATCATGCTTTTGATGGAAGGGGCGATCGTCATGGCCTATGTGGCCGACGATCAAAATGCCGCGCAGAACGCGAAAGCCGCTGCGGCCAAACTTATCCGATTGTCGCGCCAATGAACTGGGCAACCGCGGTCTCATGGGCGACCGAGCAACTGACCGCCACTGACTTCGTTCGATAGGTTGGCTGGTGCCAAAAATGAACCCTGCCGGTTTCCCGGCAGGGTTCATAAGGATCAATTCGATCTGCCCATCGGCAGAGCGGCCAAATGTCAGCCGCTTACATCTTCTTGAACTGGAAGCGGTAGGGCCATTTGTGGCCGGCTTCCTCGATGTATCGGGAATATTTCTCCATGATCGCGACACCGTCGATGCCGTAGTCCTTGATCATGTCGTTGGCCCGTTCGTTGGGCCAATCCTTCAGGGCTTCCGCCCAGGCGCGCTGTTGGTCGACGGCCAGCGTTGTCACCGGGACGCCGACGCTTTTCAGCTTATTCAGTCCCCAGGCTTCGGCCTTGTGGGCTGAGTTCACCGACTGGGTCTCATAATCCACCGCCACTTCGTCGATGATCTTCAACACGTCGGCTGGCAGTTTCGCCCGGGTCTTCAAGTTCATGGTCAGGATGATCTGAGCCATGGCGCCGAAGTTGGTGATCTTCCAGTTTGGCGCCGGCTCGTGGAACTTGAAACCGAAGTAGCCGCCCGGAAAAATGATGAATCCGGAGGCAACGCCCGTCGCCAGCGCATTGTAGGCGGTCGGCAACGTGGTCGTCACCGGGATCGCGCCGAAGCGCTCAACCCAGGGCAGGTTCGGGCCGGCGGCAATGATCTTCTTGCCTTTCAATTCAGACACCTTGTCCCACTTGAACTTGGTGCCCAGGCCATAGTTGTCGAAACCGGAAATGGCGATCATCTTCTGGCCGTACTTCTTTTCCAGCATATCGTAGAGTTCGGGATGCTCATTGAGTATGCGGCGCTTGACCTTCGCCTGAACGCGGATGTCGGGCGTCGTGAAGGGCATGAAATAATCGATGTTCAAGGGCATCAGCTTGGCGCCCTCGAAACACACGCACAGGCCGCCGATGTCCAGCAAGCCCTTTTCAACGGCTTCCAGGGTTTCGTGAACCTTGGCGACGGTGCCGGCATAGGCCTGGATGAATTTCACCTTGTGTTTGGTGCGCGCGGCAACGCGCTTGATCACCTCGGGGACGAAGTAGTGTTCCATGTTGCGCACATAGGCGACGGGTTTGCTGGGGTGTCCAGACCCAATACGCAGCGTAATATTGTCCGCCGCCGCCTGGGTGCCGAAGGCCGCAACGGCCAATGCGGTAATGCCCACCGCCGTAAGTACTTTTCCTTGAATATTCATGGTTTTCTCCCTGTTCACCAATTCCAACACTTTTCCTTACTCGAAAAACTTAAGAACATATCTTAATCAAACCTGCGCATCTTGGCGTCTCATTATTTCGTGAAGACAGTTTCCAATCATTCTAAACGAATTTTGTCAGCCAGCTGGCCAACTGCGGGAAGATGTAGACCAAAGCCATGGTCACCAGCATCAACAGCCAGTAGGGGATCGAGCCCTTGAAAATATCCGACAATGTGACGTCGGGGTCGGGCACCGTGCCCTTGACGACGAACACGACCAGGCCGAAGGGCGGTGTCAAAAGGCCGGCTTCAATGGCCAGAATGCCGAAGATGGCGAAAGCGAACGGATCGATACCCATGGCCAGGGGCGCGAAGATCGGCACCGTCAGCAGAATGATGGAGATTGAATCCAACAGCATGCCCAGTAACAGCCAGATCACCACCATCATGATGATGATCCCGCCGCCGCCGAGCCCCAGCGACGTCAATGCTTCCTGGATGATGTCGATGATCCCGCCCAAGGCCAGGAAGCGCGAATACATGCCGGCGCAGACCAACAGGATCATAATTGGCGCGGCGGTCTTGCCGGCTTCCAGAATGACCTGGAAAATGTCTTTCCAGCGCAATCCCTTGAGCACCGCCATGACCATGGCCCCCAGCGCGCCGACGCCGGCGGCTTCCGTGCTGGTGAAGACGCCGCCCCAAATGCCGCCCAGCACCAGGATGATCAGCGCCAGAATGCCCAGCGCGCCCAAAATCTCCGATGTTTCAAGGGGTTCCAGGACTTCGTCTTGCGGCACTTCCGGGGCGATGGTCGGATCGCGTTTCGCCGTGATCGAGGTGTAGGCGACGAACAGAACGACCAACACGATTCCCGGCCCGATGCCGGCGACGAACAGCTTGCCGATGGATTGTTCGGTGATAATGCCCCAGACAATCAACAGGACGCTGGGCGGGATCAGCATGCCCAGGCACGCGCTGCCGGCGATGGAGCCGAGCGAAAACGTCCGCTTGTAGCCGAACCGCTTCATCTGCGGATAAGCGATGCGGCTGAACGCCGCGGCCGAGGCAATGGAGGTGCCGGTGACCGCGGCGAAGGCGGCGTTGCCGACCACGGTGGCCGCCGCCAGGCGTCCGGGAATGCCCCGAAGCGCGCGGTTGATGATCTTATAGAGATCGCCGGCGGCACCGGACTTGGCGACGAAATCGCCCATTAGGATAAACAGGGGAATGGTCGCGAATATATAATGCCGGACCAGTTCATAGGCGGCGCCGCCAACCTGGGCTGAGGCCAGATAGGCGTCATCGAAAATGAAATAGGTGCCGACCAACGCGGTCATGCCCAGGACCAAGGCAATATGAACGCCGACGAATATGGCGATCAGCATGCCGACCAGAGTGAGGACCATCAGGGTATTCAGGTCCATGCGGGACACCCCATTGAAGGTGACGTGGCATTGTAGGCGCGGGCTTTCCGTTCGTCGTTCATGGGCTGGCGCCCTCAGCCGGCCCTTGCACACCGGGTGAATCGTCGCGCCCCGTCAAGGCCTTTATCAACAGGGCCGAATAAATGGTCACCGTGAGAAATGCCGAAACGACAATGATCGTGCGGATCGGATAGACCGGCACCTCCAGGGCACCGATGCCTTGATATTCCTTGATCTCCCAGCCCTTGATCATGTCTTCCCAGCCGCCGATGCCGATGGCGACGAACAGGATGATACCGATCAAGTAGGACAGCCCGTTTATCGCGTGGCGGCCGCGCTTGCCCAAATTATCGAAGACGATGGTGGTGCGCAGCATGCTACCGGCCTGGATGGCCAGGGGGACCTGCAGGAAGACAATGGCCGGCACGGAATTGGTGACGATCTCGTCGCCGCCTAAAAACGTATTGAACAGGCCACGGCCCGTGACCTCGAAAAAAATCACCAGGGCGATCAAAATCAACCAGACCGACGCGACGACACTTAACGCGTTGACGATTTTATCCAGCGCGCGCTGCATGAAACCTCCGCTGCATGAAACCTTCCATGACGGCGTATTCCGGCGGTGGACGCATTTTATGACGTATGCGTCTCTTTACCGGAAACCGCCGCAGTATCTATTCATGAGTTCGGAATCAGATCAAGCGGTTACGGATAAAGTCATCGTGAACAACGCCGGCCATCCATGTTGCCAATGACATCTTTTACATTTCCCCAAGGGCAAGGCAGCATGGAATATGGTTGATGTTTGTGAAAAAGGAAGTTGATGGCTGACAAGCGCCCTCAGAAATCGGCCGCCACCAAGGACGCACCGGTGTTGGGTCAAGACCCGCACGCCGCGCCCAGCCCCGGCGCCAAGACGTTGGAGAAATCCATTGGCCGTGAGGTCCACGGCCTGCGCGAGCAATTGGGCATGACCATCAGTGAACTGGCGAAGGCCGCCGGGCTTTCCGGCGGCATGCTGTCGAAGATTGAGAACGGCACCACGTCGCCGTCCCTGACCTCGTTGCAGGCGCTCTCACAGGCCTTGCACGTGCCCATGAGCGCCCTGTTCGACGGCTTCGAACAAGGCGCCGAGGCGACTTTTGTGAAGGCCGGCGACGGCCTGGAGATTGAGCGCCGCGGCACCCGCGCCGGCCAGCAATACATGTTGCTGGGGCACGCGCCGCACGGCGATCTGACGGTTGAGCCCTATCTGATCACGCTCAGCGATCCCTCCGATGTGTTTCCCGTGTTCCAGCACGACGGCTTGGAATTCATCTATGTGCTGGACGGCGAGATCGTCTACCGGCACGGCGACAAGACCTATACCCTGGGCCCTGGCGATTCCCTGTTCTTCGATGCCGACGCGCCGCATGGCCCGGAACAGATGAACCGGTTGCCGATCCGCTTCCTGTCGATCATCAGCTATCCGCGCGAGCGATAAGATATTCATGCTTGTTTCCTGTTATGAAAAAATATTTCCTAACAGTTGATTTTTCATGCCCTGGCGGTTAATCTAGCGATCTGATGTTGTCGCGATTGGGGAGACGCCTGCCGTGTGTGGAATTGTCGGCCTGTATTTGAAGAACCCGGCCTTGCAGCCGACCTTGGGCGCCATGTTCGAACCGATGCTGGTGGAGATGACCGATCGGGGACCGGATTCGGCGGGTTTCGCCGTCTATCGCAATCCCGTCGGCGCCGATGAAACCAAGTTCACTTTGGCCAGCGACGATCCGGCGGCCGATTGGCCCGACCTCGACAGTGACATGTCGGGCGGCCTGGGCGGTACGGTTCGTATGGACGTCCATAGTGACCATGCGGTGGTGATTACCGATGCCGCGCCGGACGCGGCGGTAGCCTGGCTGATGGAATACCGCCCCGGAGTGCGCATCGTCGGATCCGGCCGCAGCATCGAGATATTCAAGCAGACCGGCTTGCCCAAGGACGTGGCGCGTCAGTTCAATCTGGCCGGCGCCGCCGGCAGCCACGCCATCGGCCATACCCGCATGGCCACGGAAAGCGCCGTCACGACGGCCGGCTCGCATCCCTTTGCCACGGGCCTCGACGTCTGTCTGGTGCACAACGGGTCGCTGTCCAATCACAACCGCCTGCGCCGCAAACTGGAGCGCGACGGCATCCGCTTCCAGACGGAAAATGACACGGAGGTGGCAGCCGGGTTCATGACCTGGAAACTGCGCCAGGGCGCCACATTGGAAGAAGCGCTGGAGGCCGGATTTCAGGAACTGGATGGTTTTTTCACCTTCTGCGTCGGCACCGCCGATGGCTTTGCCGTGACCCGTGATCCCATCGCGTGTAAGCACGCGGTGATGGCGGAGACCGACGATTGGGTGGCCATGGCGACGGAATACCGGGCCATCGCCCATTTGCCGGGGGCGGACACGGCCGATATCTGGGAGCCGGAACCGCACCGCATTTACACCTGGGGCCGGGTGCAATGACCATGGGCGAACTGGATCTCAAGGAAATCGGCGTGCGCGGCGTCAATGCGGCCCTGCATGAGCTGCCCGACGGCACCAACGAACGGCAATGGGTGATCAACAACCCCATGGGCCAGCACGCCATCGCCTGCGGGCTTGATGCCCCTCTGAACGTCACCGTCAACGGCCACGCCGGTTTTTATTGCGCCGGCATGAACCAGCGCGCAGAGATCACCATACAAGGCCACGCCGGCGTCGGCGTCGCCGAAAACATGATGTCGGGCACGGTGCGGGTCACCGGCAACGCCTCGCAATCGGCCGGCGCCACGGCCCACGGCGGCCTTTTGGTGATCGACGGCGACGCCTCGTCACGCTGCGGCATCTCCATGAAAGGCATCGATATCGTGGTCGGCGGGTCCGTCGGCCACATGTCGGCCTTCATGGCCCAGTCGGGACACTTGGTGGTCTGCGGCGACGCCGGCGATGCGCTGGGCGATTCCATCTATGAAGCGATGCTGTTCGTGCGCGGCGAAGTCGCCAGTCTGGGTGCCGATTGTATTGAGAAGGAGATGCGCCCCGAACATCTGGCGAAACTGTCCGAGCTTTTGGCGGCCGCCGGCATGGATACCGACCCGGCCGATTTCAAACGCTATGGGTCGGCGCGCCAGCTCTACAACTTCCATATCGACAACGTCGATGCGTATTGAGGCAAGACCATGAGCCCAGAAAATCCGGACCAAGACATCCCCCGCACCCTGCCCCGCAAGTCGGCCACCTTCGACGACCACACCTTGGCGGAAATCCGACGCGCCGCGGCAACCGGCATCTATGACATCCGCGGTGGCGGCACGAAACGCCACCTGCCGCATTTCGACGACCTGTTGTTCCTGGGCGCCTCCATTTCGCGTTATCCTTTGGAGGGTTACCGGGAAACCTGCGGCACCAATGTCACGCTGGGCACCCGCAACGCCAAGAACCCCATTGAGCTGGACATCCCCATCACCATCGCCGGCATGAGTTTCGGCGCGCTATCGGCGCCGGCCAAGGACGCGCTGGGGCGCGGCGCAACCTTGGCCGGCACCTCGACAACCACCGGCGACGGCGGCATGACACCGGAAGAGCGCGGCCAGTCGAAAACCCTGGTCTATCAATACCTGCCGTCGCGCTATGGCATGAACCCGGACGATCTGAGGAAGGCCGACGCCATCGAAGTGGTCGTCGGCCAAGGCGCCAAACCGGGGGGCGGCGGCATGCTGCTGGGGCAGAAAATATCCGACCGGGTCGCCGGCATGCGCGACCTGCCGACCGGCATCGACCAGCGATCCGCGTGCCGGCACCCCGACTGGACCGGCCCCGACGACCTGGAGATCAAGATCCAGGAACTGCGCGAGATTACGAATTGGGAGAAGCCCGTATTCGTCAAAGTCGGCGGTACCCGGCCCTATTACGACACCGCGCTGTCGGTCAAATCCGGCGCCGATGTCATCGTCATGGACGGCATGCAGGGCGGCACGGCGGCCACGCAGGAGGTGTTTATCGAACATGTCGGTCAGCCGACCCTGGCCTGCGTCCGCCCCGCCGTGCAGGCCCTGCAGGACCTGGGTCTGCACCGCAAAGTGCAATTGATCGTCTCAGGCGGTATCCGCAACGGCGCCGACGTGGCGAAAGCTCTGGCGCTGGGTGCCGACGCGGTCTCCATCGGCACGGCCGCCCTGGTGGCGCTGGGTGACAACGATCCCATTCACGAAGCGGAATATAACAGACTGGGAACCACGGCGGGTGCCTATGACGATTGGCACGAAGGCCTGGACCCGGCCGGCATCTCGACCCAGGACCCGGAACTGGCGAAGCGCCTGGACCCGGTGAAGGCCGGCCGGCGGCTGGCCAACTATCTGAAGGTCATGACCTTGGAGGCACAAACCATTGCCCGGGCCTGCGGCAAAAGCCATGTTCACAACCTGGAGCCCGAGGATTTGGTGGCCCTGACCATCGAAGCCGCCGCCATGGCCCAGGTGCCGCTAGCCGGCACGGACTGGATTCCCGGCCGCAATGGCCTGTAGATTCGGACAGCGATAAATTTTGGGAGAACTGCGATGACGACGGATCTGGCAACCTATGCGAAGGACAACGGCGTCAAGTTTTTCTTGATGAACTTCACCGATCTGTTCGGCACCCAGCGCTCGAAACTGGTGCCGGCGACGGCGATCGCCGACATGCAGAAATCGGGCGCCGGATTTGCCGGGTTCGCGGCCTGGCTGGACATGACGCCGGCGCACCCGGACATGTTCGCCGTGCCCGATGCCGATGCCGTCATTCAACTGCCATGGAAGCCGGAACTGGCCTGGGTGCCCGGCGATCTCTACATGGAGGGCGAACGGGTTGCGCAGGCGCCCCGCAACGTTCTGCAAGCGGTGATCGCGCAAGCCGCCAAGGCGGGCTTCGTCATGAAGTCCGGCGTCGAGCCGGAGTTTCACCTGATCAACGAGGATGGCACGGCGATCTCCGATGAACGCGATATTCAGGAAAAGCCCTGCTATGACCAATCGGCGTTGATGCGCCGCTATGATGTCATTTCGGAAATCTGCTCGACGATGATTGAGCTCGGCTGGGGGCCTTACCAGAACGACCACGAAGACGCCAACGGCCAGTTTGAGATCAACTGGGATTATTCCGACAGCCTGAAGACCGCTGATCAGTTGTGTTTCTTCCGCTTCATGGTCAAATCCATCGCCGAGAAACACGGCCTGCGCGCCACTTTCATGCCGAAACCGTTCCCCCATCTGACCGGTAATGGCTGTCATGCCCACGTGTCGCTGTGGAGCCTTGATGGCGCGACCTGCCTGACCCACGACCCCGCGGGCGAATTGGGGATTTCCGAAATGGGTTATCATTTCCTGGGCGGCGTGCTGGCGCATGCGCAAGGCCTGGCGGCGCTGACCAACCCGACGGTCAATTCCTACAAGCGCATCAACGCCCCGGTAACCGCATCGGGCGCCACCTGGGCGCCCAACACGGTGACCTTCGGCGGCAACAACCGCACCCACATGGTGCGCGTCCCCGACGAAGGCCGGTTCGAATTCCGTTTGGCCGACGGGGCCGCCAATCCTTACCTGTTGATGGCCGGATATCTGGCCGCCGGTCTTGATGGCCTGGCCAACAAGACCGACCCCGGCAAGCGCCTGGACATTGACATGTATGCGGAAGGCCACAAAGTGCGCGGCGCCAAAAAACTGCCGCTTTACCTGATCGACGCGATCCGCCTGTTCGCCAAGGACAAGGTACTGCGCGGTGCCCTGGGCGACGAATTTCCCGATGCTTATGTCAAGCTGAAAACCAATGATTGGGACCAGTATTCGCAGCACCTGACCCAGTGGGAGCGCGACACGACGCTGGATTGCTAGCCCGCCGGGCGACAGCAATTCGTGGGGCTCAATCGGTGCCCTTTTGAACCGGCGCCTGATTTTCGATGCCCCGCCGACAACCCACGTCCTCGGGTAAAAATCTCGACCGAGCCGCACCAACCTAGCCGCATTGCGGAAAACTGCAGGCTTGCGCAGGGGCAGGTAGTGCGAGACAACATAGCACAGAAACCTGACGGCAATTTTCCGCGGACCCCACACCGTTACGGTATCGAATCAGGCCGATGAACAGCGACACGGACACCTTTCAGAAAAAACTTCTGGAACTACAGGAGATTTTCACCTCGAAGCTTCCGGGCAAAATCGCCGCAATCGAAGCGGCAGCCGGCAGTTCGTTTGAAGACCTCCTGGCGCTTGCCCACAAACTTGCCGGGTCTGCCGGAACCTATGGGTTTCCGAACGTCAGCGAAGCGGCGCGGCAATTGGAACTGAGCTGCCAATCAATCGCTGACCAGGGCCGACAACCGTCCGGCGACGAACCCACGACACTAAACTCATTGGTCAAGGCATTGCGCGAAACCGTCGAAGCCGAAACAGGCGGCGCCATCGGTTATCAAAACCGCGTGCCGGCAGGGTCAAGCCGGGCTTCTCAGGAAGCAGCAGATGAAGACGGCAAAGAACTTATCTTGGTCGATGATGATGTCGAACATTCAGCCGTTCTGACCGAGCTCCTGACAAATTTCGGCTATCACGTGCGCGCACTTACGGATCCGTCTGCCCTCGAGGAGGCGGTGAAGGAACAGCCGCCAAGCGCCGTGATCATGGATATTATTTTCCCTGATGACAGGGACGCCGGCCTGACCGTTATCAACACGCTGCGCGACGACGGGCTTTTGCCATATCCTGTTATTTTTGTCTCGGCGCGGGATGATTTCACTGCCCGGCTGGATGCCATTCGGTGCGGCGCCGATGGCTACGTCGTCAAGCCCATCGATATCATTGAAATGGCGGAGACCATTGAGCGCCTGATCGAGCCGGCGAGGATATCTCCGTTGCGCGTCCTGATTGTCGACGACGACCCGGAAATCACAGATTTCTGTGCCACCATTCTGGAAAGCAACGGCCTGGTCACCGCCTGCGTCAACGACCCGTTGCTGGCGGTCGACGCGCTGATCGAATTTAGCCCCGATATTCTCATCCTCGACGTTGAAATGCCGAATTGCAACGGCTTCGAGTTGGCCGCTGCGATCCGCCAGATGGGTGACCGGTTTGAGCAAATCTCCATCGTCTTTCTGACCGCCCACACGGAAATGTCGAACCGCATGAAAGCAGCGCAAACGGGCAGCGTGGATTTTGTCGCCAAGCCCGTGGATACGGAGCTGTTGGTGACCTCGGCCATTGCCCGTGGCGAGAGGGCCCGGGCCCAGGAGGCCCTGTTCCGGCGGTTGCGGTCGGCGGAAGAAAAATTCAGCTCCATGGCCGGGTCGGCCAACGAAGCCATCGTCTCGGTAAACGATCGCGGATTGGTCGTTTTCTGGAACGCCTGCGCCAAGGAGATGTTCGGCTACGACAGTGACGAAATCCTGGGCAAGCCCATCACCACCCTAATCCCGGCGCGCTATCAAGATCGGCACCTGAGCGGTTTTCAACGTGTGCGTGATGGCGGCGAACCCAACTTGATGGGCAAAACCATCGAATTGGACGGTATCAGAAAGGACCAAGTGGAATTCCCCTTGGAGATTTCCATCTCGTCGTGGCGCGCCGACGGCAAGACGTACTTCGCCGCGATCATGCGCGACATCACGGAGCGCAGGCAGGCGGAAGAGGCACTGCTGAGGGCTCAAGCCACACTTGAGCAACGTGTCCAGGAGCGAACGGCGGAGTTGCAAGCCTCGGAAACCCGCCTAGAGAATATTCTGGAGTTGGCCCCGGAAGCCGTTATCACCACCGATTCCGATCTCAATGTACAACTGTTTAATCAGGGTGCCGAACGGACCTTTGGATACCATGCCAGCGAAATCATTGGCCGGCAGCTGGATATTTTGATCCCCGAGACAAATCGCGACGAACATCGCCGGCACGTCGATAGCTTTCGAACATCCGACGAATCGCGTCTCCGCATGGACGACCGGCGTGAGGTCTTCGGTCTTCGGAAAGACGGCACAAAATTTCCCGCCGTTGCCTCTGTCTCCAAACTTCAGTTGGCCGGCGAGACCTTGTTCATGGCCGTAATTCAAGACATCACCGACCGCAAGGCTTCGGAGGCACAACTGATCCAGGCCGACAAACTGGCGACGCTGGGCACCCTGGCTGCCGGGACGGCGCACGAATTAAGCCAGCCCTTGAACATCATCCGCCTGGTTGTCGATTCGCATCTTTATGGCCGCGACGACACCGCCGCTACCATTGAGGTCGATGTCGAGGACTTGGAAAGCGTCGTCGGACAGGTCAAGCGGATGGCCGAAATCATTGACCACATGCGGATATTCAGCCGCAAAAAGGAAACTTCCGGCGAACTTTTCCCGCCCCTTCAAGTAATCGAAGCGGCGTTGAACCTCATTGATAAACAATTCACCTCCGGCGACGTGGTCATCGAAAGAAGGCTTGCCGAAACCCAGGGATTGGTCATGGGGTCACCAGGTCAATTTGAACAGGTGATTTTGAACCTTCTTGCCAATGCCCGCGATGCGCTGGAGGTTCGCGCAAAGGACGCCGCGCTGTCACGTGATACCTTCCAAGGTATCATCCGTGTTGAATTGGTGGACGCCAACGCCGATGACATGTTCACCATTTCCGTCGGCGACAATGGCGGCGGCATCGACGCGGCGCTGTTGAACAAGATATTTGACCCGTTTTTTACCACCAAGGACGTTGGCAAAGGGACCGGCCTGGGTTTGCATGTCAGCTTTTCGATCATTGAATCCATGGGTGGAAAACTTGAAGCGACAAACCAGGGTGGCGGCGCGTGTTTCGTGATTACCTTGCCACGATCGGCCGGCGACTAACGCCGCGCCGCATCGCGGTTACGGTAAATGAAACATCCGGCCCTTGCCGCTGACCGCGCGAATGGCTGAAAATCGACAATTCCCGAATGTGCGAGGACAGCATGGCAAAGCTTAATCTCTTCACCCCGAGCGTCGATCCCGTGGATTTTGGTGCCGATGAGGCGGAAATGGCCGCCTACAAAGAGGCCGGTGCGGCCCGCGCCCTGGCCATGGACAACCGCGGACCGGTGCGGCTGAATGATGACGGCGAACTGGACCCGGCCATTCTGGACGCCTATTGGCGTCATGGGTTTTATGTCTTTGAAGGCGTCGTCGGCGCCGAAGAACGCGCCGATATCGAACGTGACTTGACCGATATATTGGACCGCGCTCCGGTCGCCCCCGGCGCCAAGCTCGACAAACATGGCCGCCCGGCACTGGGCCATGATCTGCAAGGCCGCACCGTGCGCATGGTTCGGCCGCTTTCCGACCCTTTAGGCGGAACCGACGCCAATCACGGCCGCCACCCGGTGAAGATGGCGGAACCGGACGCGCCGGCGGAGGCTCCGGATTATGTCTTTCAGGTTCTGCTGGGCACCCTGCAACATTCAGAGGCCTGCCTGCGGCTTTATGCGCATCCCAAGCTTTTAGCCGTCGCCGCGGCTGTCAACGGCCCGGATTTCACGCCCTTCAATGAAGGCCTGTGGGTTAAGGAACCACGTCTCGGCGGCTCCGTGGCCTGGCACCAGGACGGTTGGACCTATTGGGATCGCCCGGAATTGGACGCCGGCAGCCACGGTTTCAACTTCATGATGATGCTCTACGGCTGTGATGCCGCCAACGGGCTCTGGGTGGTGCCGGGATCGCACGCCA
>CAZQPC010000059.1:0-17912 GCA_964595005.1 uncultured Magnetovibrio sp.
GGTGGCGGCGCGGCGGGCAATGGTGCCGGTGCCGGTGCCAATTCGGCAACCGTCGTTGTCCCCGTATCCGCGGTTGTCGTTGTTTCTGCCGTTGTTGTTTCGGTGGTTGTCCCCGTATCCGCGGTTGTCGTTGCTTCCGCGGTCGTCGTTGTTTCGGTGGTTGTCGTTTCAGCGGTGGTCGTTTCCGTGGTCCCGGACGCCGCCGCCAGTTCGGTGGCGCTGGCCGTCGGTTCCGTGGTCGTCTCGGTGACCGCCGCGGCGACGGTCTCGGCGGTCTGGGTCGCTTCGGCAACCGCTTCGGTCGTCGAGCCGCCGCTGTCGAGGGCTTCCGACAAGGCCTGCTGGAAGGTGGCGCTGGCGTCACCGACCGCCTGGTCGACATTTTCGCCAGATGCCAAAGCCTGGACGATGGGATCGGCGTCCGTCGTCGTGTCGGCTTCCGCCTGGGAAACCGTGTCGGCGGTGGCTTGCGCCGTCTCCGCGGCCGCGCCGACGTCCGAGCCGCCGGCCAGGGCTTCCGAAAGGGCTTGTTGGAAACTTGCCGAGCCTGCGATCTGTTCGGTGTTCTGACCCGATGCCAGGGCTTGGATCAGCGGGTCGGCTTCGGTGGTGGTTTCCGCTGCGGCCTGCTGCAAGGTATCGGTGGTTGCCTGCGCCTGCGCGGCCGCGTCACCGACACTGCCCCCCGACGCCAGGGCGTCCGACAGGGCTTGTTGGAAATTCGCCGAATCACCAACCACATTGGCCAGGTTCTCGCCCGACGCCAAGGCGGCGACCAGGGGATCAACCGGTGCCGTCGTCGCCTGCTGCGCTTCGAGCAGTGCATCCTGGGCCGCCGAGGCTTGCCCCAGCGCGTCGCCCAGCGAGGTGCCTGTATCCAGCGAGTCCGTCAGTGTCTCGGAGAACGCCGCCAACGCCGCCGGGTCCGAACCGGCGGCGCCCAAGACCTGATCGACCACGGCGCCGGCGTTTTGGCCACTGGCCAGGGCATTCAGCAATTGAGCTTCCGGCGTCAAGGCTGCCGGCGCCAAAGCTTCTGCCAGATCGCCGGCCAGGACTTGCGCGTCGGTCAGGGCCTGGCCGGGCAGTTGCCCTTCGGCCAGGCCTTCGGCCAGCGCTTCGCCCAGCAGGGCCGCCTGATCGGCACCAACCGGTTGGCCGTCCGGGGCCGCCAATTGTTGCAACGCCTGTTCGATATTCTGCCCGGACGCCAACGCCGCCAAGACGCTGGAACCGATGGTCTGTTCCACCGCCACGTCCTGTGGCGGCGGATTATCGAAAACCTCGACCGCGTCGGCCAGGGCCTGTTGCGGGGTATCGCCGGCCGCGATGCCTTCCTGCAACTGGTCGACAAAGGCCTGTTGGACGGCGGCCACCTGTTCCGGCGTCAGACCGCGGGCAATGGCCTCACGGGCGGCGGCCTCATAGGCGGCCAGCACTGCGCCGTCAAATTGGCCGGGATTGGAAATCCCCTGCAGAAGCTGCTCCAAAGAGTCTCCGCCGGGCGCACCAGGAGCGCCTGGCAATCCCGGAACGCCGGGTGTTCCTGGAACGCCTTGCCCGGGCAACGGCTGGGTTGCCCCCGGCGCGGCGCCAGGGGGTGTCCCCGGGGGCACGTCGGTGGCCGGGCCGGCGGCCTGGGCAACTTGAACGGGGTCACCGGCGGCAACACGCGCGGCAACAACCTCGGGCGACAATGTCTCCCCGGTAAAGCTTGTCAAAGCCGGCCTTACGCCGTTCGCGTAATACCCGCTAACAACCATTTGGACCCCGTCCGGCGCCTCAATAATGAGGTCGTTGCCGGCCCGGGAGAATGACGCTCCGTCGTTGAATACCCAGTCCGGAACCGTCTGTTCCAGGCCTGGGCCCGTTCCCTCAAGAGCCATCGGAGCGCTGTCGACTTTTTGTATATTTTCCGGTTGGTTGTTACCCGGTATTTGCGTCGACGAGCCAATGGGCTCTTCTTCTACTGCCATGTCCCCCTCAACCTATCAAATCTGGCCTCGGCACACCACACCAAAAGCCTTGGAAATCAGTAACAAAAAGGCCTTTGCAGGTTCACGTTTCGCGGCCCTTCCGGGGCGTTGAAACCGGCTTTCTCGCACAACGTGAATCGGTTGCGGAAAGCCGTCATATTTCATAGGCTTATGTTAATTTCATGACAGAACCCTGTCACTCGGATAGAGACCTGAGAACATAATATGAACAATTCTTTGAACGAAATGGAATTCCGGCTGCTCAAGCTGGCCACCCGCAAGCTTTTGGACAAGTTTGACAACCTGCGCTCGGCGGCGGATCTGTGCCGGGTCAAACCGACCAACCTGTCCCAGTACCAGAGCTTTGAGCACACCACCTGCATGCCCGTCGACGTGGTCCTGACCCTGGAGCGGGCCGCCGGCGAGCCGGTGTTGTCACGGGAAATGTCGCGGATCCATGAAGCCGCCGGCCCCCATGACACGGAACGCAACGTCCGCGATGAGGCCCTGGATATCCCCGTTGCCGTCGGTGAATTGCTGGCCTTCGTCTGCGAAGCGACATCGGAAAAAAGCCCCGGCGGCGAACAACTGACGGAAACCGAAAAACGCCGGTATTTCGAACTGCGCGGTCAGGTCGCCGAGGAACTGATGGAGTTGGACACGGCGGTTGAGCAGGAAGGGACCCTGCGCCGGACCGCCAAATCGGCCTGAAATTTCGGATTTTCGCGGCCCTGGCCTAAAGACGTGGGCGGCGGACTTGGGTTGCGGACGGGGGCTCAGGAAGGTTGCTGTTCTTCTTCCGGATCATCGACTTCCAGTTCCAGTTCACGCTGACGGTTCAGGGCCTTTTCGCGGGTCACGCCAAATGGCAGTGTCTCGACCGCTTCTTTCCAGGCTTCAATGGCCTGGAGCTGCCAGTCCTTGGCGCCTGAGGCCTTCAATTGGCGCTCCTTGAGGTCGGCCTCGCGAACCACCAGATTTTCCCAAAGGTTCTTGACCTCCGACAACTCGCAGGGTTCCGGGAACATGAGGTTGGCGGCGTCCTTGTGCAGACCGTAACGGTCCATGAAGGCCTCCAGCCCCTTGCGGGTGCCGCTTTGCATGGCGCCCTGATAATCCTGATAGAGGCCATAACGGACGACGCCGATGCGCGCTACGTTGATCATCGCGCTGCGCGCGGCTTTTTGATATTCGGGCAAAGCGCCGCTGGCGGCGACAAAATCCTTCAACTTCCCGTATCGCCGGCATTGCCCGAGATTTTTAAACTCAACAACGTGGCAATGATTGGACGGCAACTCCCGCTTGACCTTGACACTTTCGCATTCCGGCAGGGCGCTGACTTCGCGGTAGCGCAATTCGCCAACCCGGGTCGCGACACGGGCGAGATACTCGCGTTTCAGGAACGGCAAATGGCTGACGTCGTCGCCGGCGGCGGCCAGCACGCTTTCGTAGTGGGCGAGATTTTCAACGGTCGGTTGGGCCTGGTAATTCAACTTCTCCAGGCTGCAGGCCGACAGCAAGGCCGCCGCGCCGGCTAACACCGCCGCTGATAATCCTGCGGATGTTATGAAACGTCCCACAATAAACCGTCGACCTTTTTTGTTCGCCCTTCCCGCGTTGACGCCATTTCATGACGCCAGAGACAAATTTTCAAGCTATTTGGAAACAATCTCCCGGCGACGGGGTTTTATCCACCGCCAGCATCCTTGCCTTTTCCGATTTTCGGGTGATAACGTCCGGGGAACAACAATGGTGTAAACCAAGGAAATAACCCCAGGGAGCTTCAGGGCAGGGACAGACGGCGCGCGCCAATCCAGCGGAAAACCGCGGAATTGTTCCTTTCACGTTTCTCCCGGATAAATAAGCGCAGCGGGAACCGGCAAATTCGCCGGCGCCACGGGCTGTGTGCGGAGTGACGAAAACTTGTCGCGGAGCATAAACGCGCGTCTTCATCGTCGCACCCTGGGCAAACGGAAGTTCCCGGGCAATGCCGGGATTCTGCCCGCGTCGCGCAGCGCCATCGCAATAATTTTTATCGGTCTTCTATCTGTCACTGTTCGTCCGGCCGCCGCTCAGAGTCTGGAATCCCTGTTGCCGGAAATCCTTATCAACGATGACACCATTTTGGAAAAAAAGGCGGAGGTTGCCGTCGCCCGCCACGAGGCCCTGGAAGCCATGGGCAACTGGTATCCGGAAATGGAGATAAATTTCACCCACGGTTACGAACGTATCGACGGCGCCCACGCCGCCGTCACCTCGCTGCCGTTTCAGGATGCGGATATTTCGTTCACCCAGTTGCTCTGGGATTTTGGCGCCACCAACGCGGAAATCGAAGGCGCCCGTTTGGAACTGGCGAAGGCGGAAGCCGAACTGGTCAGCGCCAAGATCGCCTTGATCTCCAACGTGCTCGATTTTTACGTGCAGGTCTATCACAATCATTTGCAGATCGAGCTGGCCAAGGAAACCTTGCGCAAGATGCAAGAACGCCACGTCAACGCGCGTTTCGCCAAGGAGGCCAGGGGCGACGCCAAGGACGTCCTGAAACTGGAAAAAGAGATCCTCAAACAGGAAGCCGACATGTTGGGTATCGTCTCGGACCTGGCCGAATCGAAGAACGAATTTCACCGCATATTCGGCTTTCATCCCGACCCGACGAAATTCGTTCCCGTCAAACTGCCGGCCGACCTTTTGCCGCCGACCCTTGACCAAGCCATTGAGCAAGCACTGAAAAACGGCATCCAGCTGATCTCCGGCTCAAACACGCGTCTTGACGCCGCCATCGACCGGTTGAAAATCAAACAGACGGAGCGCGAAGAGTTCTATCCGAAACTGGAAGGTGTCATTGAGCACAAATGGAAGAACAACTTCAGCGGCACGGCGGATCTGAAGAAGGAGTTTGCCGCCAAGCTGGAGCTCAGCTATTCGCTCAATCTGGGTCTGACGGCCATCAATACGCTGCGCGCCGCGGAAAACCAATACGCCGCCACGGCGCGTTCCGTGCACGATTTTCGCCGCAATCTGGAGTTGTCTGTACGGCAGAACTGGGACAACCTTCGGATCAAGCTCGATAAGGCCCGGGTGCGGCGCAACCAGGCTCGCCTGGCCGACGAGTTTCTGGCTGCCGTGATCACGTCTGGGAAGGCCGGCGGCGACGTACTCGATGATGTGCTGAAGGCCGAGGAAGACCGTCTGGACGGCCTGTCGGACGCCATCGAGGCCGAGGGTGACGCGATCGTCAGCGCCTACAAGCTATTGGCCCTGACCGGCCAGATTGATCAGGCCTTCCTGGGCGTCGATACTGGCGCCCCGGTGCCCAGTGCGCCGGCGATCAGTGAAGATGCCACCTATAAGTCGCCGCCCAGGTCCGTGCCGCCGAAGCCGTCGCCGAAGGCCGCACGTTCCGGCGACCAACGCACTTATGTCAGCCCGTCGGCTTACCGGCTCATTCAAACCGCCCGTCAACGGCCGGTGGCGGCGCGCCCGGTGGCTCCCGTACGCCGACAGCCGGCGCCGGCGACGTCGACTGATGCTACTGCCCCGGGTCCGGCGCCAGCCAACGCCGTGCTGGGGGTCTCACCCGAAGCCGTGCGGCCGTTCCATCAGTTTTTCGGAACCGTCCGCGGCATCTTCGACCAGCGCTTCAAGGACAACGCGACGACGGCTCCGGGTGATCGCCGCAACCGGCCCTAGAGCGATTGAAGTTCAGATGGAACCGCTCTAAGCAGGCTTCTCGATAAATTCCACCGTCACTCCGTCTTCATTGCGTAGATAAACGACCCGGCTACCCGCGTTGGGGCCTTTGTCGATGGCCACGGGATCGCCCAAGGGGGCGAAGGAGAAACGCTCGGCCGCCGCGACGGCCTTATCCACATCATCAACGTCATAGGCCAGATGCGCGAAACCCGTGTCACAGGGCCGGCTTTCGACCCGGCCGCGCCCGTCAGGGCCCCGATACTGAATCAACTCGATCCGGTGGCCCGGCCCCTGGACGAAGGCGACCTCAATGTCGGCGCCATCGATGCCGGTAATTTGCTCGACGGTTTTCTGGTCGCGTGGCGCCCTGGACAACAATTCGAAGCCCAATCCTTCACAGAAAAAGCCGACCGTCTTGTCCAGGTCGGAGACCGTGAAACTGGTGTGGTTGGTGCGGAACACCTGAAATCCCTGGTCGTTCATCACTCAATTCCTTTGCGCTGTCGACGAAGCTGATCAATCACACCGGCACCCCGCCTTGCAAAATCACCCGGTGCATGATGCGGCCCTCGCGGTGATCATAATCGCGGTGCGCGACGTGCAGAACGCCGCGGTTGTCCCATATGACCAGGTCGCCGGGCCGCCATTTATGGCGGTAGGTGACCGCCGGGGTCAGGACACGGGCCAGCAGATCGTTGATAAAGGCCAGGCTTTCCGCCGGCGCCATGCCCTCAATGCATTGAAGCTTTCCCGGGTGCACGAAGATCGCCTGACGCCCCGTATTGGGGTGGGTGCGGATGAGGGGATGGCGCTGCGGCTCGCGGGTCAGGGCGTCGCGCAGGTCGTCGCTGACGTAGTCCGTATGGCTCTCAATGACGTTGACGGTGGTCATGCTCCTGAGTTCAGCCTGGGTCACCGGTGCCAGGCCGGCAAATGCCGCCTGCATGTTGGCGAACCCCGTATCGCCGCCGACCGACGGCAACTGCACCGCATACATGGCAGTCATCTTCGGCGGCCGGGCGTGATTGGTATGATCCGTGTGCCAGTCGCGCGACCCGATGGGGATCGCCTTGCCGTCGTCGCCCAGGGTCGATTGGCGGCTGTCGAGGACGGCGATTTCCGGATGCGCGTCCATCAGGATGTTCGATAGATGCTGGTCCATCAGGTCGCCGAACAGCCGCATGGCCGCCAAGTAGGCCGCTGGCGTCAGGTTCTGGCCGCGGACCACCATCACCAGCTTGTCGTGCAGCGCCGCCGTCATGGCGTCGACGTCCGTATCCGACACCGGCCGGGCAAGGTCGATGCCGGTGGCTTCAACGCCCAGGGCATCGGAGAGCGGGGTCAAACTCAGCGGCAAAGCGGTCTCCTCAGGTGTTGATCCGGCCTGGCCATCATACCCGCCAGGGCGCACCGCTCAATCCCGGCCTTGGCCCGGGCTTGGCATGGCACGACGGAAAACCCTACCATGGCGGCCCATTGCCGGAGCCGCCGCTTCCATGATCGATGCCTCGACGCTGATTACCTATCTTGCCGTGTTGCTGGGTTTTGTTTTCATTCCCGGCCCGGCCGTGTTGCTGACCCTGGCGCGTGCGACCAGTGCCGGGACCCGGGTCGGGGTGGCCACGGCGCTCGGCATCGCGCTCGGCGATCTTCTCCATACGGCGATGACCGTGCTCGGTTTGTCGGCGGTGATCCTGGCCTCGGCGGCGCTGTTCAATCTGATCAAGTATCTCGGCGCGGCCTATCTGATCTACCTGGGCATCCGCGCGATCGTCGCAGAACCGCCATCAGTAGCCCCCGCCGGCGCGGCCCCCATCACGGCGTCGATCACACCGTTCCCTGCCTTCCGCCAGGCCATCGTGGCGGAGATACTGAACCCCAAATCGGCGCTGTTCTTTGTCGCATTCCTGCCGCAGTTCGTGGCCCCGGAAAACGGCGCCGTTGCCCTGCAACTCTCCGTCCTTGGTGCCCTGTTTGTGGTCATGGGACTGGTCAGCACGATGACGGTGTCGGCGGCGGCCGGTTGGGCCGGCGGTTACCTGCGCCGCCACCCGGCCGTCATGCGCTGGCAGGGCAAAGTGGTCGGCGGCATCTATTGCGCCGTCGGACTGCGCCTGGCCTTGCAGGAAAGATAACGCGCGCAGCAATTAAACCGGTGGCCTAGAGCATCGTGCGCTAGCCGTCGACAGAGACCCTTTGACCGGTTTCCGCCGATCGGATGATCGCCGCCAGCACCGCCGTCGCATGGCCGATCTCATCGGGTGAGACCAGATAGGCCGGGCCGCCGCCGATGTCACCGGCGAAGGCTTCCAGGGCTGCCCGTATCGACGCCAGGGCGGGATAGCCGAAGCCCGGAAAATCCCGCACCTCCGTGCCGTCGGCGATGGAAGACACCTCCAGCTTGTCCTGGTCGCGGATCTCCACCCAGCCGCCCGTGCAGAACACGGAAATGCGCCACAGCATGTTGGTTGCCGAGATGGTGGTCAGGTGGCCCGTGCAGCCACTGGCAAAATTCAGGCGCACCAAGGTCGTGTCATCGACATCGATGGGCGAGGCAACGCGTTTGCTTTGCACGTCGACGTCCACCACCTGGCCGAACAGGCCGATGAACATGTCCAGGGCATGAATGCCCATGGACGTCATGCCGCCGGCCGGGCTTTCGGCCCGGTTGTCGCGCCACCTGCCGGCGTTCGGCGCCAGGTTGGAATCGAAATGCCCATCGATATGGATCGGCGCGCCCAAACCGCCGGCCTGCAAGACTTCCTTCATGGCGATGGCATTGGGCGCGAACCGCCGGTTGTGGCCGATGGCAACCTTCAGGCCGGCCTCGTCGAAGGCTTTGAGCGCTGTGCGTCCCTGTTCCGCAACCAGGGTCCAGGGCTTCTCGCAATAGACATGTTTGCCGGCCCGGGCGGCGGCCATCAACTGCTCAAAATGCTGGCTGTGCGGGGTCGCGATGACCAGCGCATCGATGGCGTTGTCGTCCAGCACGTCCGACAGATTGCCCGAAAGCGCCATGCCGCGCGCCGCGCAAAATTCTTCGGCCTTGGCCGGCGTGCGGGTGACGGCGGCGGTGAATTTAATGGCGTCGCTGTCGTCCACCGAAGAGACCAGCAATTCCCCCCAGCGGCCGAGCCCGACGATGGCCGCGTTGATGGTTTTGTCGCTCATGTGATTGCTCCCTGCGGTTCCCGGCAAGCCTGCCAACTTTCCGGCCCGAAGGAAACCCGCAACTTGCTGTCAACCCGAACAATACCGGCGCCGGCGGCCGCGTCGATTGACTCATGACGGATATCTCCTGGACTATGTGGTTGACCACGGGGAATCGATGAGGGGTTGAGACATGGCGCAAGAGAAACTGACCTTTACCAGTGACACGGGGGACAATCTCGTCGGCCGCCTGGATATTCCCGATGATCGCGAGCCGCGCGGCTACGTCTTGTTTGCCCACTGCTTTACCGGGTCCAAGGACGTGCTTGCCGGGGTCCGCATCGCCAAGGCCCTTTGGCTTCGCGGGTTCGCCGTGTTCCGCTTCGATTTTACCGGCCTCGGGGAAAGCGAAGGCGATTTCGAGAACACCACGTTCTCATCGAATGTCGGGGACCTGGCCGCCGCCGCATCGTTCCTGCGTGATCATCACCAGGCCCCGACGGTGCTCATCGGGCACAGCCTGGGGGGCGCCGCGGTGCTCGCGTCGGCACCGAAAATTCCCGAGGCCCGCGCCGTTTGCACCATTGGCGCGCCCGCCGACCCGGAGCACGTGGTCCATCATTTTTCCGATGCCAAGGGTGAAATTCAATCCGCCGGGGAGGCGGAAGTCAGCATTGGCGGGCGGCCGTTCCTGATCAAGCGTTCCTTTCTGGAAGACATCGAGGCGCAAAGTCTGGAGGAGACCATCCGCGAGATGCGCAAGGCATTGCTGATCTTCCACAGCCCCGTCGATGAAACCGTCGGCGTCGAGAATGCGGGACGCATTTACGCGGCCGCCCGCCATCCGAAAAGTTTCGTCAGCCTTGATGGCGCCGATCACATGCTGACGGACCGCGCCGACGCCTACTACGTCGCCCAGGTGGTCAGTGCCTGGGCCAACCGCTACGACAATGACCGGCGCCAGCGGCCCCGCTGACGTCAACCGGCCATGCTTTTCAGTCCATGGGACGGTCCGGCAATCATTTCCGTTGTTTTGCGAACCGCCTGTCCGCAGACAACCGCGGGCTCAGGCGGCGCGCTCACCCGAAGGCGTAGAACAACACGTACAAGCTGACCAGGGTGATCCCCCAGAATGCCACCATCGTGAGGGCGGCCCGGAATTCGTTGCGGACGAAGGTGATCGCGTAGGTGAGCGCCAAGGCCGCCGCCGAAAGGACGAGGAACAGATAGGCGACGGGCTCCAGCCGCGCACCCGCGGCGATGACGGCCGCCGCGACGGCGATGACCGCCAGTCCGACGGTAATGGCCAGGGCCAGGCACGCCTCAGATCGCGGGCCACCGAAGAAACCGCGCTCATCCGGATGAACGCCGGGGTGGCCGCTGGAATGTCCATTGTGCCGAGGAGCGATCATGGGCGCTTCCCTGTTCCGTTCGGCTTACCGCATGCGGCGCGCGGCAGGGCCGGCGACGCAAGCCCCCAGTATACACCAAATTACGGCGTCTCCGATAGGGCCGCCATGCCATGGCGGCGGCGGAAACTAGAGGCTGTTGTGGGTGCCGTCGCAAAACGGCGGCGTCTTGGTATTCTTGCAGCCGCAGAAATAGACCGTGCCCGATTTTTCCGCGTTGTGGACGATCGGCAGGAACGAGGTGGACCGGTGGGTGCCGTTGCAAAAGGGCTGGGTCTGCGAATGCCCGCAGGCGCACCATAAATAGGGCCGGCCCTCTTGAACTTCGACTTCATAGGGGCCCTTTTGGGCGACATGC
Source organism: uncultured Magnetovibrio sp. (assembly GCA_964595005.1). Lineage (GTDB taxonomy): Bacteria > Pseudomonadota > Alphaproteobacteria > Rhodospirillales > Casp-alpha2 > UBA3470. Next base: position 10,587 of record CAZQPC010000059.1, read on the forward strand.
GGTTCGGACTGGTTGAGATCGTCGGACATGGGCTTTCCTTCCGCGTGAGCAGGACATTCTGTAAAAGGCGCTCGAACCGCTTGAGATTAAGGCACCCGAACGGCGGCGGGAACGCCGCCCGGCCGCATGGGGGTATGTCCGGCATCGGGGTTAGCGCGGATCACATTTGAAATTTTCGTTTTGGTCACAGCACAACCCAGTCATTCCTTGAACACCCGAATTTTTCCTGCACCCTGGCCCTCAGCAGACATTGCTCTCTTTGCGACTTTATCCGACAGTAACCCGCTTCGGCGCGCCGTGACGGTTTCGGTTGAAGGCGACACCGCGTCAAAAAGTGCCAAACTCACCGGGAGCAACTCACCCATGCCAAATGACCAAACCCTCTGCGTCGCCGGGGCCAGCGGCCTTGTGGGCTCGAACATCGTGCAGGCCGCCCTGGCGCGCGGCTATCACGTGCGCGGCACGCTGCGCGACCACACCGCCGCCGGGAAGGCGCCCTATTTGATGGCCCTGCCCGGTGCGGCGGAGCGCCTGGAATTGTTCAGCGCCGAGATGGCCGACGAAACCACCTTCGATGCGGCGCTGAGCGGCGCCGACGGGGTGTTCATCGCGTGTCTGATCCCCGTCTATGCGGGGCCCGACGGCACGCCGGCGCGCGAGATGGATGACGAACAGGGCTATCGTGAGATCATCATGCCGACGGTCAATGGCTGTCTGAACATCATGCGCGCGGCGGCCCGCCACAGTGTCGGCACCGTGGTGATCTGCAGTTCCACCAGTTCGACCAACCCGGTGCCAGCCGTGGCGGCGAAGAACGAAGTCGACCATTGGTCCGACGCGGATGAGCAGTGCCGGGCGAAGAAGTATACGTCGGCGACGAAAACCGTCATGGAAAAGGCGGCCATGCAATTTGCCGCCGAGCACGGCCAGCGCCTGTCGATCATCCTGCCGACGGGCATGTTCGGGCCGGTGGTGCTGCCCGAACAGATGAACACCAATCCCCATGTCTGGCTGCAACGCCTGATCAACGGCGAAGTTGGCCGCCATCACCAAACGCCCAACGATTCAACCTCCATGATCCATCTCCACGACCTGGCCGGCATCTTTCTGGCGGCCTACGAAAATGCCGACGCGTCCGGCCGCTATTTCGGCGTCTACGACAGTTGGCATTGGCGCGACATTTATGCGGAATTGCGAAAGATCCTGCCCGACATGAAAATGCCGGCGCCGATCACTGATGCGGCCGCCACCCCCACCGGGTTCAACTTTGCCCGGCGCGACAGCCTGGGCGTGCCCTTGCGTGACATTCCGACGCTGCTGCGCGAAACCGTTGAATGGATCAAGAGCCAGCCGTTTGAGTAGCCATCTGCGGCATGGCGGCACCCGTACCGGCCCCGGATGCGCATCATTAACAGCCCGCGGGGAGATGGTTCCGGAACAAAGTTCATGTTATATCCTCATGGTGTTGCCGCTTTACGGCGAATCCCGGTCCGTGACATGATGGCGCCTCATGAATGAATTGATGAAACGTCTGTTCGCCCGACCCTGGATCACGGCGGAGCTGTTGTTGGCGTCGTTTTTCGCCAATCTTCTGGCCCTGGCCTCGCCCCTGTTCGTCATCCAGGTGTTGAACCGTTACGTCTCCTATGGCGTCGACGCAACGTTGTTAACCCTGACCGTCGGGGTCATCGTGGCGATCATCTTGGAATTGGGGTTCCGTCAGGCGCGCCTGTTGCTGGCCGCCTCGGCGCTGGAGGAACGGGACGAGGAACGCGCCGTCGGTGCCTATGGGATTATATCGTCGGCGAAACTGGAAGCGCTGGAGCAGATTCCACCGGGCAACCGGCGCGAGATCATGCGCGGCCTGGACAGTGTCGAGCAGGCCTATTCGGCGCCCAACATGTGTGCCGTCCTGGAAGTCCCCTTCGCCCTGGTGTTCGTCGTTGCCCTGGCCCTGTTGAACCCGATCCTCGGGATGATCGGTGCGGGCTTCATTATCGTCGCCTTCTTCTTCAGCCTGTTTTCCCAGCGCATCATGCAAGGCCCGACCCAACAGCTGTCGATGACCGCCGCCATCGGCAATGGCCTGGTGACCACGGCGGCCCGGGCCGCCGATACACTGCGCGTCTTCGGCGGCCACGACGCGGTCATCGAGGCCTGGCGCGACTACGTGCGCCGGGCCCAGGGCCTGCGCCAGAAGATCGGCGGCCGGCAAGGCCTGACCCAGACCATGACGCAAAGCCTGCAGGCCTTGATGAGCGTCGCCATCATCGCCGTCGGCGCCATCCTGGTGGTGCAGGGCAAGCTGGACGTCGGCGTCATGATCGGCGCCAATATTCTGGCGGCGCGCGGCCTGGGGCCGGTGCTGAAGTACGCTCAGATGACGCAATCCTTCGCCAAGGCGAAACAGGCGCTGGCGGAGATCCGCCAGCTTGCGCATCTGCCGCTGGAGCCGGACGAAGGCTCGGCGCTTAGCGACTATGACGGCGCGCTGGAACTGCGCGACGTCGCCTTCGGATTCCCGGGCCAGCAAACGCCGTTGTTCGAATCGCTCGGGTTGTCGCTGACGCCGGGATCCGTGCTGGTCGTCAGCGGCCGCAACGGCGCCGGCAAGACCACCTTGATGCGCCTGTTGGCCGGCCTGATGGCGCCCAGCCGCGGGCAAATTCTCGGCGACGGCGTCGACGTGCGCCAGATGGCGCCGGGCTGGTGGCGGCGCCAGCTCGTCTACCTGCCCCAGGAACCGACCTTCCTGAACACCACCGTGCAGGACAACTTGATGGCCGCCAATCCCGACCTGGATGATGACGGCATCAACCGGGTGATCCGAGACGCCGGCTTGGGGCGCTTCATCGACGAAAGCGCCAAGGGCCTGGGAACCGAAATCACCGACAACGGCTATGCCCTGGCCGTCGGCATCCGCCGCCGCCTGGGGCTGGCCAGGGCCTTGGCCAACGACGGCGCCCTGGTGTTGTTCGACGAGCCGACGGAAGGCCTGGACAAGGAAGGCTGCGCCGCGGTCTATGAGGCGCTGAAGAAATTCGCCGAGGACCGGCGTACCATCATCATCGTCACCAATGACCCGGTTATCTTGAAAGGCGCGCGCGTCGTCCTTGATCTGAACTCCAAACCGGCGCCGAAGCTGGTGACCCTGCCCGGGCCGGACGCGGCGGCTGTTTCCAACCTTGCGCCGGACAGCGCCGGACCGCCCTTGCCGGCATCCGGCGCGGCGGCCGACATGGCGGCCCCGGCGCGCGCCGTGGCGGCAGAGGAAACCGGCACATGAACGCCCCCGAAGCCAAATTACCGGGCACCCGGCGGCGCCGCATCGGCACCCATATGTTCTTGATTACGTGCATCCTGTTGGTTGCCGCGTTCCTGACCTGGGCCAACTACGGGCGTCTCGACGTCGTCGCCCTGGCGTCCGGCGATGTGGTCCCGGCCACCCAGGTGAAAACCATCCAGCATCTGGAGGGCGGCATTATCCGGAAGATATTGGTGCGCGAGGGCGACAAGGTGAACCAGGGCCAGGCGCTGGTGCGCATGGAGCCGATCAGCAGCCGGGCCGAGCTGTCGGAACTGGAAATCCGGCTACGCACCCTGCGCGTCGCCATTGCCCGCCTGCAGGCCGAGGCGACCGTCGCCGGCAAACCGGATTTTCCCGCCGACATCCGGGTCTCGCACCCGGCTTTGGTGCATCAGGCCGGGGAATTGTTCAAAATTCGCAAGTCCCGGGTCGACAACCAGATCCGCTCGCAGAACGAACAGATCAAGCAACGCACCCATGAGATTAAGGAGATCCAGGTGCGTCTGCGGAGCAGCGCCAACAGCCTGAAGATCCTCCGCGAACAGCTGAAAATCAGCCGCCGGTTGTTGAAGCTGGATCTGTCGAATCGCATGGCGCATCTAACCTTGCAGAAGGAAGAGGCCGAACTGAAGGGCAAGATCACCGAAGATCAGGCCGCCCTGCCACGCGCCCGGGCCGCGCAAAATGCGGCCCGGGCGCAGCTGGACGCAGTGAAAAACGGCTTTCAGGAAGAGGCCCGCAAGGAATTGGCCGAGGTAAGGCGAACCGAAGAGGAACTGACGGAACGGTTGGGCAAGTTTCAGGATTCGCTGCGCCGCACGGTCTTGCGCGCGCCGGTGGCGGGGATCGTCAAATCGCTCTATGTGGTGACCGAAGGCGGCGTCATTCAGCCCGGCGGCGCGGTTCTCGATATCGTCCCCGGCGATGACCGCCTGGTGGTCGAGGCCCGCCTGCGGACCCAGGATATCGGTTACGTGCGGGCCGACCAGGACGCCCTGATCCGGTTGGCGTCCGCCGAGGCGGCGCGCTATGGGACGCTGATCGGCAATGTCGTGCATGTCAGCCCGGACGCCATCGTGACCCGCGAGGGCGTGCCCTTCTACAAGGTCCGCATTGAACCGGAACGCGATCATTTCGAGCGCGGGAATTTGCGCTATCAGTTGTCGCCGGGCATGCAGGTGCAGGTCTCCATCCGCACCGGCACGCGCACGGTGATGCGATATCTTTTGGACCCTTATATGGGATCGCTGGGCATGGCCTTGCGTGAACGGTAAGGATTGGGCAAGGTTTTTCCTATAAACCTGGGCGGAAAGATGAGAGATTAGGTTCATTGGGGTTTCATTGGGGAAACGGTGCACATAGGTAATGGCTTGGTTTGGTAAGAAAAAGGAAGGCGGCGGCGACAACAAACCGCCGCGTGAACACGAACGCTACGATGCACAGGGCGAGACCATGACCTTGCTGCAGGACTCGGGCGCCGACGGCAAGACCTATGAGCTTTTGGACGTTTCCATGGGCGGCTTCGCGGTGCGCGGTTATGACGGCCGGCTCAAGGGCGGCCAGTATTTTGAGTTCCGCTTCAACGGCGACATGAAGGGCGAAGACGCCAAGGTCGACGGATTTGCCAATATCGTCCGCGTCAAGGACGGCATGTTGGCCGCAAAATTCACACCGCAGCCGCGCCTCAAGACCTTCTTCCGGGAATATTTCGCCAACAAGTGACGGCGCCGCGTCCCCTGCCAGGGGCTTGTGTTCAGAAACTTATTTTCTGGCGTCTATTTCTTGTCCGTCGGTTTATAGTCAAGCTCTGGCGGATTATCGCCGTCGATGACGCCGTAAAGTTCCATTTCCAGGCGGTAAGAGGGTTCGTTCAACGGGTGGCCCGGATCCAGAAAAAGCCCCGTGTCGTTTTTCAACATGGACACTTCGCGAATGGCCCGCATGGTCGACGGGCTCATGTCGAAGGCGCCGATGAACTGTTCCATGATCTTGCGTTCTCCGGCGACCACCAATCCGTCGACCAGCATGGCATCGTAAAGGTTGATGATGATCGACGCCTTCTGGCCCGGCGTCAGCTTGCCCGTCACCACGTCGAGGAACTTCTCGACGGGAACCTGATGGGCCTGCTCGAAGGCATCGTTGGCCAATGTGTGAAGCTCCTTTTGACTCATCTCGCCGCGCGCCACGTGTTTGCCGAGGACGGTCACCATCATCGCTTTTTCCTCGAACGTCGTCTGGTTGTCGGCTTCGATCACATAGGCCAAGGCACGGGCCAATATGGCGAGCGGGGTCTTCTTCACGTCGGTCACGATATAGTCCTTCCTGCCAAATAAGGGGGCCTTCCTGCCAAATAAGGGGGCCTTCCTGCCAAAAGGTGGTGACGAGTCTACGTCCTTCGCGGGTACGTTACCATGGCCCTTTCAAGGCTCGGGCGAAAATCAGTAAGTAATGCGATGCGCCGGAATACTGATCCCGGAGATATCGAACGATTGCTTCTCTGATTTTACCGCCGCCTCTGCCGGCACCAGTTTCATGGCCGCCTCGGCGACAAGGATATCGCCGCCGGAGCCAATGTCCTCGCCAAGCTTGCTGGCCGTATTGATGGGCGCGCCGAAGAAATCGTTGCCGTCGATCAACAGAAACTTGCCGCAATCGATGCCGCTGGAGATGTAAATGTTGAGGTCCTCCGTGGTCATCATGTTCATCGCGTCAAAGGCGATGTTGATGGCAACGGATGACTGGATCGCGCTGTGGGGATCAGGAAACCGCGCATAGGTATTGTCCGCTTCAAACTTTACCACGTGCCCGCCAAAGCGCTCGATGATGGGCTGCACGACGACACGCATATGGCGTACCATGGATAAGTAATGGACAATGCCGTGTTTTTCCGTGAGCCGCGAAAAGCCGGACATGTCGTGGATGCAGACCGTCTGATCGATTCCGTAGAGCTCCCAAACGGTCTGCTCGATACGTTCCCGGTCGTCGTCCGTGTCGGCCCGCGCGTAAGCCTCCATTTGGTCAAAGAACTTGCTCATGGCTGTCGTTCATTCCATCCGTCTGTCGCGTGTTCAAAAATTGTGCCGCGAAACACTTTGGTCTTGGCGCCCGAAATAATCGCGTCCGCCCCTATACCATGGGCCCCATGGCAGGTCTCGAATAATGTTTTGTCGTCCTGGTTGAAAACAGCCGCCCGGCATTGGTCGGCGGCAAGTCTGCTATTCGTACAGTTCGTCCTTGGCATCGATCTTTATCGCCTTGGCGACGCTGGGATCGATGCCCAGCTGGCCGCAGATGCGCTTGATCGTTTCGACCTCCGACGCAAGGACAACACCGTCCGCCTCACTCATGGTCGCGCAAATGGCCACCAAAAGGGCCGCCCATTCGGGATCTTCCTTGACCGCTGAGACGGCTTCCAAGGCGGCCGCCGTTCCCCGTTCCGTATTTTTTTCAATGCCGCCGAGAAAACCTTCATAAAGCTCCAGGCCGTGCGAGGCATCGTAGAGCTTCAATTCCTGTAACGTCTGAACAAGTGCCTTCACGGCGGCACTTTCCTTGCGGCAGGCCCGCAAGTCAGCAATCGCCACCACCGCGGCGGCGGCCATGCAGGCCTTGAAAAACTTAAACTCACTGGCACGCCGGCTGTTTCGCCGATGATGATCAATGACAATCTTGAAAAAGTTGGCCACGACACCCCCGCTGTAATATGTCCCATCCTATCATAGACAAGGCGTGCCCGATAAGTCATCCCTGCAGGTAAGATTGACGATGGGCTTGCACGATGGCGGAGCCGATGTCATATGAATCGGCGGATCACGCAAAAAATTCATGGAGGTTCCGACATGCGTTCAGCTACTCGACTGGGACTGGTTCTCGTGCTTCTGACCTTTGCGCTCGCCCCCCTGGCGGCCTGCTCGCCGGAAGTCGGCTCCAAGGAATGGTGCGAAGACTTGAAAAAGAAACCGAAGGGTGATTTGTCCGCCAACGAAGCCAAGGATTTCGCCAAGCACTGCATTTTCTAG
>CAZQPC010000060.1:0-17783 GCA_964595005.1 uncultured Magnetovibrio sp.
AGCGGGCTGTACGGACGATCTCTATGGGTCATTATTAATGCAATTTGGTATTAGAGACTGTCGACCAGATCGCGCAAGACCATTGCGGCGCGGTCATCGCGATGCAGGAAATTGACCGCCGCGGCACCGTCCGGGGTTACCCGTTCGACCCGGCCGCGGACCTCAACGTCGCTCAGATTCTTTTTCGACAGACCGACACCGTCGATGGTGATCAGGGCGCCGACGCCGTGGGCGCCGGCTGATTCCAGCAACAGGTTGCCTTCGCTCCAGTCATGACTTTGAAAGACCCGGCCGTTGGCCCGCACGTGCAAAGGCGGCAGGGGCCGGCGGCCGTGTTCGCGTCGTTCATCCATGCACCAAGCATCGGTCATCGCGCCGGCGCCGTCAGTGACCTTCGTCACGCGCGGCGATTGAGACCGGCAGCGAAACCGATTATCAAGAAACCATGGACATTACCGCCACCACGGTCCGCAAGCATTCGGTGGTGATCGCCGGGCACCGCACCAGCGTCACCATGGAGGATGCTTTTTGGCGGGGCCTGCGGGAGATTGCCGCCGCCGACGGTATGTCACTTAACCAGTTGGTGACGCGCATCGATGCGGACCGGTCCGGCAGCCTGTCCAGCGCGCTCAGGGTATTCGTCCTGGAGCGCGTGCGATCTAAAGCTTGAACAGCTTCTTCAACAGGTCTTCCGGCTTCAGCGTCGGCGCCTCTTGGCGGTTGACCGGTGGTGGGGTGTCGGCGGGTGCCGGCTGGCCACCCGACGTAACGGGCGGCGGCGTCGGCAGGGGCTTGGTGGATGGTTGTTGCGGTTGCGCGCCGCCGCCAAGGATGCCGCGCAAGATATTGCCAACCCCCTTCGGTGCCTTGTTGAGCAGCGCATCGGCGCCGGGGATCGGAATACCGGCCCCCAACAGGGCGCCCGTATCGACCTTCACATTCGGCGCGTCCAATGCGCCTTTGATGGAAAACGGCACGGCCGATCGGGATTCGCGGATTTTCGCCCGCAACAGCTGGGTCACGAAGTTTTGCGCCAGCGCCATCTGGCCTTCCATGTTGATCGTCCAGGCCGGCAGATTGATGTCGCCTGCGGCGACCCCGTTACCATAGGCAGAGGTAATTTTGATGTCGTCGGTGCGCGCGACACCCCGGGCAATTCGAAAATTTCCGGTCATCGCGGCGCGGTCGTTGGTGTTTGAGCCGCCGAGGCGGTTCAAGGAGGTCAACAGCCCCAACAACCCCGACATCATGCTGCCCTTGCCGGCCTTTTCGACGTCTATCTCCGTCAAGGCGACGCCGGCGGTGCCGCCCAAGGCGCCGATCATGTCACGCAGGCTGCGGCCCGCTGTGGCGACATCCAAATCGATCCCCATACGGCCGTTGGCCAGGGCCTCGCCGGTCACCGCAGTCAGGGATTTCGCCATGTTGACGCCGTCCACCTTGGCGTTCAATCCGATCCGGTTACTTGGTCCGGCGGTGGTGTCCAGCGCAGCGGTCAATTTGCCCTCGAAAATGTTGCCGGCCAGGCGCTGGGTCGACAAACGGCCATCGCGGACAGTTGCGGCGACGTCAACTTTCTCGATGACAATCTTGCCGTAGGCAACCCGCGGCGACGCAAAGCTCAAATCAAGATCAGCGGCATGAAGCGCCGACAGGTCGATGGGCTCGTCGGAAAACCGCCGCGAACCGCTTGGTGTTGTCGCCCGCTGACGGGTTGCCGTCCCGGACGGGGACGCGGTTCGCTTCGCCGGCCGGGTGCTGCGCCGTGCGCTTTTCGGCGGACGCGGCAAGAACGGATCGATCACAACCGGCCCCGCCGCCAGGGCGGCGCGGATCACCGGTTTGGGTCCGGCCAGCGAAACATCCGCCTGGCCGCGCACCGATACCTTGCCAAGCGTGGCCCGCAGGTTGGCGACGCTGATCTGTTGCGGCGATGCCTTCACGTCGGCCGCAATATCGATGCCGCCGATGCGTCCCGCCGGTCGGTATGGGGCGCCGAAACGCCGCGCCAACCCGGCCACGTCCTTGTGGCGCAAGGACAACCGCGCATCAACGATCGATGATCCCGGCAGCGCGGATAGCCGGCCCTTAATGCCCAGGACCGCGCCGGCCACGGAAGTCGAGGCGTCAACCCGCGGCCGCAACAAGCCGCCATCGACGCGGCCCTTGGTCGCGATCGCACCCAACTTCTTCATGGCCGCAGGCAGTTTCGTGCCAACCAGCCGCGCCACCCGGTTGAGATCGGCGATCTTCGTCTCAAACAGCAGACCCTTGGCCCGCGGTACGCCTGATAATCCAAGAATTTTTCCGCGCAGCGTGGCCGACGCGCCGGCAAATTTGCCGACACTCAGCCGCCGGATATCCAAATTACCGTTGTAGAGCGTCGCATCGGCGACCAGATTTTTGATCGGATTGGCCTTGTGAACCAGGGTTTTTATATGGGCTTTTACGTTGGCGTCAAAACCCGTCAGCACCTCAAGCGCCTTAAAGGGGTTGATGGCGCCACTTGGTGACGGTGCGCCGCCGGCCGGTGATTTCGCGGGCCCGGCGTTCGCTGCGGATTTGCCGCCCGCCGCCGTTGACGGCGGCGCGGATTTCGGCAGATACGCATCCAGATTGAAGCGATCGAGGGTCAGATTTGCCCCGAAGCCCAGGCGATCGCGCAAGGCCACGGTGACACCGCCGGTCAGGCGCGACGAGTCAAAGCGAAGATCAAGGCCGCTGATCTGAACCTGCTCAGGCGTTCCCGAAAGCTGTGTTCGAACGCTCATTTTTCGCAGCCGGTCCGCGGGAATGGCCGGCAATGCCACCTTCAGCCACCGCATGACGCCGCGCAGATCATTGACCGTACTATCCAAATTCGCACTGAAGGCGGGAACGCCCCCAGGCGTGTGCAATTTCACCGCCGCCGCCAAGTCCGATCCGCCCGGAAACTGGGCCGAAATCTGGCTTACCGTTAACAGACCGTCCGCCAGTTTCGCATTCACCAGGGCATCGCGGATAATGCCATCGCGGAACACGATGGCATCCACGGACAGGATTGCCGAAGCTTCCATTTCCTTGGGAAGATTGAACCGGATGGGCGCCGCCGCCGAAGATGATTTAGCTTTCGGCGTGCCGGCGGGCGCTTTGCCGGTGCCGGCGGGCGATTTATTCGATCCGGGTTTGCTCACCGGGGCCCGACGCGCCAGCAATGAATCCAAATCAATCTTGGCGATCTCCAGGCGGCTGCTGATGCGTGGTTTGTCGGCAAGGTCGACGCTCAAATCACCGGTTGCGCGGACCGGGCCCAGGCCAATTTCGAGTTTCTGTAATTCAATGTCCTTGGCGGTCGCGGTGACCTCGCTGGATATGTTGAAAGCCTGGGCAAGACGCGGCGGCAAATCGCCGTCGGTGAATGACGCCAGGGCCGCGCCGAGGCTATCTCCCGTAAGCTTCACGGTGCCTCTGAATTTCGGCAACGCCGCCAAATTAACCAAGGTGCCGCCAAGCTGTGCCTTCAGCCCTCCTTTTGAGGTGCCGGCGCGGACCGTAAATGGAACCGTGCGGCCGTGGATGATTTCGCCAACGTTGACATCAAAAGTCAGGGGGATGCCGCGCACCGTGGCGCCGCCGCTGGTTTCCATCGGTCCCTTCAACGAGGCCGCCGCGATGCGCGCGTTCAATCCTTCAATCCGCTCCGCGGCGCCGGTAATGCCGTCTTTGTAGATAATCGTGCCGTTTTCAATGGACAAATTGTCCAGGGCCACCGCCGGTAGCGTTTCTGAACCGCTGGCCGCAGGGGCGCCTGACGGCGTTGCCGCCGAGACGCCGGCCGGTTTCTCCGATGCCGGGAACTGCCAATTCGTCGATCCATCGGCGAGACGCTCCAGGTGGATGACCGGCTCAATGAGCTTCACCGTTTCGACTTTGATCTGGCCGCTCAGCAGCGGGCCCAGGGCAACGCGCACCTCGGCGGATTTCAACGTCACCATGTGACGCGATGCGGCACCGTCCGGATTGGCGAAGGAAATGTCCCCGGCAACCAGCGCCGGCGCCGGCAGCACGGCAATGCGGATGTCACCGTTGATGGCCAGGTTTCGGCCGGTGATCTCGTGGACGCGGCGCGTCAACTCACCCTTGTAGTTATTCCAATCGACGAACCCGGGCCCGATCAAAACGGCCGCGACGGCAAGGATGATCAGTCCGACAAAAATTCCAAGAAACTTGCGCACATCACCCACCTTGTTTCACCGGGCCGCCCCGTTTGCGATGCCGCCCGATGGCCTGTATTCGCCGGCCCGACTGTAGTGCCCGAAACGCCCTACGACAACACCAGCAGGGCCCGGAAGTCGTTGACGTTGGTAAACGTCGGACCGGTCATGACAAGACCGTCCAGTTCGGAAAAGAAGCCGTATGAATCGTTATCGGCCAGGAACGCGGCAACGTCCAGTCCGGCAGCGGCGGCGCGCGCCAAAGTGCCCGGGTCGATGCGCGCGCCGGCGTTGTCTTCGGATCCGTCAATGCCATCCGTATCGACGCCAAGACCGAAAATTCCAGGCGCACCGTCCAGGGCCCGCGCCGCCGCCATCATATATTCCGCATTGGGCCCGCCACGCCCGTTGCCGGTCATGGTCACGGTCAGCTCACCGCCGGAAAGCAGCACCGTGGGGGCGCCGCCGGCGGCGCCGGCCTGGGCCGCCATATCCCGGGCCATTACCGCATGGCTGGCGGCGACTTCCCTGGCCTCGCCCTCGATGCGGTCGCCCAGGATAACCGGCTCAACGCCGGCGCCTCTGGCCAGCGCGGCGGCGGCATCAAGGCTGGCCTGGGGACGGGCGACCATGTGGGTAAGCGCGCCTTGGAATATCGTGTCACCGGGTTTCGGCGTTTCCTCGACAGCTGCCGCCAAATGGTCCCTGACGGCGGGCGGCACCGCAATGCCATATTTTTCGATCACCTTGCGGGCATCAGCGAATGTCGTTTCATCAGGCACGGTCGGCCCAGAACCGATGACACCGGGGTCGTCGCCGGGCACGTCGGATACCATCAACGTCACCAGCCGGGCCGGCGCCACGGCGCGCGCCAGATAGCCGCCCTTGATCGCCGACAGGTGCTTGCGGACCGTATTCATGTCAATGATGTTGGCGCCCGAGCGCAGCAACGCCCGGTTGACATCCTGCTTGTCGGCAAAGGAAATTCCGGCCGCCGGTCGGGTCAGCAGCGCCGACGCCCCGCCGGACATCAAGGCGATGCAAAGATCGTCCGGGCCGAGATCCCTGGCCACGTCGAGAATGCGCGCCGCCGCTTCACGGCCGGCGGTATCCGGGACCGGATGGGCGGCCTCAAGGATCTCGATCCGGTCACAGGCGACGGCATAACCGTAGCGCGTGACGATCAGCCCGCTAAGGTCCCCCGTCCAGTGGATATCAACCGCTTTAGCCATGGCCGCGGAGGCCTTGCCCGCGCCCAACACGACAGTTCGTCCTTTCGGGGGCTCAGGTAAATAGGGCGGCACCGCCTTGATGGGATCGGCGGCGGCAATGGCGGCGCGCATGAGGGCATCGAGAAATGACTGCGGATCGTCGGGATTGAAATTTGGCATGGCCGGCGGCGTTTCGGCTCAATTTCAGATGCTGACCATTTTCCCCGGATTCATGATGTTGCCGGGGTCCAGGGCCATCTTCATGGCCCGCATGACACTCATCGCCTCGCCGTGTTCGGCGGTCAGGAAATCCATTTTGCCGTAGCCGACACCGTGCTCGCCCGTGCACGTGCCGTCCATGGCGATGGCCCGCATGACCATGCGTTCGTTCAACTCATTGGCCACGGCCAGTTCTTCCGGCGCGTCCGGATCCAAAAGGAACAGCACATGGAAGTTTCCGTCACCCACGTGGCCGACCATGGGCGCCAAGACGCCGGCCTCGTCGATGTCCTTGCGGGTCTCGAGAACGCATTCGGCGAGGCGTGAGATGGGCACGCACACATCCGTGGTCAGGCCCTTGCACCCCGGCCGAAGCGCGATGCCGGCGTAATAGGCATCGTGACGGGCCTGCCAAAGTTTGTTGCGTTCCTCGCCATTCGCCGTCCATTGGAAATCCGAAGACCCCAGGTCCTTGGCAAATTCCTGAACCGTTTCGGCTTGTTCCTGAACGCCGGCCTCGGAGCCGTGAAATTCGAAAAACAAGGTCGGCTGAACCGGGTAATCCAGGTTCGAATACCTGTTCATGGCATCCATCTGAACTTCGTCCAGAAGCTCGATGCGGGCCACCGGGATGCCACATTGGATTGTTGAAATCACTGTGTTGACCGCCGATTCCAGATCGGGGAAAGACGCCACGGCGGCGGACATGGCTTCCGGAATCCCATACAGCCGAAGCGTGATTTCGGTAATCACCCCCAAGGTGCCCTCGGACCCCACGAACACCCGCGTCAGGTCGTAGCCGGCCGCCGACTTGCGGGCCCGGCGCGCCGTCCGGATGATGCGGCCGTCGGCCATGACGACGGTCAGCGACAGCACGTTTTCGCGCATGGTGCCGTAGCGCACCGCGTTGGTGCCCGACGCGCGGGTTGCCGTCATGCCGCCGAGACTGGCGTCGGCACCGGGATCAATGGGGAAAAACAGACCCGTGTCGCGCAGATGTTCGTTCAACTGCTTGCGGCGCACGCCCGGTTGCACGGTGACGTCCATGTCTTCCGCGTTGACGCTCAAGACTTCGTTCATTTCCGTCAGATCGATACACACACCACCACGTAGCGCCGCCACGTGGCCTTCCAGCGACGTGCCCGTGCCAAACGGGATGATCGGCACGCCGCGGGCCGCACAGGCCTTGACGATCTGGCTGACCTCTTCGGTCGAATGGGCGTAAACCACGGCGCCCGGTGCCTGCGGCGGATGATAGGATTCGTCGCGGCCGTGTTGTTCACGGATGGCCATCGACGTGGTCAGACGCTGTTCGACGATGCCGCGCAGCTCATCGAGAAGATCATCGGCCAGTTCAACCGGTTCGGCGCTCATGAATTTATTTCCTTGTCCAAAAACCAAAGGCGCGAAGATGCCCCATAGGCCTCATGTCGGCTGGCCGGTCAACTCCCGTTTCAATTCGCGCATGCGTTTACGGATGCCCGACATGTGCGGGTGAATGGTCAACGCGCGTTCCCACACCTTAAGCGCCGCGGCGCCATTGCCGATGGCATCAAAGATCAGGCCCAATCCGGAAAGCGCGCCGAAATGGCGCGGTTCCAGGTCGAGGGTCCGGCGAATATCGTTCACCGACGCCTCATAGTTGCCCAGCATGTAGTGGACCGTCGCCCGCTTGTTCCATCCTTCGGCAAAGTCCGGCGCCAATTCGACGACCGTGTCGAAGGCGGCCAGCGACCGGTCCAAGTGGCCTTGCGTCATATCCATGATGCCGATGGCCATGCGGCGGTCGACTTCCGTGTCGCCATGATGAACCCAAATCTGCCAGATCGTGGTCTCAATGCGGGCGATTTCCGGAGCCGCATCGGAGCTTTGCAACTGCTTGAACAAGGCCGGCAGTTTCGGGCTGGACTGATCGGCAACCGCCGGCAACGGCAAAACGATCGCGAAACATACGGCCAAAGCGGCGCATATCCTCAGCATGGTATCGACACCCGACAAAGCGACATATTAAGTAACGTGGGACAGACCATGACCAAGGTCAACCGCCGGGCGGGGTTAATCGTCGGCGGCGATCCCCGTCGGCACGGGCCCGCCGGTCGCCCAATCGAGCAGTTCGACCGTATGCACGATCGGCAGGGAGGCCCCGGGCGGCACACCGCCGGCGATTTGTTCCAAACACCCAATATTTCCGGACGCCACGATATCAGCCTTTGTTTCCAACAAGTTATCAACTTTTCGATGGCGTAGGTTCTGAGCGATTTCCGGCTGCATGATGTTGTAGGTGCCGGCGGAACCGCAACAGAGGTGGCCCTCGGCCGGTTCGCGGACTTGGAAACCGGCCTCAGCAAGCAGCGCTTTCGGCTGAGCGGTCAATTTCTGGCCGTGTTGCATGGAACAGGCCGAATGATAGGCAACGATGGGCAGCTCGCCCGGAATGTTGGCGGCCGACAGACCCAGTTCCGTCATCACTTCGGTGATATCCCGGGCGCGGTCCGATGCCCACTGGGCGGGTGCCGAACAGTCGTTGTCGGCGCGCAGCATGAACCCGTAATCCTTGACCGTGGTGCCGCACCCGGATGCATTGATGACAATGGCATCGACACCGCCGTCTTCGGCGTCAATACGCTGCCAGGCGGCGATGTTGGCCTTCGCGGCGGCGTGGGCGTCGGTTTCGCGGCCCAGGTGATGGACCAGCGCGCCACAGCAGCCCGCACCTTTGGCGATCACCACTTCACAGCCGTGGCGGGTCAGCAACCGCACGCTGGCTTCGTTGATCGCCGGGCGTAAAACCTGCTGGGCGCAGCCGTTCATGAGGATCACCCTGAGACGGCGCTCTCCGATGGCCGGAAAAGTCTGCGGGCGGTCGACACTGGACAGGCCCTCAAGGCGCGCCGGCGCCATGGCGATCAGTCCCTTGAGGCGCCCGGGAAGCAGCGCCGCAAAAGGCTTGGCAAAGTACCCCGCCATCAGGGACAGCCGGAAAATACGCGGGTTGGGAATGACCAGGGCCAGCAAGGACCGCAACAACCGTTCCGCCAGGGGCCGGGTGTGGGTTTCCTCGATGCGGACCCGGGCCAGGTCGACCAAGTGCATATAATTGACGGAAGCGGGACACGTGGTCATGCACGAAAGACAGCTCAGACAGCGGTCCACATGGGTAACCAGGGGCGCCTGGGCGGGCTTTCCGGTCTCCAGCAGCTCGCGAATTTGGTAAATGCGCCCGCGCGGGCTGTCCAACTCATCGCCCAACAAGACGTAGGTCGGACAGGTCGCCGTGCAGAACCCGCAATGCACGCAATTGCGCAGAATGTCATTGGCCGCGGCAATGTCGGGGTCCGCCAATTGCGCCGGCGAGAAGTCGGTCTGCACGGGTTAGATGTCCTCGTACATGCGCCCCGGGTTGAGGATGCCCTTGGGGTCGAAGCCTTCCTTGATGCGCCGGGTGATGTCGTCCAACGGCCCGTCCTGGGGCTCAAACACCGGCACCCGCGCGCGCACGTCTTCCGGCGCGCGCACCAACAGGGCATGGCCGCCGACGCCGCCGACGCATTGGCGCACGACGTTGGCGCAGGCATCGGGTGCGGCCTTCAGAGCCAACCAGATCAAGCCGCCGCCCCAGTCGTACAGGGCTTCGCCGGGCCGGCCCTCAAGGATCTTCAAGGCCGTCCGCGAGCCTTCCGTCGGCGGCACGGAGAGACGCCAAACATGGCGTTCGAGATCGTCGGCGAAGCAGCTCACATCACGAATTTCGCGCCACAGCACGGCGGAATTTTCCGTGTGCAGCTCTTCCATGTCCCCGAACTTTCCAAGCATCGATTTCAGCGCGTCGCAGCGATGCGCGACGGACGGTTCCGGGCCCTCGACGCGCAGCGCCGTGACCGCCCGGCCGCTGGCGGCGACGTAGTTGACGGCGGAACGCTTGGCGACGGCGGCCGGCATATGCACCGCACCGGAGACCTCATGGGCGCTGGCCAGGGCATCGGTCATGGCCTTGACGCCGCCGTGGTCGTAGATGCCGTCCTTGGACCAGCTGATCAATACGGTGCGCACCTTTTCCGGCGCCGGCAGAACCTTCACGGTCGCCTCGGTCATCACCGCCAATGTGCCGTAGGAGCCGGCGAGCAGCTTTGACAGATCGAACCCGGTGACGTTCTTGACCACCCGGCCGCCGGACTTGAACACTTCGCCGCGGCCGCTGACGGCGTTAAAACCCAAAAAGTGATCGCGGGCTGACCCGGCCTTGACGCGCCGGGGTCCGGCCAGATTGCAGGCCAAAAGGCCGCCGATGGTGCCCTGTCCGGCGGCGCCGCCCAGCAGCGGCCCAAGATCGGGCGGCTCAAACGCCATCTGCTGGTTGTTGCCGGCCAACAGACTTTCGATTTCGGTGACGGGCGTGGCCGCGCCGGCACTGAGCACCAGTTCCGCCGGTTCGTAATAGTTGACGTCCGAGAGGGCGGTGAGGTCCAGAACATGATCCAATGCCGTCGGCCGGCCAAGGCCGGCCTTCGATCCTGCACCGCGCACGTCTATGGGATTACCCTCAGCCGCCGCCCATTGCACGGCTTCAAGGACTTGCTGGTCGTTGTCGGCTTTCAGTGTTTCGGTCATGTCGTGCAACTTGGGCCCTAAAACCTCGGTAAGTCGGGGAACGGCATCTTCCCCTGGTGAATATGCATTTTACCCAACTCGGCGCAACGGTGCAGTGTCGGATAGACCTTGCCCGGATTGAGCAGGTGGTCGGGATCGAAGGCACACTTCAGGCGCTGTTGGTGGTTCATGTCGTCTTCGGTGAACATCTCGCCCATCAAATCGCGTTTTTCCACGCCGACGCCGTGCTCACCGGTCAAAACGCCGCCAACTTCCACGCACAGCCTGAGGATATCGGCGCCGAACAACTCGGCGTTCTCCAACTCACCGGGCTCATTGGCATCGAATAGTATCAGAGGATGCAGGTTCCCGTCACCCGCGTGAAACACGTTGGCCACCCGAAGCCCGTATTTTTTCGACATCTCGGCCGTGCGGTTGAGGACGTGGGCCAACTGGCCGCGCGGGATGGTGCCGTCCATGCACATGTAATCGGGTGAGATCCGCCCGACCGCCGGGAACGCCGCCTTACGCCCCGACCAGAACTTCAGCCGCTCGTCCTCCGTTTCGCTGATTTTCATATAACACGCCTTGGCGGCCCGGCCGATCTCTTCGACGCGGCCGATCAGGTAATCGACCTCGGCCGCCGGGCCGTCCAGTTCGACGATCAGCAAGGACGTCACATCAAGGGGATAGCCGGCCTGGGCGAAGGCCTCGGAGGCCTGAATGGCGAAAGTGTCCATCATCTCCATGCCGCCGGGAATGATGCCGTCGCCGATGATCGCGGCAACGCAGTCGCCGCCGGCCTCGTTGCTGTCAAAACCCAGCAATACCGCTTTTGCGGTCTCCGGCTTTTGCAGGATGCGCACGGTGACCTCGGTGATCACGCCCAACAGGCCTTCCGAGCCGGCAATCACGCCCAACAGATCGTAGCCGCCGGAATCCAGGTGCTTGCCGCCAATGCGCACGACATCGCCGTTCATCAACACCAGCTCCACGCCCAAAACGTTGTTGGTGGTCAGGCCGTATTTCAGGCAATGCACGCCGCCGGAATTTTCCGCCACGTTGCCGCCGATGGAGCACGCGATCTGGCTCGAGGGGTCGGGAGCGTAATAAAAACCCTCATGTTCGACCGCCTCGGTCAGGGCCAGGTTGGTGACGCCGGGTTGGGTGACCACGCAGCGGTTTAGAAAATCCCTGTCCAGAATCTTGTTGAACTTCGCCAGCCCCAGGGTGATCGCATCGGCCAGCGGCAGGGCGCCGCCGGACAAGCCCGTGCCGGCGCCCCTGGGCACGATTTTGACGTCGTTTTGGTGGCAATACTTGAGAATTCGTGAAACCTGTTCGGTGGTCTCCGGCAAGACGACGATCAACGGCAACTGCCGGTAGGCCATCAGGCCGTCGCAATCGTAGGCCCGCAGTTCGTCTTCGTCGAAGATCACCCCTTCGCCGGCGACAATGGCCTGCATGGCGGCGACGATGTCGGCGCGCCGGGCAATGATCGCGCTGTCGGGCTCGGGCATCAACATGGTCGTTTTCCCTCGGGTCTCGGGGCACAGGCGGTCGTTTCTAGTTCTTTCGGTCTAGGCCGTTTGTGCGATTGTGCCACGCCCCGGCCCGTTCGTCATCAGGCATTTACGGCTTCATTGCGGGTCTGCTCCCGGATCGGCCAATGCAGCAGTGCCGCGGCAAACCCAAGCACGATGCCAGCCCACCAGATGGGATCGTAGGAACCGGTGGTATCGTAAAAATAGCCGCCCAACCAGACGCCCAGGAAACTTCCCACCTGATGCGAAAAGAAGACGATGCCGAACAGCGTGCCCATGTAGCGGGTACCGTAAATGACGGCGACCAGTCCGGACGTCAGCGGCACCGTGCTCAGCCTCAACGACCCGGTGGCCACCGAGAACACGAGCACACTGGGCGTCGAGATCGGCACCATGATGAAGATGGCGATGGTTATGGCGCGCAACGTATAAAGCATGCTCAGCAGGTACTTCTTCGAAAACCGCCCGCCCATATAGCCGGCGATGAACGATCCCAGCACGTTGAACAGCCCGATCAGCATCAGCGAATAGGCGCCGAGTTCGGTCGGCAATCCCTTGTCGTCCAAATACGCCGGCATGTGCACCGTGATGAAGGCGACGTGGAACCCACAGACGAAGAACCCGGATGTCAGGAACCAAAAGCTTGTGTCTTTCGAGGCCAGCGACAGCATGCCTCCCATGCCCAGTGCCGGCGCGGAGCCGTCGGCCGGCGCTTCCGTCTTCTCCTCCGGCGGCCGACCGCGCAGGAAATAGGCGGCGAAGACGATGATGATCGACAACAATCCCAGTAACACGAAGGACGTGGACCAGCCATAGTGGCTGAGAAAGGCCTGCCCGATGGGCACAACGGTAAACTGTCCCGCCGCGCCGGCGGCGGTGACCATGCCAAGCCCGAAGGTGCGCGTGGAATCCGGCAGGGCGCGACCGACGGCGCCCAAGATGGCGCCCAGCGCGCAGCCCGATTGGGCCATGCCCAGCAATAGTCCGGCGGAGAAATTGAAGGTCAGCGGATCGGTCGAGATCGACATGATGTAAAGGCCGATGGCGTAAAGCACGCCGCCACCGGCAACGACCCGCCCGGTGCCCCATTTCTCGGTCATGGCCGCGGCGAAGGGCTGGAAGGCGCCCCACAGCAGGTTCTGCAGGGCCATGGCGAAGGCAAAGATTTCGCGGCCCCAGCCGAGATCGACGCTCATGGGTTTGAGATAGAGCCCCTGGCTGCCCCGGATGCCCATGCCGAGAAGCACGGCGACGCACCCGGCGACAACAATGACAGTTGGAAAAGATACTTTGCCGGCAGGAGTGTTCATGTGCTCAGATCCTGATCTGGCGACCCCTGGCCGGTCGCGGATTTCAACCGAGGTATTTTAACTGAAGTCTGAAGCCGCGTCGAAACCCGGCTTTTTCATTCACTTGTGCCACTTGGGACGCAATGGACATATGGGTTTCAACGCTCCGGTGCCAACAAAAAACCGCGCCCAGGGCGCGGTTCGCTAAAAGCCTCGAGGCAGGGGCGCTCAGCCCTGGCGCACCTTGAAGCGCGGGTTCTTCTTGTTGATCACGTAGACCCGGCCGCGACGGCGGACAACGCGGCAGTCCTTGTCGCGAATCTTCGCGGATTTCAAAGAATTCCTGACTTTCATGGGCCCGGTCCTAACGTCTTAGTCTCAAACAACGTAGCCGCCCCGAAATCGGTCTCCGGGGCAGCGGAGCGCGGAACATAAGGGCCGGCCCGGCGCTTGTCAACGCCTTCGATCAATTCTTCCTTCCCAAATAACCGCGCCCCGTTATAATCCCGCAGCGTCGCTTTCCGAGCATGAAAAGCGCAAGCCAAGCGCCATTGATCATCAATCGAAAACTGAATTCCGCGCCCCCATGAATGCGACCTTGATCACCCGCACCTTGATTTGTCTATGGGCTTTCGGCGCCGCGTTCGTGTTCGCCTATGCCATCGCGCCCTTTGATCTCTGCCGGGCATTTTGGGATTTTCTGGCGCCGGATGGTTCGGCCGACGGGTATGGCCTGCAAACCCATGAGATGATCGCGCGGCATCTCCTGGCCGCCGCTGTTCTGCTGAGCGCCGGCCTGATCTGGGCGGTGCTGTCGCGGCGCCACCTGGCGCTGGCGATTGCCAACCTGCCCGATGACCTGAGCCGTTTCGGAGCGATGGTTGGGATCTCCTTCAAACGAACGTTCTTGGATCTTCCCAGGGCTGATCTTGCAGCGTTCGCGCTTGTCGTGCTCGTCGGACTGGGGCTGCGTCTGCTTCTGATTGATGCACCGCTGGACCACGACGAAGCGGGCTCTTATGTCAACCATGCCTCGAAACCCATCGCCCAGACCCTAAGCAACGCCGCGGCCAGCTGGCACATGTTTCTAAGCGTCGTGGTCAAGGCCTCGGTGGCTGTGTTCGGCAACACCAACTGGTCCATTCGCCTGCCCGTGTTCGTGTTCGGCATGGCGACGCTGTTTTTGACCTACTGGATGGGCGCCCAGCTGTTTAGCCGGCCCGCGGCGTTGATCGGAACGGCTTTCGCGGCCATTGCCTTTCCCCTGGTCGAATACAGCGTCAATGCGCGGGGCTATGCCCTGGGAAACGCTTTCTTTCTGCTGGCCGTTGGTCTGGCGGCCATCGCCGTCAAGAAAAACAACATGGCCGCCTGGCTGCTTCTCGTGCCGGCGTCGGCGCTCAGCCTTTATTCGGTCAAGTCCATGGTCATGGGATTTTTCGGCCTGGCCATATGGATGGTGTTGTTGTCGCTATCCGAAAACGGCCGCCGGGAAACCTTGCGGCTGAGCACCAGGTTCGTTTGTTTCGGTTTGCTGAGCGCGGCGCTGACCTTGTTCCTGTATTCGCCCTTTTGGCTGATGAACGGTCTTGACCGGCTGATGTTCAACAACATCGTTTTTGAAGGGCCCGCGCCCTACCCGCCCGTTGAACTTGCCACAAGAATTCTCAGCGCCGCTTACGATGATTGGTTCACATTCGTGCCGCTTCCCGTTCAGGCCGCCATCGTCGCGGGGTTTCTTTTTGGCGTGTTCCGCAATCGGCGGGCGGCGATCCTGGTCGTCGCCTTTTTGATCGGGAGTGCGCCAATCATTGTGCTGATCGGCGGGGTCCGTTCACCGCCAAGGATTTGGCAGTTCCTGTTGCCCCTCGCGGCGGTCATTTCCGGATTGGGCATGGCGAACGCCGCCCGGTTATTGATCTCCGAACGCAGGGTGCGGGTGATGATCAACATCGTTGCGCCGCTGACAACCGCCGCCCTGGTGGCCACGTCGGTTTCCCAATGGCAGGGACGCAGCCAAATCGCAAAACCCCTGTATGATCTGTCGCTGGCCCTGCAGGCCAGAATGCAGGCCGGCGACGTCGTCATCGGCTACACGATCACACCGCCGGTCGTCACCTATATGCGCAGATATTTCGACAAACGCGGGCAACGAACGCCCTATCTGGCGACCCACGTGTCGAATTTGAAGGCCCTGCAGGTTTGCCATCCGACCGTTTGCGCCTACGGCAAGAAGTTGAGCGGCAGAGTGTTCGTCATCTCCAACAAACCCAGTGATCCGCCGGGCCAAATTCTTGCGGCGGCGGGATGGGCATCGGCGCCCGCCACGGCAAGCCTCAAGGAAGTTGCCGCCATGGGAAAGATGAAGGTTTACGTCGCCGAGGGATTAAAGGAATCGGCGATCAAGGCGCCATAATTTGGGACTGTGCCCTGAACTCAACACCGCCGCAATTATGTCGCGGCAATGGGTGAGTCGCGCAACAATCCGGTTAGGTGTCGCGCGGATTTCGCTGGCGGCCGATGGCGATCAAATTTTTGCCGATGGGCGGCGACATCCACGATTCGAGCGCCCGGGTTATGGGCACAAACAACACGTCATAGACCGACATGAGAAACGAATTGAAGGTCGTAATCCCGCCCAGGGTATTCAACAGATACCAGGGCAATACCCCCATGAAATCGAAATAGTTCGAATATTCGACGTCGAATCCGGCGTCCTCAATGACCTTCCGTAACCGGTTTTTCGTATACCGGCGGTAATGGCCATGTTTGGCATCCAGCTTGCTGAACAGGAATGGCAGGGCGGGGACAAGAATCATGATATGTCCATCTCTTGATAAAATGCGTCGCGCCTTTTTCAGCGCCGCCCCGTCATCGTCGATATGTTCCAACAGGTTGATCAAAATAATGCAATCGTAGGCGCCGTCATCCGCTTGGCGGACGAATTCGTCAAAGTCGCAATGCGCCACCGAAACGACCTTGTTGTCCGCGAACCTTGAGCGCAG
Organism: uncultured Magnetovibrio sp.; assembly: GCA_964595005.1. Classification (GTDB taxonomy): domain Bacteria; phylum Pseudomonadota; class Alphaproteobacteria; order Rhodospirillales; family Casp-alpha2; genus UBA3470. The sequence continues at coordinate 16,049 of CAZQPC010000060.1, forward strand.
CCTTTCAATGAGCTGCGTCGACGGTTCGATCAGCCGAAGCGATTGGACATGCGGCAGGACATGGTCGGCCATGTTCCCGATCCCCGCCCCGATCTCGACCGCGTCACCATGCAAATAGGGACGGAAATGATCGACAATCCAGTCGCGATACCGGCGCATGGTCGACAAGGCTTCCAGGTCATCGCCTTCATAATCCGCCGGATGTTTAGAGGGTGAATTAAGCAAGGCGCGAGCCCGCAATCACAATCCGCGCAGCCACGCGGCGATCTGCGATTTCCCCTTTATGGGCGTCACCCGATGTCCGCCGGGGACAACCGTATAGGCGCTGTTCGCGTGGGCCGGCAGCTTGTTGAAAATCACACGCTTCCCGATCTCCGCCAGGCGGTCTTTGCGGCCGATGATGAACAGCACGGGGATGGCTTCGGGCAGCTTCCGGGCCGCGTTCTGCATCACCGCCAGGCCGTCCGGGTCGAACCAGCTGAGCGCGATATCGGCATCCAGGGTGCGGCTGATGAAATTCCCCTGGTTGACGTCGGTGATGTCGACATCGGCATCGCCCTTGCCGGCGGCGATCAGCGCCTTGGCCTTCTCCAGGGCGGCGGCATTTTTGCCGGCCTGGCGGTCCGGGCGGTGGCCCGGCGCGATCATCAGCACGCCGGCCAGGCCGGGCCGTTGGCTGGCATAGGCCAGCGCCGCCGCCGCACCCATGCTATGCCCGCCGACAACGATTTTCGTCGCCCCGGCGCTTTTCAGCCGGGCGACGATGTCGTCGATGTCCGCAAAGGATTCCTCCAAGGTCTTGTTGATGCCGTTGCTGCGCGACCAGGGCATGTCCGGCGCTTCGACCTCAAAATCGCCGTCCAGGAAACTGGCCAGCTTGCCGATCGGCGATTTCGGTTTCGCAACCCCGTCCTTGCCGTGCATCAGCACGACGCCCACCTTGCCGTCGGCGGAGGCCGGGGGCACGGTGGCGGCGATGACCAGCATGAGCACGGCCGCCGCGGCAAAAATCTTCCGAACCATCGTTGATCTCCCCATGGCGATATTCCCAGGATCAAGTTTGCCCAGAATGTTGATTGTAGTCCAAGTGATTCAGATCCGGAATTATGGCCGGCTTCCGAACGGTTTCAATCGGATTTAATGCGGTAGCCGCCGCGCCCGCTGGCAATCAACTTGCCGTCCTGGCTGACCCGGGTGTCGGCGATGCCCATGGAGCGCCCGGCCCGGACAACCTCGGAGCGCGCCAACAAGGGCCCCGGCCGGCCGGCCCGGTGATAGTCGGCGTGCATATAGATGGTGCCGACCGGCGTCACCCCGGCGGCGCGCAGCGCCGACAGGCCGGCCATGTCGATCAGCGACGCCGAGATGCCGCCGTGCAGGGTCGGCGGCTCCGGCGACGAAATCAGCTCGTCGCGCCACGGCATGGCGATTTCGACCCAACCCTCGCCGCAATCGGCCAGCTCCAGGCCCAGCCACTGATGAAACGGCGACATTTGCAGGCGCTCGACAATCAAATTTCTCCGGTCTTCATCCATCGTCACGCGTTCCTTTTTCTGCCTGGGCTTCTGCATGGGCCGTCGGTCGCGGCAAATGCCGGCTGATCCTTGTTGGTGGTTTGTAGCATCGGGGCAAATGGCGGTCACGGGAAGGTAGAAAAGGTCAGCCTGGGGGTCAGGTTCTTGACTGGAGTTGTATCACGGAACCGGGGCCGGGACGTACTTCCAATCCAACGGTT
>CAZQPC010000061.1:0-15013 GCA_964595005.1 uncultured Magnetovibrio sp.
CGATGGCGGCTTTCTTCTTCATGCCTATCACCGAGTCGTAATCACCGGTCATTCCGAGGTCCGTCATGTAGGCCGTGCCTCCGGCAAGGATCTGGTGATCCGCCGTCGGCACATGGGTGTGAGTGCCGACCACCGCCGAGACGCGGCCGTCCAGGACATGTCCCATGGCCTGTTTTTCGCTGGTCGCCTCGCCGTGCACATCAACCACAATGGCGGCAATATTGGCGCCCAGAATATATTTGCCCAAGGCGGCCTCGGCGCCGGCGAAGGGATCATCAAGCGGGTCCATGAACAGCCGGCACATGGGATGGACGACCAGAACCTTGCGCCCGGCATCCATTTTTCCAGAGGTCTCGAACACGCCTGAGCCGCGGCCGGGCGTGCCTTCGGGAAAGTTCAGCGGCCGCAACAGCTTCGGATCTCCATCGATATAATTGATGATCTCGCGCTGGTCCCAAACGTGGTTGCCCGTCGTAATGACGTCGGCGCCGGCCTGGTACAGCGCGGCACAGATCTTGTCGGTGATGCCGAACCCGTGAGCCGCGTTTTCGCCGTTGACGATGACGAAATCCAGCTCCAGGTCTTCACGCAGGCCCGGCAGATGGGTGGCGACGGCGTCGCGGCCGGATTTACCGACGACGTCGCCGACGATGAGAATCTTCATAATGTGGGGACCTTGTGCAAGGCTGATTCCGTGGCGATCCAATCGAGGCCGGCATCATGGTCATCGCGGGGAATTTTGTCCACCCGCTGGCCTTCGTAGCCGATGCCGACGGCAATGATTTTTTTGACGGCCCGCAGTTGGGCCAAGGTGCGGTCATAAAATCCGCCGCCCCAGCCCATACGATAGCCGTCATCATCGAAGGCCAGCATGGGTACCAGCAACAAATCAGGCTCCAGGGCGGGACTTTCGGCGGGCGGGTGACGGGTGCCCAGCGGCCCCGCCTCAAGTTCCATGCCTGGTTGCCATCGCCGGAATTCCAGTGGCCGCGCGGCACCGACAACCACCGGCAAGGCGACCTCGGCGCCGTGCTTGGCGAAGACACTCAGGACCGGCGCCACATCAAGTTCCGTGCCGATGGCCAGATATCCGGACACCACCGCGACGCCGGCACCCTGCGGCCAGCCGGTGAAAAGCCTGGCCAATTGATTGGCGGCCTGCGGTCCGGCGGCGCGGGCCGAGGCGACCCGCGCCGCCTGGGCGGCCTTGCGCAACGCGGCTTTCTGTTCGCTCAGGGAGATCGGATCAGACATGGCTGGGACGGCTTGGCTCAGGAGGGAAGATCAGTACCGCCACGCTGCCGTCGGCTCCATAAAACCTCCGTGGCCTGCATGTGCAGGTGGGTGCCATGTAGCCGGCCCACGAGCCGGTCAGGGACAGCTCCCGGGAAGTAATCAGCCCCGGGGTTTGAAAGCCTAACGCACAGCGCAGCGGTACAATATGAAACTAGGTGGCTTCTAGGGTTTCGGCAATGGTTTCTATACGCTCGGCGACGTTATCCAGGGCCGCCGTTAAACTTTCCTCGCGGTCCAGGCGGGCCGCCGCGCCGTCATTGTTGTTGGCGACCTTCAATTCCGCATAGGCATCGGACAGCTCATCAGCCAACAGCAGGGACACCATGACCAAAAGCCGGGCATCGCCGACCTGACCAACGGCAGCGGTCAGTTCCTGAACCCGGTTGTCGATATAATTACCAAGCCTGGCCAGATGCGCTTCCTGGCCGTCATCACAGGCGATCTGATAACTGCGGTTGTTGATCTCAACGGTAACCTGCGACATGGCCTCAGGTCCCGACCGCGGATTTCAACCGGCCGATGACCTCATCAAGGCGGCTGGCAACGCGTTCGTTGGTGTCGTTCAGTGAACTGTTGCGTTGCTTCAAGGAGGTGACTTCAGCCTCCAGTTCACGGGCCCGGCTATCATCGGCTGGCGCGGCAGCGCTGGTGGATTCCGGTATGCGGCCAGCCGCCTGCTCTAAATTCGCCAGTGCGGAATCGAGCCGCGTGCGGGCCTGTTCAAGACGTGTCGGTTTATGAAGTGCGCTAGATTGATTCAACGGTGGCGTCCTCCCAGGACGGACGAAGTTGATCGCGAAATGCAGCATAGGCGGGCGGCGTTGCTGACGTCAACCTTTGTCGTAGGAAATCGTTATAAAACCCTTAATTTATTCATGAATCGCGAGCACACTATGGCGGCCAACCGGCACTTGAAACAAAATCACGTTGACGAATCCGGGCAATGGCCCGATGGTGCCGCCGGCGCCGGGAACGGACTTCGGCGGCATACGGTTTTATTCAGATTTCATTGGCGGCAGGGTGGCATCGGGGCCCTTCTTATCTGCCGCATCTGCGAACGGAGGAAAGCATGGCGGTACGCGTGGCGATTAACGGATTTGGCCGGATTGGGCGTTTGGTCTTGAGGGCCATCGTGGAAAGCCGCCGCAATGACGTGGAAGTTGTCGGCATCAACGATCTGGGCTCACCGGAGATGAACGGCCTGTTGTTGAAGCGCGATTCGGTGCACGGCAATCTGGCCACCGACGTTACCGTCGACGGCGATACTATGGACGTCGGCATGGGGCCCATCAAGGTGACCGCCGAACGCGATCCGGCCCAACTGCCCTGGGGGGAATTGGGCGTTGATGTGGCGCTGGAGTGCACCGGCCTGTTCACCAAACGAGACGCCGCCGCCAAGCACATCGAAGCCGGCGCCAAGAAGGTGTTGATCTCGGCACCCGGCGCGGACGTCGACAAGACCATCGTCTTCGGCGTCAATCACGAATCCTTGGGCAGCGACGACACCATCGTCTCCAATGCGTCGTGCACCACCAACTGCCTGGCCCCGGTGGCCGACGTGTTGAACAAGGCCGTTGGTATTGAAAAGGGCTTCATGACGACGATCCATTCCTTCACCGGCGATCAGCCCGTGCTCGACACCCTGCACAGTGATCCGCGCCGGGCCCGCGCCGCCGGGCAATCGATGATTCCGACCTCGACGGGCGCGGCGAAGGCCGTCGGACTGGTTCTGCCGGAGTTGAACGGCAAACTGGACGGCACCAGCGTCCGCGTCCCGACGCCGAACGTCTCGCTGATCGATCTGACGTTTACATCCAGCCGCGACACCACCATTGAGGAAGTCAACGCCGCCATCCTAGAGGCTTCCGAAGGCCGCCTGCAGGGCGTCCTGGCCTATAACGAGGCACCGCTGGTTTCTATCGACTTCAACCACAACCCGGCGTCGTCGACCTTCGATGCGACGCAAACCCAGGTCATGCAGGGCAACTTCGTCCGCGTGCTCAGCTGGTACGACAACGAATGGGGTTTTTCGAACCGCATGTCGGACACGGCGGTGGTGCTGGCCAACGCGGGATAATCTCCTTGGCCATGACAAATGGCAAACCCCGCGCCGGTCCGGTGCGGGGTTTTTGCGTTTATGAAACGTGCCCCGCCGTGTTCGCAGCTCTGAATTCCCGCGTGCGCGAGATTGACGAACGGCGTTGCGGTGTTCAGCGCATGTTGCCGCGGTGTGTATCGACGGACGCCGCGCTGTTCGCCGCCGGGCGAAATGCGTTACAATAGAAGGATCGACCTGATCATGGTGTGCCCGCCCGGGAGACCGTCTCTGGAGACCGCGATTGTGACGCCGACGATCATCATTCACGACCTGCCGCAGGCCGAGGCGGCGTTGGCCGGCGCCGACGCGGCCGGCCGCGCCGTGGAACTGCGGAGCGCGCCGGGAGCGGCGTCTACCATCGGACCTAGCGTCTTCCGTGAGATCACCAACGCCGCGCTTGCCGCCTACCCCGGCACCGGCTCCGTCGCGGTGTTGGATTGCGGCGACGAAGCAGGCACAGCCATGGCGGCGCTCCGGGCCGGCTGCCGGAATTTGGCCATCAATGTGCCGGACGACGTCGGCGCCAAGCTGCGCGCCCTGGCCGAACAATCCGGCGCGCGCCTTCACGGCACGACTGGCGGCGGCGCGCTTGATCTGGATGGCGCCGCCGATGCGGCCGCCGCCGTGCGCGCCTATCTGGCCCGGGAGCCGGCCGATGGATGATCCCGACAATGCCGGCTGCCGCCTCTATCTGATCACCCCGCCCCGGATCGAGCCGACGGATTTCCGCAAAGATCTGGCCCAGGCCCTCGACGCCGGCGATGTCGCCGCCGTGCAGTTGCGCCTGAAGGATGTCAGCGATGACGAGATCAAAAAGGCCTGCGACGTCCTGCTGCCCGTCGCCGATGCCCAAGGCGTCACCTTCATCCTGAACGACCACCCGGACCTGGCCGCCCAGACCGGCTGTGATGGCGTGCATATCGGGCAGGAAGACGCGGGCTACAAAGAGGCGCGGGCCGCCGTCGGCCCCGATTGCGTGGTCGGCGTGACCTGTCACGATTCACGCCATCTGGCCATGGAAGCCGGCGAGGCCGGCGCCGATTATGTCGCCTTCGGGGCCTTCTTCCCGACCCAGACCAAGGCCGCCAGCCATCAGGCCGGGCCGCATATCCTGTCTTGGTGGAGCGAGATGATGGTGGTGCCCTGCGTCGCCATCGGCGGCATCACCCAGGATAATTGCCGGCCACTTGTCGACGCCGGCGCGGATTTCCTAGCTGTGGTTTCCGCGGTCTGGGAATACCCGGACGGGCCCGGTGCGGCGGTCGCGGCGTTTAACAAGGTGATGGCCGAGGCAGCGTCGTAATGGCCGGCACCAACAGGGCGGCCAGACATTGCCACTCCCCTGCCAACCTGATAGAACCCGCGCACTCAATTTTTCCCATCCAATTTTCGGGTCTGGACCAATGAAGATTGACGGCAACGCCATCCGTCCGGGGATGGTCATCGAACACAAGGGCAGCCTGTGGCGTGCCATGAAGACCGAGCACACCCAGCCCGGCAAGGGCGGCGCCTATCTGCAGGTCGAACTGCGCGACGTGCGGATCGGCACCAAGCTCAACGAACGCTTCCGGTCATCGGAAAAGGTCGAGCGCGCAACCCTGGAGCAACGCGAACACCAATACCTGTTTTCCGACGGTGATCTGCACACCTTCATGGACAATGAGACCTATGAACAGGTGGCGCTGGGCACGGACCTGATCGGCGAAGCTCAGGTGGCGTTCCTGCAGGACGGCATGATGGTTCAGGTTGAGACCCACGAAGGTTCAGCGCTTGGCATGCAACTGCCGGGTTCGGTGATTTTGGAAATCACCGAGGCCGATGCGGTGGTCAAGGGCCAGACGGCGTCGTCGTCCTACAAGCCGGCGATGATGGAAAACGGCGTGCGTGTGATGGTGCCGCCGCATATCGAGGCCGGCACCCGCATCGTCGTCAACACCACCGACGGCACCTACATGGAACGGGCCAAGGACTGAGCCCTCAAAACGAAGGCGGAGCGCGTGCGATTTAACCGAACCACCGGCGCCGGCACGGCGCTGATCAATGTCATGATCGCGGCCGCCGAAAAGGCCGGGCGCAGTCTGGTGCGCGGGTTTGGTGAGATTGAAAACCTGCAAGTCGCCAAAAAGGGCCCCGCCGATTTCGTCACCGAAGCCGACCGCCGGGCCGAGGAAATTATCTACCGCGAACTTTCGAAAGCCAGGCCCAACTACGGCTTTCTGATGGAGGAACGCGGCGCCGTCGAAGGTGAGGACACGTCGAACACCTGGATCGTCGACCCCTTGGACGGCACTCTGAATTTTCTCCACGGCCTGCCGCACTTTGCCGTGTCCATTGCGCTGGAGCGCGATGCGAAAGTTTTCGCCGGTGTCATCTATGAGCCAGTTACAGATCAGATGTTCTGGGCGGAACGCGGCCAGGGCGCGTACTTGAACGGCCGGCGGCTGCGCGTCTCGGCCCGCAAGGACATGGCGGAATCGGTGTTCGCCACCGGCATCCCGTTCATGGGCCGCGACGGCCATCAGCCGTTTTTGCACGAACTGGAGCGGGTCATGGCGGTGTCTGCAGGGGTCCGCCGGTTCGGCGCCGCGGCCCTGGATTTGGCCTACGTGGCGGCGGGGCGCTATGAAGGGTATTGGGAACGCGGCGTCAGCGCGTGGGACATTGCGGCAGGGATGGTTATTGTCCGCGAGGCGGGCGGTTTCGTCAGTGATTTCAAGGGCCGCGACAAGGCCTTGGAATTGGGCGAGATCGTCGCCGCCAACGGCGAACTTCATACGGCGTTTCGAAAACTCCTGAACACCCCGCCATGACCGCCATGACAAGTGCCGCGGCTGCATCGGAATCGGGTTGTGCGCCTGAAGGGCCTTGGTTATGGTGAGCGGGTTCGAAAAAACCAAGCAGCCGGCTCATCGTCAACAGGCATGCGCAAAGGTAGCGTGTAGAATGCGTGGTCAATGGAGCGGGACGGTTATCGGGAGATACACGATGATCAAAGGACTTGCCGCCGGCCTGGCGTTGATCGCGACTTGCCTGATGTTCCCAACGGCCTCGTGGTCGCAAGCAACGCCCAATATTTTCGTCGATCTCAGCGTCCTTAATGACGGCGGTCGTGGCTTCGGCACCGTCGGCGGCGGTAATCTCGCCATGCCGCCGCGTACCGCCCCCATATCGACCCTGCATGTGGCGCCGAAATCGAAGGTCAAGCTGCGCGCGCCCATGTCCAAATCCCAGATGGCGAAGACCGCGGCGAAAAAGCCGGCGAAAAAGATGGCTATGAAGAAGGCCGCCCCGAAGCCCGCCGCAACGAAAAAAGCACCGGCGCCGAAGAAGATGGCGAAAGCCATGCAAAAGCCTGTCGCGCCTAAACCGGCTGCGGCGCCGGCGCCACCGAAGGCGCCGAAGGCGGCCGTTCAGGTTGCCGCGCCACCGCCACCGCCGGCGGCAGCCCCGACAACGGCTGGCGCCGCGCCGCCACCGCCGCCATCGGTGAGCACCACGCCGCCCACCGCGCCGGCTCCGTCGGTGAGCCCGCCAGCGACGGAATCAGCCAGTGCGCCGATGAAGTTTGAGGTCAAGCCGGGCCGCGCGCTGCGTATCGGTTTTGGCGAAGCGGAAACCAAATTGCCGGATACGGACAAGGCCAATCTGCTGATCCTGGCGACGGCGGTTCGCGACAAGAAGGATTTCCGGCTGCAGTTGCTGGCCTATGCCGGCGGCAAGGATCTGTCGACCAGCAAGGCCAGGCGCATGTCCCTGTCGCGGGCCCTGTCGGTGCGTTCCTTCCTGATCGACAACGGCATCCGCAGCACCCAAATCGACGTTCGCGCGCTTGGCAATAAGACCACGGAAAAGCCCGTGAACCGCGTCGATCTGAACCTTGCCCGGCGTTGAATGGTCTCGGCATTGCCGGACGATGAATTAATTTCCCCGACGTTCCGAGGCCGGCAATGACCCGACCCCATACCTACCTCGTGCGCATGTTGATCTTTCTGGGATTGGTGGGCGCGGTCTGCGTGCTGCTGTTTCCGCCCATGCGGCAGTTTTTTCTTGCCAATACGGCCTTGAACGGCCTGATCGTCGGGGTTCTGTTGCTCGGTATCATCTATAACTTCCGCCAAGTTGTGCGCCTTTATCCGGAGGTTTCCTGGATCGATGAGTTCCGGCGCAGCATCGAAGAAGATGCCCTGCATCCGGCCGCCCCCAAAGAGGTCCGCGCGCCGCAATTGTTGGCCCCCATGGCCGCGATGGTGTCGAACCGCAACAGCCTCAGCCTGTCGGCCATGTCACTTCGGTCGTTACTGGATGGCATCGCGTCGCGGCTGGATGAATCGCGCGATTTGTCGCGCTACACCATCGGTCTGCTGATATTTCTCGGCCTCCTCGGCACCTTTTGGGGCCTTCTGGAAACAGTCGGTTCGATCAGCAATGTGATCGGCGGCCTGAGCGTCGATAGCGGCGATGCGGCGGCCGTCTTTTCATCCCTCCAGAAGGGATTGGAAGCCCCGCTGTCGGGCATGGGCACGGCATTTTCCTCATCCCTTTTCGGCTTGGCCGGTTCACTGATTCTGGGCTTTTTGGATCTGCAGGCGGCGCAGGCCCAGAACCGCTTCTACAACGATCTGGAAGAATGGCTGTCCAGCGTCACCCGGCTTTCCAGCGGCGCCATCGGCGCCGAAGGCGAACAAGGCGTGCCGGCCTACGTTCAGGCGCTTTTGGAACAGACCGCGGAAAGCCTGGAAAACCTGCAGCGTACCATGGCGCGGGGCGAGGAAAGCCGCGCCAATGCTGACGCCGGCATTCATACCCTGGCCAACAAAATCGAAACCCTGACCGATCAAATGCGGACCGAACAGGCACTGATGAAATCCCTGGCGGAAACCCAGGTCGCCATGAAACCGATCCTCCAGCAGATCGCCGACAATGCGCAAAAGACAACCGGCGGCGGCATGGACGAAACCACTCAGGTCCACATCCGCAACCTGGATGTGCATGTCGGGCGCATGGTCGATGAACTGCGCACCGGCCGCGACGATCTGGTGCAGCAGATTCGCAGCGAGATCAAACTCCTGGCCCGCACCGTGGCCGCGGCCAGCGACGACTTCGAACGGTAACCGCGATGGCGTCCCTCGGACGGTACGAACGCAATACCAATATCTGGCCCGGCTTCGTCGACGCCCTGGCGACGCTGCTGATGGTCATCATTTTCCTACTGATGATCTTCGTCCTGGCGCAATTCTTTTTGGGCCAAGCCCTGTCGGGCCGCGACACCGCCTTGCAGCGTCTGGAAAGCCAGGTCAGCGAATTGGCCGATCTGCTGGCCTTGGAAAAACGCGCCAACACGAATTTGACGGAGAACCTGTCACAATTGTCAGAACAATTGCAGACCTCGGTCTCGGACCGTGACGACCTACGCGCGACGGTCGGTGCACTTCGTGCCAATGCCGACGAAACGCAGGCCAAAATGGACGATATGTTCGAACAAATCTTGTCGGACAAGGAAACCTTGCGCGATCAAGGCCTTGAATTGGCCGAACTTGCCCAGGACATCACCTCCTTGCGCGCCCTGCGGGCGGAATTGGAAACCCAGGTATCGACCTTGGCGACACGGGCGTCTTTACTGAAAAGTCTCGTTGAAAAAGAGATGAAAGCCCGTTCGGCAGCGGAATCAAGTCTCGCAACGACGGCCTCGAAACTTTCTGAGACAGCGTCGAAACTGGCAGAGACGAAATCGGATCTCGCGTCGACCACGTCAACGCTCTCGGCGACAAGGTCAAAACTGACGAAGACGACATCAGCGCTTTCCGAAACGGCGTCCGAATTGGAGAGCACCAAGGAAACCGTGCAGGTGACCATCGAAGAATTGGAAGCCGCCCGGCGGGCCCATGAAAAATCCGCACGGGAACTGGCGGCGTCGCAACGCGCCCACGAAAAATCGCAAACGGCGCTCAATGCCGCCCAACATGAACGCGATACCTCGCGTTCCAACTTGGACACCATCCGACGCACCCTGTTGCAGGAGAAGGATTTATCGAAGAGCGCGCGTGCCCAACTGGCTCTGCTCAATCAGCAAATGTCGGCGCTTCGCCGACAACTGGCAAACTTGGAGCAGGCTCTGGAAGTATCGGAAAACCTGACAAACGCCCAGAAGACACAGATATTCAATTTGGGCAAACGTCTGAACGCCGCCCTGGCCAGCAAGGTCCAGGAGCTGTCACGTTACCGCTCAGAATTCTTCGGCCGGTTGCGCGATGTCCTGGGCCGGCAGCAAGGCATTCAAGTTGCCGGTGACCGGTTCGTGTTCCAATCGGAAGTTCTTTTTGACAAAGGATCGGCGTCGATCGGCAGTGCCGGCAAGGATCAGTTGACGGCCCTGGCGGCGACCCTGCGTAATATTGCCGCGAAGATACCCAATGATATCGACTGGGTGCTGCGCGTCGACGGACATACGGATAACGATCCCATCGCCACCTTGCGGTTTCCGTCGAACTGGGAGCTTTCGTCGGCACGGGCGATTGCGGTAGTGCGCCAATTAGTGGCCAACGGCCTGCCGCCGAACCGGTTGGTGGCCGCCGGCTTCGGGGAATTTCAGCCGATCGACGCGAACGCTGATGAAATTGCCAAACGCCGCAACCGCCGTATTGAATTGAAGCTTACCCAGCGCTAAGAGAGCGCATACCCTACCCCGCCGCCGCCGCCCTCGGAGACCTCATGCCGATCTTGTTTCTAATCGTCGTCGTCGACTTGATCGGGTTCGGGATCGTCATTCCGCTGCTGCCGTTCTATGGGGAATTTTTTCAAGCCGATCCGGCCACCGTCGGCTTGATCATGGCGACCTATTCATTTGCCCAGTTCCTAGCCGCTCCATTCTGGGGCCGCCTCAGTGACCGCATCGGACGGCGTCCCGTTCTGTTGGTCAGCCTGGCCGGCGGCGCCCTCGCCTATCTCTGGATGGGTTTTGCCGACACGCTCTGGATATTATTTGCAGCCCGGGCGCTTGGCGGGTTCATGGCCGGCAATATCTCTGCCGCATTTGCTTATGTCGCTGACACCACGACGCGAGAGAACCGCGCCAAGGGCATGGGCATGATCGGCGCCGCTTTCGGATTGGGGTTCATCATCGGGCCGGCCGTTGGCGGACTTCTGGCCGGACCGGATCCCGTCAATGCAGACTATCAGAGCCCCGCATTTGCCGCCGCCGGCCTGTCCGCCGTGGCGTTCGTGCTGGGATTGATATTCCTCAAGGAATCGCTGTCCGAAGAGGTTCGGAACCGCTCGAAAAGCCGGCCGCAAGAAAGCCGCGCCGACCAGTTTCGCCGCAGCCTCAACCATCCGCACATGGGTTTCCTTATCCTCATGTCGTTCCTCGCAACCGTCGCGTTCGCGGGCCTGGAAGCGACATTCGCCATGTGGTCACGGCGGCAGTTTGGCTGGGGACCGGAGCAGAACGGTTATCTGTTTGCCTTCATCGGCATTCTCGGCGCCTTGGTTCAAGGCGGCCTTGTCGGCCGACTTGCCAAGCGGTTCGGTGAGACCCGGCTGATCGTCCAGGGTGCGGGTGCGCTCAGTCTCGGCGTCTTAGTGATCCCATTTGCAGAAAACCTGCCGGTGTTGATTGTCGGGATGGCGATTGCAGCCTACGGCTTTTCCATCATCTCACCGGCCTTGAACAGTGCGATCTCACTTCGTGTCGGTGATGAAAACCAAGGCATGGTCATGGGTGTCACCCGGTCCGCGACAACGCTTGCCCGGGTTGCCGGTCCGGCCATCGCCGGCGCCTTGTTCGCGTTTCTGGGCAAGGACTGGCCCTATTATGCCGGTGCCGCCATCCTGGCCATCGTCATGATCTTGGTGTGGCGGGCCCTGCCCCGCCTGGAGGCTGACGTATCCGATGACGAAACACCGACAATGGGCTCTTGATCCGCCCTGTGCCATCGCCTATATAAAGCGCCCGATTGGTCGGAGCGAGATGATGAAAAAAGACACCCACCCGGAATATCATGAGATCACCGTGCAGATGACGGATGGCAGCACGTTCACGACGCGCTCCACCTGGGGCAGCGCCGGCGACACCCTGAAGCTCGATGTCGACCCCAACAGCCACCCTGCGTGGACCGGGGGCGCCCACCGGTTGGTCGATACGGGCGGCCAGTTGGCGAAGTTCAACAAGCGTTTCGCGAATTTTGGCCTTAAGGGCTAGATCAACAGCCTTTCTCGACGTTCGGGCCTTTACGCCACACATAAAATTGTGGACCGCACCGCGCCGGTCCACGGCATTTTTGGTGCAGTGTAACATTTTTTAATATATATTAACGGCTTGGAGCGATTCGCTCCGTGTTTCGGGTGCAACGGAAAGTTTCCCCTGTACCCGCTTTGCGATGAACGGATCTTGCCGGACCGTGGGGCATGTTTGGCAGGGTCTTTGGTGTGGCGCCAATTAGGGTTGGGGACCATGGCACTACAAACGCATTATGAGGTGCACGTTCAGCAGGGCGGCCGCTGGAGTATCCACGCACAGTTCGATTCGAATCAAAAAGATGTCGCCATCGAAGAAGCCAAGCAGCTCGATAGCCAAGGCAATATCGGTGCCGTCAAAGTCATCCGCGAAGTTTATGACGTGGCTGAAGGCACGCACCGCGATTATGTGGTCTATAAAAGTGCCGGCGCAACGGCGTCCGACGGCGAAACGGATACCACTGACCGAAAAATACGTACCGATTCCGGCGGCGGTGATTTTGGCTCCGCCGACGATGACGATGATGATGACTTTGACGTCGAGGATGCGCCGGCCCGGCGTAAGAATTCGTCGAAGAAAAAGAGCACCCTGACGGCCTTTGTCGTCAAACTGTTGCTGATTGTTTTATTCAGCATCTGCTTGGCGGCGATTGCCAGTTTCCTGGCCACGGAATTGCTTGGCGGTTCAACCTTGTTCGGTTACCGCATCTCGGGCAGCCGGGAAGCGAACATGCTGGTTATCGTCTTTCTTCTGACTTTCCTGATCAGCGCCGCCTGCATGGCCATGGCCTTCATGAGAGGTGAAAGCATCGATTCTCGTCCGCGACCCCGGCGCGCGCCGAAACCGAAGGCCGCGCCAAAACAGGCCGCCGCTGCCGCCGACCCGAAGAAGAAGCAGCGCACGAAACGCAAGAAAGGCGATGAACTTGATCGCGCCATGGCCGGCAGCGAGGATTTCGTGCTCGCGGAACAAGAGGCCGATGATACCAACGAGCGCCTGCAGCAGGAATTGGCCGGCGATGAGCCGGGCGATGAAGTGATCGATCCGAATGCCGGAGCCGCCGGCGTCGACGGTCTGTCGCCCCATGCCGAGAAACAAAAGGCCTACATGATGGACTTCCTGACCGATTCTTTGGCGAAGACCGGTCAGGACAACAAGAAGATGGATAACTTCAACAAGTTCGGGGTCAACCTGTTTCTGGCCGGCGCCTGCGAGACCCTTGCCGACAAACGCGACCTGAACGAAAAGGATCGCGCCAAAGTGCTGGCCGACAGTGTCCGGGTCATGGGTTTCAAGAAATCCCATGCCGGCGCCTTCGCCGATAAGTATGAAGAATACCTTCTGCAGGACCCCCGCTACATGCAGATGTACCAAGCCGGCCGCAATGCCATGAATACCCACTTCCAAGATCCCGACGATTCGGCGAAACATATGGAATCGGCGCTGGGCGAATGGAACCAGCCGAAAAAGAAAGTCGAGGAAACGGGCCCCATTACGGTCCTGTTTACGGACATAGCCGGCTCCACGGCGATGACCCAGGCCTTGGGCGATGCCGGTGCCCAGGAAGTGGTCCGCGCCCACAACCGCATCGTCCGCGCAGCGCTGACCGATCACAACGGCCGCGAGGTCAAGCACACGGGCGACGGCATCATGGCGTCATTCAGCAAAGTCACCGACAGCGTCGACGCCTCCATGCAAATGCAACGCGAAACCATGGTCCACAATCAGCAAAACCCGGAACTGCCCCTGCACTTGAAGATCGGCATCAACGCCGGGGAGCCCATTGTCGAGGACAACGACCTGTTCGGCACAGTGGTTCAACTTTCGGCCCGCATCGTCGATAAGGCGCAGGCCGACGAAATATTCGTATCCGAGATCATCAAGGGCATTTGCACCGGTAAAAGCTACAAATTCAATGCCAAGGGCGGCTATGAAATGAAGGGCTTTGACGGCCCCATGCACCTCTTTGAGGTGATCTGGCGCGACGCCGCCGCCGCCGCCGCGGAATAGCTTCTTTTGAATTTCAGATGGTTCGTGCCGGCGTAGAAGGGCGATCATCAATTTAAACGCCCGTCACTTGAAGGCCCATATCGAAAACGGCGGCACATGCGTTACGATCGCCTTGCCGAATATGTTCCGGCCGAAGACGGAATTATTTATCGCCCCCCTCTTGCGCCCGAAAAATCTCAGACCTATCTCTCTCTTACGGGCGGATGCCTTCTAAAGGGTTTGCCCCCATTGCCCGGAAAATTCCGGGCGTCCTTGAGGGCCTGGCCATGGTGGCGGGTCCATTGAACCCATATAGCTCAAAGGAGAATATGGCTATGCGTACAATCGATTTTTCCCCCCTTTTCCGTCATTCCGTCGGTTTCGACCGCCTGCAACGTCTGGCTGACAGCGCCCTTCAAGGCGACAACGGCGCCAACAGCTATCCGCCCTACAACATCGAGCAGGTCGGTGACGACGGCTACCGTGTCAGCATGGCCGTGGCCGGGTTCGGCGAAGCCGACATCGACGTCACGGTCAAGGAAAACACCCTGACCATTTCCGGCAAGCTTCCGGAAAATGCCGATGTGACCTATCTGCATCGCGGGATCGCCGGTCGCGCCTTCGAACGGCGCTTCGAACTGGCCGAACATATCAGCGTGTCCGGTGCCAATCTCGTCAACGGCCTTTTGCAAGTGGATTTGGTCCGCGAAGTGCCGGAAGAGAAGAAGCCCCGCTCAATCGCCATCAACACCAAGGCCATTCCGCATAAGAAAGCGGCCTAGGCCTCTATCGCCTGAAAACGCGAACGCGCCCGGTCAATGGCCGGGCGCGTTTCGTTTTACGGGAGACTTTCGGCCGTGCGCTCAGCCGCTGGTGCCATCGCGCAACGCAGCCGGCGCCAATATCGCCGCCAAGGCAGCACGGATCGGGTCCGGAATGGACACCGGCTTTCGGGTTTCCCGATCGACGAAGACGTGGACAAAATGGCCGGTGGCGGCGGCTGTCGTGTCGCCGGCGATGAATATACCGATCTCATAACGTACGCTTGAATTGCCAAGTTTGCCGACCCGCAAGCCAGCCTCCAGCGCATCGGGATAGGCAACGGGTTTGTGATAATTGCAATGCGTCTCGGGGCATATGCCGATGGCCGGACTGGCCTGAACATCAAAACCGCCCTGTTCGACCAAAAACATATTCACGGCCGTATCGAAGTAGGCGTAATAGACCACATTGTTCACATGGCCGTAGACGTCATTGTCGTTCCAACGGGTCTGTATCGGCTGAAAATGGAAGTAATCATCGCGGGCGTCGATTTCAGTTGGCATGGTATCTCTTTGAATCCACGAATTTAATTCGCCAGACAGTTCTATTCGCCAGACAGTTCTATTCGCCAGACA
>CAZQPC010000061.1:15113-17706 GCA_964595005.1 uncultured Magnetovibrio sp.
ATTCGCCAGACAGTTCTATTCGCCAGACAGTTCTATTCGCCAGACAAAATTATAGGGGCCGCCTTCAGCGGGCGGCCCCTTGTAATTTTATGCCTCGAACCTGTCAAACTCGCCTGAAAAAGTACGTCACTGTACGAACGAGGCCGCCACTGTAGTCGCGGTCAATTCGCCCGTCAATAGGCGATTCGGCTAGGTCAATGCAGCAAAAACCCAATGCGGCCCGGCGCTCTGGACGGGTCAGAAAAAGGCCGCCCCGAAATGGGGCGGCGAGTGTTCAACAGGGAGGCGTCGAAGTCGTGAAATGAGTCGTTTTGCTCATCCACGAATCGACTATTAGCCGAAAGGCCTTAAGGAACGGTAAATACGAAAACGCCACTGAGCATGCTATATTGATCCACCACGAGCATTGGGATCGATCGCATGGATGCACTTATCGGCTGGGCAATCTTCGCCGTCACTTTTGTTTTTCCGCTGCTTCACGTGGCGCTGACACGCGATATGATGACCCGACCGGACGATGGCGCCTGTCCTTTCAGCCCGAGAGCCGGTTGGCTTGTGCTGGTCCTTTTCCTGGGCCCCATCGGTTGGCTAATGTTCATCCATGCCCGGCATCGCCGGCGCCGGACGGCAAGGCCGCCCGCTAACGCTTGAATACGGAATCGGCACCGTCGCGGGCAACCTCCTTGGAGCCGATCATGCTTTCCGCGCGGGCAATCTCAGCCTTCAGCTCATCGATATATTCGCCCAACGCCTCGATCGACATCTCTTCGAGATTCTTTGGCTTCGGTTTTTCCTTTTGCGGTTCCAGATCGTTCCATTCCATGTCACGGGCTCCGTTGTTGGGCGGACGCATCTTGTCTGTTGGCAAACAACATACTAGACACGGGACACGCCGATCAATTGCCGACGGAGGGGGCCAATGAATACAGAAGCCGAGATGACCTGTATCGAAATAACCGGCCCGGGCGGTCCCGAGGTCTTGGTTGCCGGAAGCCGGCCGAGGCCGGTTGCCGGTGCCGGTGAGGTTTTGATCCGCGTCGCCGCCGCCGGCGTCAACGGCCCCGACATGATGCAGCGCAAAGGTCTTTACCCGCCGCCGCAAGGTGCTTCCGATCTGCTGGGCCTGGAAGTGGCCGGGACGGTGGAAGCCGTCGGCGCCGACGTCACCGCCTGGACCGTCGGCGATGCGATCTGCGGGTTGGCGAACGGCGGCGGTTACGCCGAATATTGCGCCATCGACGCCGATCATTGCCTGCCCATTCCGGAAAACCTGAGCGCCATTGAAGCCGCGTCCCTGCCGGAAACGTATTTTACCGTCTGGAGCAATATTTTCATGTCCGCCGGGCTGTCGGCGGGCGAAGTGTATCTGGTTCATGGCGGTGCCGGCGGTCTGGGCACCACGTCGGTCCAGTTGGCCAAGGCATTCGGTGCAAGCGTCATCGCGACGGACAGCCCGGGAGAACGCTGCGCCATTGCAGCCGAACTGGGCGCCGACCGGGTCGTCGACTATAACGAAGAGGATTTCGTCGACGTAGTCCGGGGCGAATTCGGCGGCGCCCACGTGATCTTGGATATCGTCGGCGGCCCTTACATTGAACGCAATTTCAAGGCGGCGCGCCCAGATTGCCGCATCGTGCAGTTGGCCTTTGCCCTGGGATCGAAAGTCGAAATCAATCTCATGCCCGTGATGTTGAAACGGCTGACCTATACCGGGTCGACCTTGCGCAGCCGGCCCGACGCCTACAAGAGCGACGTCGCGGCCGAGTTGCGCGAGAAAGTTTGGCCGCTGTTTGCCGACGCCACCGTGAAGCCCGTCGTCAATTCGGTTATCCCGTTGCGGGAAGCCCGGGAAGCTCATGCGCTTATGGAACGCGCCGGCCACGCCGGCAAAATCGTTCTTGAAGTTTGACGGTGCCCAGGGACAAAACCAGCCTCAAATGAATACCAGCACCACCGACCCCACGAGAAGCGCCGCGAAGGTAATGTTGGCGATCCGGCCATAGCGTGGGTTTTTCAGAATAAGCGAAAATGCCGACCCGAAAAGCAACCAAGCGCTGTTGACGCCAATAACGACAATAAGCAACGCGAGAACCTTGACGACCGCGTCCATGATGACGTCGTCGGGCAGCAGGATCTTGGACGAAAAGATGGCGCCGATGGCGGCATAGGCCTTCGGGTTGGCAATGGCCAACATGAAGCCGCTTGCATAAGACGGCGCATTTTTAGTTTCCGCCTCGTCGGATATGACCGGTGCAGTGGCAATCTTATAGGCCAAATAAAGAATATAGGCGGTACCCAAAACCGTGATGACGGCGACGGCGCCAGGCATGGCCAGTACGACACCTGTCACCCCTGTCGCAATCAGCACGAGAACGCCGCAGGTGCCCGTGGACACCCCCAGCATGTACCGCAAACCACGAGCCGAGCCGTAAGCGGCACCCGTCGCGGCGACACTCATCGTCGCCGGGCCCGGGCTTCCCATGAGGGGCAGCGCCGCCATCCATAGAAGCGTGATCTTGCCAATCATCCGATTTCCCTGAACCTCGACCGGGTCAATATCAACTCAGGTTTTGGGTCGCCTAAAACGATTGTG
>CAZQPC010000062.1:0-17669 GCA_964595005.1 uncultured Magnetovibrio sp.
AGATCGATCGTGGCGGCGGCTGGTTCTCGTTGCAGGTCAAGCATTCGAACAAGTGCCTGGTTGTTGAAGGCGCCTCCAAGAGTAACGGCGCCAAGGTCATCCAGTACGCCTGTCCAGGCGGCGCCAACCATCAATGGCGAGAGTTCAAGGGCGGCGGCTGGTCCATCTTAAAGGCAAGGCATTCGGACAGGTGCCTCGACATTGCCGGTGCCTCCAAGAACAACGGCGGCCAGGTCCACCAGTGGGATTGTCACAATGGGCCGAACCAGCAGTTCAAGTTAAAGTAGCCGCGACGACGGACAAAACACCAGCGGCGGTCCCAGATAGCATCGGGGCCGCCGATTCTTTTCGGGAAGCCGTTTCGCACAAACAGATTAATGTCCGTTACGGGTCAACTGAGACCTTATGAGGTTATGTAATTCACCTCTGGTTTACAGCCATCACCGGACAAAATTATTCCATTCAACTCTTGAATCTTGAAGATGCTGCAGCCTTCTTCTGATCGTTCCATTCCTCTGTTGATCGGATTTGAGGATGAGCCGGCGGCGCATGAACGGTTCACTCCAGTCGTCTTCTGAATTTTACATTCAGTTCCGCCCTAGCTCCCTTCCACGGAGCGCAATTGCGGCGGGGCTTCCGGTGCCAGATCTTCGGCCGGGCTGTCGTCTTCGAAGTGCAGGGCATCGATCTTCTCGCCCTTGGAGATGATCTTGCCCGTCGATATGCGGATTTCGCTCATGTCCTTGACCGCCAAATCGAAATGGCTTTGCAAATTGCCGACCCGTTTGTCGAGGCGGCCGACATCGTCAAGCATCCGCACCACCTCGGCCTGGATGACGCCGGCCTGTTCGCGCATCTTCGCGTCCTTGAGGACGGCGCGGACCGTATTCAAGGTCGCCATCAGGGTGGTCGGCGAGACGATCCAGACCCGGCGCCGGAAAGAATCCTCGACGACGTTACGGAAATTGGCGTGCAATTCCGCATAGACGGCTTCCGAGGGCAGGAACATCAGGGCCGAATCGGCGGTTTCGCCGGCAACGATGTACTTTTCCGCGATGTCCTTCACATGCTTGCCCACATCGGCGGCGAAGGCACGCCCGGCGGCCTTGCGCATATCGTCATTGTCCGCGTCGCGCAGGGCCTGGAAACTTTCCAAAGGAAACTTCGAATCGACGGCGATGGAACCCGGCGGATTGGGCAGCTTCAACAGGCAATCGGCACGTTTGTTGTTGGACAGGGTGGCTTGAAATTCATAGGCCGACGGCGGCAGCGCCGCGGTAACGAGATCTTGCAACTGGATTTCCCCGAAGGCGCCGCGGCTCTGTTTGTTTGACAGGATATCCTGAAGGCTGACCATTTGCTCGGAAAGGCCGGTGATGGTCTGCTGGGCCCGGTCGATGACCGCCAGGCGCTTTTCCAATTCCTTCAGGTTGGCGCCGGTCTTCTCCGTTTGCTGGGCCAGTCCGTCACCGAGACGCCGGCTCAGCTGATCCAGGCGTTCACTGACCCCGGACTGGGACTGCTGCAGGCGGCCGGACAGTTCGGCTTGCGACGCCGCCAGCTTCTGGGACAAATCCGCCTGGGCATGCGCCATCTGCTCGGAAATCTGGGCCAGGCGCTGCATTTCCGTGGCCGCCGCCTGGCGGTCGCGACGGGCCGTCACATAGACACCGATGACCACCGCCAACAGCAATGCGACACCGGCCGCCAAAGCGACCGTGCCCTCGGGACCTTGCAGGAAAGATTGCATCGAAGAAGCCATATTCATGCCATGGAACCACCACATTGACGCACTATCACCTTGCCCGAGCCCAAGTGGGAACGCAAACTTCGCTCTGATGAAATGAGGACCAGGCCATGAGACCATCGATGATCCGAGTGCGGGCCGCCGCCGCGGCCGCCCTATTGATGACGCCGGCGGCGGCAATGGCGGCCGAGAGAGCCTCCGTGGCCGCTGACCGCACGGCCCTGGCGGTGACCATATACGGCAACGGCCTGAGCCTGGTGAAAGACCACCGGTCCGTCGAATTGCCTGTTGGAATCAGCAACTTGGACGTTACCGGGGTCAGTCTCAAGATGTTGCCCGACAGCGTTCAGTTGGGGCTTGGCAAGGATAGCCGTGTTTTGACGCAAACCCTGCGCCCGGCGAACCTCAACCCGCGCCGGCTTCTCGAGGCGCATGTGGGGCAGACCCTGAACCTGATCCGCGACCATCCGCAAACCGGTGCGCAAAGCGCCGTCGAGGCGACCCTGGTTTCCGTTCAGGGCGGCGTAATCGCGCGAATCGGCGGCCGTCTTGTCAGCAATCCCCAGGGGCGCTGGAGCTTCCCGTCGATCCCCGCGCACCTGCGCGGTGAACCGGTCCTGGCGGCGCAAGTGGAAACCGCCAACGGCGGGACCCGGCGGATGGCCATGCGTTACCTGAGCGGCGGTCTGACGTGGCGGGCCGCCTACACGGCAAGTTGGGACCGGGCGGCGGAAACCTTGCGTCTGCACGCCTGGGCGGCGTTGCGCAATGGCGCCGGCATCGATTTTGACAATGCCCGGGTGAAGGTCGTCGCCGGTCAGGTGCGCCGCGTCTCGGCGGCACCGCGCTCAGAACTCCGCAAGGCCATGATGATGGGGGCGCAAGCGGCCATGGAAGACGCCGCCCCGACCGTTCGCGAAGCCCTGGCAGGCTATCACTTCTACAGTTTGCCCCAGCCAGTGAGCCTGAAACGCGGCGAGCAGGTGCAGGCCGCGCTGCTGGCCCCGCTTACCGTGAGCGCAACCCGCGAACTGGTCAGCGAAGGACATCCCGCCGTGTTCGGACGCGTCCGCGGCGGCGGTGGCCGGCCGACCCATCCGGCGGTCCGTCTCAGTTTCACAAATCCGAAAGATGACCGCACGCAGCCGCTGCCGGCCGGCACGGTCCGCCTGTACGGTAACGACGCTGCCGGCGCGGCGCAGTTCCTGGGCGAAGACCATCTTGACGACACGCCCGTCGGCGGCCAGGTGACATTGAGCGGTGGCAATGCTTTCGATGTCACCGTCAAGCGCCGGCAGACGGATTTCCGGCGCATCGACCGTCATGACAACGAAGCGGCGTTTCGCCTTGAGGTTCACAATGGCGGCGCGAAAAGCGAAACCGTCAAGGTGGTGGAAACGGTTCCCGGCGACTGGCGGTTGATGGATTCCGACAAGCCGCACACCCGCGAGGACAACCAAGCGGTCTGGCGGATCACCGTGCCGGCCAAGCAGACGGTCGCCTTCAGCTACCGCGTTCACGTCCGCAATTGATCAACTTCTCAATTTCCGGGTCCAGCGGAAGGCCAACGGCAGGATGGCCAGGTACACATAGGCCGCGCCCAGGGCGATCAGCGTACCCAGGTCGACGCCGAAGCGCGGGAAGGACTCGCTGACAACCAGGATGTAGGCGACCAGCGATCCGAGTCCGATCGGGAACGCGCCGAGGAACGAGTGCACGTGTTCCTTGGTATAACTCAGGTGGATGATCAGCATGGTCGGCAGCAGCGTCATGGGGAATCCCATGAGCAGCCCGCCCCAGGCCGGTCCCAGCAGAACCGCCGCGCTGGAAACGGCGCTCACCAGCAATGCGGCGCCGCCGGCGCGGATCGCCAACAGTTTGGGCGTCAGTTTCGCCGGCGTGCGGACCCGGACGTTGCCGGCCTGACGGAACAGATAGGTGAACAGGACCATGAACGGGATCAACACCATCAGCGCCGTCGGGATGGACAGGGAAATATCGTGGATGGCCGCGGTCCAGATGAAAAACGCGATCAGGCCGGCAAGGGTCGACGCGCCGGCGTTCCATAACGCCGGCGCCGCGGCAAGGCGGATGGATACCCGATAGTAGGCGTAGGTGAAGGACAG
The DNA here is from genome assembly GCA_964595005.1 of uncultured Magnetovibrio sp. GTDB lineage: Bacteria > Pseudomonadota > Alphaproteobacteria > Rhodospirillales > Casp-alpha2 > UBA3470. Next base: position 3,874 of record CAZQPC010000062.1, read on the forward strand.
CGTGCCGACCAGGCCGGCAACGGCGTGCGGCACGCCGGCGGCGACGAATGCCGGCCCCGCTTCGTGGCCGATGAAGTAATAGCTGATCAGGGCGCCAAAGGGCGCGCCCATGAGCACGCCGGCCAGCCGCGGGCCGACACGCTCGGCCAGAATTGAAAACCCGAGCACGATGATGGCGGCGGCAACGATTTTGATGATCAAGAAGGTCACGGCTTTGACGCTAGGCTCCCGAGGCTATCGTGCGGCAACGAGATTGATGCTAAAAAGGCGGCATGACACGTTTTTCGGAGACCATCAAGAACCAAGCCGGAGCAACGTCTGTTGAGTATGCGTTGATCGCCGGCCTCATTGCCTTGGTCATCGTTGCCGCCTTGACGATCATCGGCACCGATATCGCCAACACGTTCAATGAGGCCGCCAATAACATTTGATGGGGTTTCGTTGGGAGGCCTTGAAAATGCCTATCCGTTGCAGAATATCCGCCGCCGTGGCAGCCGCGTTTGTCCTGGGGACCGCCGGCGCGGCCCGGGCGGATGCCATCGACGGCCATTGGTGTTTTACGGACGGGCGTTCTGTTTCCATTGACGGGCCGAATATCATCACGCCCGGCGGACAGAAATCCACCGGCGATTATGACCGGCACGGGTTTGACTATGTCGTGCCGGCCGGTGAGACGGGCGCCGGAACACGCGTCGTCATGAACCAGATGGACGATGAGCACATCACCGTTCAGGAAGGCGAGGCGAAAGCGAAAATCTGGCGCCGCTGCGCCCGGCCGACCAGTTAGCGAGGTGGCTTTGGTGACCGGCACGCGGCCTTTCCCCATGGCGCCCGGGCCCGTCGGCGGCCCCGCTTCCTGGCGCGGCGCCGAGATGGCGGCCTCAAGCGAATGGATTTACCGGCTGTCGGATGCCGACATGGACGAATTGGACGGTGCGGCCGAGGCAACTGAAGCCGCCGGGATTGATACGCTGGACATCGGTATCAACGATTTTCCGCTGCCCACATTGGCGCCACGATTACAGGCCATACGCCGCGACTTGCTGGACGGCCGGGGGTTCGCCTACCTGCGCGGCCTGCCGGTCGAACGCTACGGGATGGCGGAGCTGGCCCGGCTTTATTTCGGTATCGGCGTGCATATCGGCACGCCGCGGCCGCAAAACCGAAATGGCCATATGGTGGCGCACGTCATCGATATCGGCCTGTCGCCGGATGATCCGAAACAGCGCCTGACGCAGACGCCTGTCGACCTGCCGTTCCATTCCGATTCGGTCGACGTGGTCGCTCTGTTGTGCGCGCACCTGGCGAAATCCGGCGGCCTGTCGAGCATCGTCAGCGCGACCGCCGTCCACGATGAGATCATGGCCCGGCGGCCGGATCTGCTCGACGTTCTCTACCAGCCTTTCCACATCGACCGGCGCGGCGAAATTCCCGACGGCATGAACGCCTGGTTCGAACTGCCGGTATTCAACTGGCACGAAGGCCTGCTCAGCACCTTCGGTCCCCTGCGTCCTTATATTGAATCGGCGCAACGCTACGACGACGTGCCTGCGATGTCATCGGCGCAATTGCAGGCCCTGGACCTTTTGGACGGTGCAACCCGCGATCCGGCCTTCCGGCTGGACCTTCCCTTCGAGCGCGGCGACATCCAATTCGTTCACAACCATCTGATCCTGCATGCCCGGACGGAATACGAAGACTGGCCCGAACCGGAACGCAAACGGCATCTGGTCCGATTATGGCTGTCCATGCCGGACGGACGGCCCTTGCCGGATCAATTCCGCCAACGCTATGTGAATATCGAATTGGGCACGCCCCGGGGCGGCATTCATGTGCCAGGCCTGCAGCCGGTGTTGCCGCTGGCGCCGGAAACACCGGCCTACAAATAAAACCGGCCCATATATACTTTACGGCTCTTGGGGATCAGTCCTCGGCGTCGCGTCGTTCCGGACCGCTGAACTGGCCTTCCTTGCGGCGCCGGTCGGGTCCGGCAAATTCATCGGACCAGACAAAACGCCTTGGGTTGCTGGCGATGGCCTCGATCCGTTGCAAAAGCTGGTTGATGGAACAGGGTTTGACCGCGATCTCATTCACCCCGGCGTCGCGCATGGCGAAAATATCTTCGGGACGGACCTGCGTGGTCATCATGATGATCGGCACTTCACGATTGGGACTGGCCTTGCTGTGGCGCAGGAATTTCGCGAATTTCAAATTGTGGTCGATGACGACGAGGTCAATATCCGAATGCTGCAAGTGACCCAAGGCCATTTTCGGGTCGGTGACCGTTTGCACATTGCGCATGCCGATGGATTTGAGCTCGCGGGAAAGAATGCTCAGCCACTCCCGATCCGCATCCAGGCAAATGATGCTGAAATTGGCCGCCTCTTTTGAAAGTCCCATAACCATCAATTCTAACACCAGGAACACCTAATATATAGTTACCCGCCCGAACCGGTCGGCGCCTGTGACGGGTATCACTGCAAAGCGTGGCGAACTTTTTTATAACGGTATCGAAATGAAAATCGTGAAAAAGACGGATTGGGACGAGATCATGCAGACGCATCGCCAACTCAGCCACGTCGTTTTCTGGACCGACTTCCTGCCCATGGTGGCGAGGGATGTCGTGCGCCACGCCGTCCACGCCGAAGGCCTGGAGACGTGGCTGTCGAAATACGGTGGCACGGATGATGCGCCAAGCCGCGCCACCCGCGCCTATGCCGCCGACCTGCTTGGCGATACCGATGAGGCCGATGTCCTTAACGCCATGATGATCCTGGAGATTGACCGGGTGCGGCGGATGGCGGCGTAAGAGCAGGTTTCCCACGGCCCACACCTGCCGGCCTACGGCTCGTCGCCGATACGCACCACCTGCTTGCCGAAATTGCCGCCCTTCAGCATCGAAATGAACGCCTCGGGCGCATTCTCCAGCCCGTCGGTCATGTGAATGCGGTATGTCACCGCCCCCGATTTCAGCCAGCCCGCCATTTGCCCCATGAATTCATCCAATCGTTCGGCGTGATCGCCGACGATGAACCCTTCCATGCGGATGCGTTTTCGGTTGATGTGGGTGAGGTTGCGGATGCCCTGCATCTGGTCGCGCTCAAGGTTGTACTGCGAGATCATCCCGCACTGGATGAAACGGGCGAAATTGTTGGCATGATCCAGGGCCGCCTCCAGGGTGGCGCCGCCGACGTTGTCGAAATACATGTCGACACCGACCGGTGCGTGTTCTTCGAGGGCCGTCAGCAGGTCCGGCGCGGTCTTGTAGTTGAAGGCCGCATCAAAGCCCAGCTCATTGGTCAGAAAAGCCACCTTGTCATCGCCGCCGGCGCTGCCGACCACGCGGCAGCCGCGGAGCCGGCCAAGCTGCCCGGCAATCTGGCCGACGGCGCCCGAGGCGGCGGAGACAAACACCGTTTCTCCGGGCTTCGGATCACCCATTTCCATGCCGATCCAGGCGGTCATGCCGGGCATCCCCAGGACGCCCAGATAATAGGGCAGGGGCGCCAGGGCCGGATCCACGTGGCGTAGTCCGGCGGCCGGTCCGGCCATCGTATGGTCCGCCCAATCGAGCATGCCGAAGACCAGATCGCCGGGGTGGAACGTGTCATCGTTTGACGCGGTCACCTCGCCGATGACCCGCGCCTTCAAGGGCTCGCCGATCTGGAAATTGGCGGCGTAGGATTTCGACGCGTCCATGCGGCCCCGCATATAGGGGTCGAGGGACATGTAAATGGCGCGCACCAGCACATCGCCGTCGCCGGGCCCGCCCAACTCGATCTCGCGCGTGTCGAAGTCGTCTGTGGTGACCCAGCCTTCGGGCCGTTGCTTGAGAATGATCTGTCGGGTGGTGGTCGGCATGACGGGCCTCATACGTTGATGTCGCGCGGAAGAATTTCAGACAACCACATCCGGCGTCTTGCCGAAACCATTTGGTAACCCTCTCAGGATACGCTGGACAGCGATATGGACCGAACATAAGGCGAGGCGCCCATGCAAGCCACGGACTACGCGCTCCCCAAACCTCTTGTCGACGACCTTGACGAGGCCTTGGTCTCCATTTGCCAGGGCGACGACCCGCCCGGCTACCAACGCGACCCGGCCGATGACCGCGCCGCGAAAGGCGTGCGCGGCGGCATCTTCGATGACTGCCGCAATTGGTGCCACGACGATTGATGACGGGCCGGTCGTGCCGGTATGATCCGAGCACGTTTCTGAGCGATACCCCATATGCCGCTGGCCAGAGGGCCGCATGAAGGCCGTTGCAAAAAATTTCGCGCTTGTCGTCGCCTCGATCCTCGTCTCCCTGGCACTGTTTGAGATCGTTCTGGTGCTCACCGGCACCTACAAGGAATTAGCTTCCCAGGACCTGCGGCTGTCGCCGGCCATCTGGGAGCGGCCCCGCAACGCCGTTGAACGCCATCGCCACCCCGATCTGAAAGTGCCCATCGAGATCGTTTATGACGACGATGGTGTGCGCAATCATGACCGTGTTTCGACATCCGCGAAAAGGAATATCGTCGGATTCTTCGGCGACAGCTTCACGGAGAACCGGCGCATCGAGAACCGCTTCACCTTTGTCCGCCTGCTTGATGAACTGGCCGGTGGAAAATTCCGGATGGTGAATTTCGGCGTCGATGCCTACGGCGTCGATCAGAATTATCTGCGCTACCTGAAATACCGGCATCTGGATATTCACACGGTGGTCTATGTCCTGTGCGAGAACGATCTCCGCAATCTATATGAAGCCGGTATCACCACCCTTGGTGCGGACGGGAAAGTGAAATTTCTGCAACCCCGGGCCAACCGGACCTTGCGGATCCTCGGTAAATTCCGCACCCCCTACGTGGCTATCTCCGCCTATCATCAGGCCAGGGCGCTGATCAAAAAATCGCTGCCCGGTAACCGCGATTATTCCGACCGGTTGTTTCGTGTCGCCGACCGGTTTTCAGCGGCCCGCAAGGCGCAGAAAAAACGCCTCAGGGACGACTTTGCCGAATCCCTGGTCACCGATATCACCGGCCCGTCACCGTCGCCGCAAACGCTTAAGTTGGCACGCACGTTCAAGGCCGTGCTGGCGAAGTGGAAGGCCGACGTGACCGCCGACGGACGGCGCTTCCTGATCGTTGTCCTGCCGAGGCCCGACGACCGCGATGTGGCCGGGAAACTGGTCGGCCGTGATCCGTCCGGGGTGCTCTATCTGTCTGATTTCATGGGCGACTACGCGGCCCACCGCTTCAAGTACGACGTCCATTGGCATGAATTGGGAAATCTGGCGGCGGCCCGGGTGATTCGATCGAGCGCCCTGTTTTCCACCTATTTCGGTGAGGTCGACCCGGCGCCATTATTTCAAGACAGGGAACGCGCGATTGCTGAGTATTACCGGCGCTAGCGCACGATGCTCTCGGCACCCTGAAATCGTTCAGTTCTTCAAGTGACGGTCGAGAAATTTGGCAACATCGGCGAAGTGATTGGCCTGAACGGACCAGAACCACTTGTGATCACCCGGGTAGTCGGTCTTGTGTTCGAAGGGGATGCCCAGGGATTTCAGGTTGGGGATCAGCCGGCGCGCCGTCACCTTGCGGATCGATCGATTGTCGTTCTCGCCGACGCTCAGCATCACCGGCATGGTCAGACGGCCAAGCGTGCCGCGCTTGGCGGCGCTCTTTAACTGCCAATCGCCGGCGTCGCGGATGGTCGCCGGCGACATCAACACGATGGCCTTCACATCAATACCCTTGATCGCCGACCACAGCGTCACCAGACCGCCCTCGGAAAAGCCCATGGCGCCAATTCGGGCGCCGTCGACGTCGCCTCGGGATTTCAGGTAGGCGACGGCGGATCGCACCGTTTCGACCCCGCCGCTGACGGCCTCGGCGTAATCGGCGCCGGCCAGGTGTTCACGGACCGGCGCCAGGCCGACGTAGCCGGCTTTCGCCAAGGCGGCAGCATAGCCGTCCAGGTCATAGCCCTTGTCGGCCGCCGTCTGGTAGCCGTCGCGGCGGACCACGGTACCGTGGTTGTAAATCACCGCCGGGTGCGGGCCGGCGCCTTCCGGCAGCGCCAGGACGGCCGAAACCGTCGCGCCGCCGGATGTTTGGAACTTGACCCAGTCGGCGGCGGCCGGTCCCGCCGCAAGCGCCAGACCGATGACAAGAAGGCCGAAGGCGGCGCGCGGGACGGCTGTCATGGGGTGCTCCTCAGAAGAAGTCGGGCAAGGCCTTTGCCAGGTTTTCGCGGATGCGGACCATCACCGGGCGGTCCATGGGTGCATGATCAAACGACCGGCCGGTCACTTTTTCATAGAGCTGAACGTATTTGCCGGAAAATTCCATCAAGGTATCGGCGGGAATGTCGGGGATCGGGTCCTTATAGGGGTCGCAGCGCGCATTGATCCAAAGCCGCAGGAATTCCTTGTCCAGGCTTTCCGGCTCCTGGCCGGCGCCCAGGCGCCCGGCGTAACTGTCGGCCAGCCAATAGCGGCTGGAATCGGGGGTGTGGATCTCATCGGCGAGGGTGATTTTGCCGGTATCGGGATCGACGCCGAATTCGTACTTGGTGTCGACCAGGATCAAGCCGTTGGCCGCCGCAATTTCCCGGCCGCGGGCAAACACAGCCAGGCTCAAATCCGCCAGTTCATCCCACTGGGATGGCGTCAGGCGGCCCGTTTCGACGATCTCCGCGGGCGTTGTCGGTTCATCATGTTCGCCGGCCATGCCTTTGGTTGTCGGCGTCAGGATGGTGTCGGGCAATTTCTGGTTTTTCGACAGGCCTTCGGCGAATTCGACCCCGTACATGACCCGCTCGCCGCGCTGATACATGGGCCAGATGGAGGTTTCCGTCGACCCGGTCATATAGTCGCGGACCACCATCTCGACCGGCAGCATATCAAGGCGCTTGCCGATGACCACGTTGGGGTCCGGCGTCTCGATAATATGATTGGCGCAAATATCGGCCGTTTCCTCGAACCAGAAATTGGCCGTCTGGGTCAGCACCTGGCCCTTGTAGGGGACCGCGGCGAGGACATAGTCGAAGGCCGATTGCCGGTCAGACGCGATCATCACCCGGCGGCCGTCCGGTAGGTCATAGGATTCGCGGACCTTGCCCGATGTGTGGTTCGGCAGTTCGGGCAGGGCGACGTCGGTCAGGCAATTGGCCAGGATCGTTTCGGTCGCGGCGGCAGCGTGGTCATTCATGGTCGGATGTCTTCGCTTCACGGGTCAAAAAGGAAGCGATATATATCGGCGAATTTCGCCGTTGTTCAAGGGGAAAAGACACCGGCGGACTTGGCGCGCGCCCGGCGGATGCCTACCTTTAGCCCATGGATAAAAAATTGCCGCGGTTTATCGGCAGCGAGGTGTTTCGCACCACCAACCAAAGGCGCGGGCATCCCCTGGGAATCCCGAGAGTGACACTCGTCATGGATTTGTGCCGGGCCTTGGGATGGCTGGACGCAGGCAACTTCATCGACAGCCCCCGGGCCAGCAAGCACGATTTGGCGGACTTCCACGACATTGATTACATTAATGCGGTTGATGCCGCCGAGACGCTTGGCCGGATCGACCCGGCGCTGGGGCAACGCCATCATATCGGGTTCAACGGAAACCCCATCTTCGACGGCATGTTCCGGCGCCCGGCCACGGCCTGCGGCGGCGGGCTGCTGGCGGCCCGGAAGTTGGCCCGGGACGATGGCGTTATTTATAACGTCGGCGGCGGTCAGCATCACGGGCGGCCGGACCGGGCCAGCGGGTTTTGCTATTTCAACGAACCGGTGTTGAGCATTCGCGCCATGCTGGGCCTTGGCGTGGCCCGGGTTTTCTATATGGACCTGGATGCCCATCACGGCGACGGCGTCCAGGATGCTTTTGCCGGTGATGAGCGGGTATTCACCATGTCCATCCACGAAGCATGGCGCTGGCCCATGGCGCGTGACGGCACGGCCGGGACCATGGGCACCGTTGAGGACAAAAGTTCCAGCCACCGGAACCTGCCCGTGGTTGCGGGGTGCAACGATACGGAATGGGAGTATCTGATCGAAACCGTCATGCTGCCCGTGCTGACCGAATTCGATCCGGCCGTGGTGTACATCCAGGGTGGATGCGATTCCCTGGCTGACGATCCGCAGAGCAAATTGCAGATCTCCAATGTCGCCATTTGGCGGGCCATAGACCTCATTGCCAAGGTGGCGCCGCGCCTGCTGGTCTCCGGCGGCGGCGGGTATAATCCTTACGCCGTCGGCCGCTGCTGGTCCGGAATTTGGGCGACCTTGAACGGCTTCGATGTCCCCGAGCGCTTGCCAGCGGAAGCGGGCGCTCTGCTGCGCCGTATTGAGTGGGGGCACCGCCGAGGCCGTGATCCGGCGGCGCACTGGTTGACAACGCTCGCCGACCGGCCCAATCCAGGACCGCTGCGCGAACAGACGAAAAAAATGGCAAGAAAGGCCCTCATGGCATGACCCGACCGACCCCGCCGATCGCCGAAAAACGCCCGACGACGACGACCTGGCATGGCCGCGAAAAGACCGACGACTATGCCTGGCTGCGCGACGACGACTGGCAAACGGTGATGCGCGACCCCAGCGTCCTGGATGCGGGCATTCGGACCTATCTGGAGGCTGAGAACACCTTCACCGAGACCGTCCTGGGCCCCCTGAGTGCCGAAGTTGACGCGCTGTTCAAGGAAATGAAAGGCCGGGTGAAGGAAGACGATTCCTCCGTGCCGTTGCCGGACGGACCCTGGGCCTATTACCGGCGGTTCCGGGAAGGCGGTCAGCATCCTATTCTGTGCCGGACGCCCAGCAATGGCGGCGATGAAGAGGTTCTTTTCGACGGCGATAAAGCGGCCGAGGGCGAAGCCTATTTCAAGCTGGGCGCCTTTGATCATGGCCCCGACCACAGCTTGGCGGCCTATGCGGTCGATTTGAACGGATCGGAGATATACACCATCCGCTTCCGGGACTTGGCCAGCGGGCAAGACCTGCCCGACGTGATCGACAACGCCAACGGCGGGCTGGCCTGGTCGGCGGACGGCGGCACCATCCTGTACACCGTATTGGATGACAACCACCGGCCCCATGCGGTCCGGCGCCACCGTCTCGGCACGGACCCGGCCGACGATCCCTGGGTCTACAGGGAAGCCGACCCGGGCTTTTTCGTCGGTGTTTCATCGACCGAAAGCCGGCGCTATCTGATCATTTCCGCCCACGACCACCAGACATCGGAAGCCCATCTGATCGACGCCGACAGACCGGATGGTGAGCCGAGCCTAGTGGCGCCGCGAAAGACCAACACGGAATATCACCTCAGTGACCAGGACGACCGGTTTTTGATCCGCACTAACGCCGGCAAGGCGGAGGATTTCAAGATCATGTCGGCGCCGTTGGATGCGCCGGAGCCGGAAAACTGGCGTGACGTGGTGCCCCATGAGCCGGGCCGTCTGATCCTCTCGGTGATGTCCTTCAAGGATTTCTGGGTGCGTCTGGAACGGGTCAATGCCCTGCCGCGTGTCGTCATCGCGGACAGGTCCGGAAATGAACACGCCATCGATTTCGATGAAGAGGCTTACGCCCTGGGCCTTGGCGGCTCCTACGAATTCGACACCTCGGTGCTGCGCTTCACTTATTCGTCGATGACCACGCCGGAACGGGTTTATGACTATGACATGGCCAACCGCGAACGTGTCCTGCGGAAGGAACAAGAGGTGCCGTCGGGCCATGACCCGGCCGACTATGTCACCCGGCGGCTGAATGTGCCGACGACCGATGATGAGACCGTGCCGGTCAGTCTGCTGTACCGCAAAGATACGCCTCTTGATGGATCGGCGCCGGTGTTGCTCTATGGCTACGGCGCCTACGGCATGGCCATGCCGGCGGGTTTCGGCACGCCGCGCCTCAGCCTGGTCGACCGCGGCTTCATTTATGCCATCGCCCATGTGCGCGGCGGCATGGAGAAGGGATACCGCTGGTACCGCGACGGGCGCGGCGAAAAGAAGGCCAACACCTTCGTCGATTTTATCGCCGCCGCGGACGGGTTGATCGGTGCGGGCATGGCCCGGGCCGGCAACATCGCCGCCCACGGCGGCAGCGCCGGCGGCATGCTGATGGGGGCTGTCACCAACATGCGGCCCGATCTGTTCGGCGCCGTCCTGGCCGATGTGCCGTTCGTCGATGTCCTCAATACCATGCTGGATGACACCTTGCCGTTGACGCCGCCGGAATGGCCCGAATGGGGCAACCCCATCGATAACCCGGATGCCTACGCAGGGATTGAGGCGTATTCACCTTACGACAATGTGACCGCCAAAGCCTATCCCAACATCTTCGTGACGGCGGGCCTGACCGATCCGCGCGTCACCTATTGGGAGCCGGCCAAATGGGTGGCGAAGCTGCGGGCGATGAAGACGGACGGGCGCCTGATCTGCCTGAAGACCAACATGGACGCCGGGCACGGCGGTGCGGCGGGCCGTTTCGACCGGCTCAAGGAAACGGCGGAATTGTACGCATTTGTCCTCGACGTACTTAAGGCCGCTTGATGGTATTGTTCTGACATGGAAGGTCATGCCCAAGACGCCCTGACCGGCATTGCCGCCGTCGCCCTGGCGGCGCTGGCCTGCGGCGTGGTGCTGGAACGCCTGCGCCAGCCGGCCATCGTCGGCTATATCCTGGCCGGGGTCCTGTTGGGGCCATCGGGCCTGGGCTTGGTCGAGGACCGCACCGGTATTGACAGCCTGGCGGAACTGGGCGTGCTGATGCTGTTGTTCCTGATCGGCATGGAACTGTCCCTGCGGGCCTTTCGCAGGGTCTGGCTATTGTCGCTGACGACGACGGTCATTCAAATCGGTGCCGGTGTCGGCGTCATGTTGCTCTGCGCCCAGGTCCTGAACTGGTCGGTATCGGCGGCCATTCTGTTCGGCTTCGTCATTGCATTGTCATCGACGGCGGTGGCCGTAAAAATCCTGGAAAGCCTGGGAGAATTGCGCCGCCGCACGGGGCGCATCGCCGTCGGCGTGCTGATCGCCCAGGATTTGGCCGTGGTGCCGATGATGATCACCGTCAACGCCATGGGCGGCGACGAAGTTGATTGGCTGGTGGTGCCAAAGATCGTGTTCTCGGTGGCCTTCCTGGTCGGTTTGATCCTGTATTTGAGCTCAGGCCGCAAGGTGCAACTGCCATTTTCAAAGGTCGTCGCCGGCCATGCGGACCTGTTGCCCTTGAGCGCCTTGGGGTTCTGTTTCGGCATGGCCGCCTTGTCAGGATTGTTGGGCCTGTCGGCGGCATACGGGGCGTTTCTGGCCGGCTTGATCATCGGCAATTCCACCGACCGCCAATCCATGCTGGGCGCCACCCAGCCGATCCAGAGCGTCTTGATGATGGTGTTTTTCCTGTCCGTCGGCCTGTTGATAGATCTCGACTATATCTGGGCCAATTTGTCGACGGTGTTGATCCTGTTTGTGGTCATTGCGGTGTTCAAGACGGTCGTCAATGTGACGGCGCTCGGTCTGTTGGGCCAGGCCTGGCATCACGCCTTCCTGGCCGGGATCATGATTTCCCAGGTCGGGGAATTTTCCTTCCTGTTGGCGGTCATCGCCACGGACGCCGGCGTCATCAGCCAAGCCCACAGCCGGCTGATCGTCGCCGTGACGGTCATGAGCCTGGCCTTGAGCCCGCTTTGGGTGATCACCGGGCGGCGTGTCCAATTGCTGGTCAGCTATGGCATTACCGAGAGCCGCGAGTTGATGGCGCTGGTCTATGGCCCGGAGGTGGAAATGGTCTCCGAGGCGTTTGACGGCGCGCGCACCGGGTCGCACCGTCAATTGCGGATGGCGGCGCTGTGGGTCCGCCGCCGCCGGTTGAAACAAAAGCGGGCCCGCGATGCGCGCGCCCTGCAATCAACCGATGCATCGGACACGGCGACGATGGCCGAACCCAAAGATGCGGCCGTCGAGGTATTGCCGCCGCCGCCAGAAACCAAGACCCCTGAACCGGAGAAGACCGCGCCGCCGACACTTGAGATCGACGCGGCGGCGGTCGAAAAGCCGAAACCGGCGCGCAAGAGGAAGCCGAAATCCGGCCCAGCCAAGAAATCCAAGCGCGCCCGGAAACCCTCGAACGGACCGACCGACAGCAAGAAAGATGCCTGACTGGGCCTATGAAGACGCGGCCCGTGATGCCGGGCATCTGGTCATCGCCGGTGTCGATGAAGCCGGGCGCGGTCCTTGGGCCGGACCGGTCGTCGCCGGAGCCGTGGTGCTTGATGCGGGCAGCCTGCCGAAGGCACTGCGCAGCGGGCTGGACGATTCCAAGAAACTGAAGCCGGCGGTCCGCGAAGACCTGTTTCGCGAATTGTCAGCGGTCGCCAGGATCGGCATTGGTGAAGCGGACATTGCCGAGATCGATATCATGAATATTCTTCAGGCCTCGCTGTTGGCGATGGCCCGGGCGGTCGCGGATCTGAGCATGCCGGCGCCGGATTTCGCCCTGGTCGACGGCAACCGCAAGCCGGTGCTGAATTGCGATCTGCAATGCGTGATCAAGGGCGACGCGCGGTCGCTATCCATCGCCGCCGCGTCCATCGCCGCGAAAGTGACCCGTGATAGGATTATGGCTGATCTCGACTCCCGATATCCCGGTTACGGTTGGGCCCGCAACGCCGGCTACGGCACTAAGGAGCATCAGGCGGCGCTGGCGCGGCTGGGCGTCACACCCGCGCACCGGCGCAGTTTCGCGCCGATCCGCAAGATATTGAGTCCGGATTGATTCCGAGACTCCACATCTTGCGTCAAATTTTATCTAACTCATTGATTCTATTTCCTTCTTGACGGCGAGTCCGGGCTTCTCCATGCTGCGCGGACGATGGGCAGAGATCATAAAAAGAAGATGCCGAATACTCAGGGAGGGTCTGCATCAACCGCCGAAGGCGGTCCGCCGGCGTTCGCCGACAGCATCCTTGTTGGTGAATGTGTTGATCAGATGAACGCCCTGCCGGCCGGCAGCATCGACATGATTTTCGCCGACCCGCCTTACAATTTGCAGTTGGAAGGCGATCTGCACCGGCCCAACCATTCGAAGGTCGATGGTGTCGATAACGATTGGGACCGGTTCGACAGCTTCGCCGCCTATGACGCCTTCACCCGTGATTGGCTGGCCGCCGCCAGGCGGCTTTTGAAGCCCGATGGCACGCTTTGGGTGATCGGCAGCTACCACAACATATTCCGGGTCGGCACGGCCTTGCAGGACCAGGGCTATTGGATGCTCAACGATGTGGTCTGGCGCAAGACCAATCCCATGCCCAACTTCCGTGGCCGGCGCTTTACCAATGCCCACGAGACGATGATCTGGTGCGCGCGCTCGAAAGAATCGAAATACCGGTTCAATTATGAATCCATGAAGGCCATGAACGACGATTTACAGATGCGTTCGGACTGGTTGATGCCGATCTGCTCGGGCCGTGAACGCCTGAAGATTGACGGCAAGAAGGCCCATCCGACACAGAAACCGGAAGGCCTTTTGTACCGCACCATCTTAGCGGCGACGGATGTCGGTGAGGTGGTGCTCGATCCGTTTTTCGGCAGCGGCACCACGGGCGCGGTGGCGAAAAAGCTGGGCCGTCATTATGTCGGCATCGAGCGCGACAAGAACTACGCAGACATCGCCAAAAAAAGGATCGCCAAGGTCCACAGAATCCCAGAGGAAGACGTCTTGAAAATAGAATCAAAAAAAGAACAACCGCGTATTCCCTTCGGCTGGCTCATTGAGCGCGGCCTTGTTGAGCCCGGTCAGGTGCTGACCGACAATCGGC
>CAZQPC010000063.1:0-17549 GCA_964595005.1 uncultured Magnetovibrio sp.
TCGCATTTGACGATACCAACCCGCTTTATTTCAAGGCGATCTATCGGATATCCGGCGACATTTCTGGGACCCCGGTTGACAGCCGGATGGCGGGCGTCCACGCAAACCGCGTGATGCGGACAACGACATTGGATGGCAAGAGTTTAGGAAGGAGGATACAATGACCCATATTGAAACCGGACGTCCCAAGATCTCCGGGGTGCTTGCAACGTTTCTTCTGGCCGGTTGCCTGGCGGTCGGCGGCGCTGTCGACGTATCCGCCTGCGGCGGCGGCGGCGGCGATGGCGGCGGCGATGGCGGCGGTGAAAGCGATAGCGACGACAGCGGCGCCGGAAGTAGCGCCAGCGCCGAGGCGACGACGCCGCCAAAGAATTTCGTTGCGGCGGCACCTGATGGCGGAGCGGTAGGCGCCGGCAAGGCTGCCGCACCCGGCACAAATGTGCAGGGCCAGGCCGCGGCGCCCTATTTTCAGGCTGTTCAGAAGACGCTGCAGCCGCTGGTTGGCGGCGGCGGATTGGGACCTGGGCTGGAGCAGCAGTTGACCAACATCGTCAAGACCATCGCGCCCATCCCGGCGAAAGTAGCGGCCCAACCGGCGGCCGCCGCCATCGCCAAGGTTCAGCCGCCAAAGGCCCGCCAGAATTGGGGGCGGGGCAATCCGGCCGGCGATGATTCGGCCGCCGCCGGTCAGGCCGACCATGGCGGGACAAGTGGATCGTCCGGCGCCGCCGCGGGCGCGGCAAGTTCAGCGGGAACGCCCGGCGCCTCCCAGCCGGGCGGCGCCAGCTTGGGCATTGGCGTGGCGCCGTCGGCGACGACCACGGCGGCAACCACCGTCGGCGCGCTCGGCACGTCGGCTTATGGAAGCAAGACCGGCATTCCGTCGATTGCATCGCGGGCCGGTGTCTTGGCGACAAAGGCTGTCCCCAATTTGGCCCTGCTGCCGGATTGGTTGACGGCGCCATCGAAGTGATTGACGGGAGGCAGGAATGGAACGACATACCGAAAGATACTCAACGCCCCTGATTTTGATTCTCGTGGCGCTGGTGCTGACCGGCTGCGTGACCCAGGGGTACAGTTTGCCGAAACCCGTTGCCGGCATTGTCCGGACATCGGATTCCGTTGCCGTTGAGGCGGCTGTTGAAAATCTGTTGCGGGGCGGCGACCTCGATCGCGTGCCCGGTGTGAAATTGGCTCCGGGCGCAAGGATTTCCGTGTCCGAGACGGGCTTCGACTACGCGGGGTTCGCGATGACAAAAGGCCGGCTGCTGCGCTACCACAGCCCGGCCAAGGACCAGGCCGCACGGACAATTGCCGGCGAATTGAATTTCGAGGACCAGTTGGGCCGGCGAACCACCGTGCTTTACTATGCGGCCTACCGGTTTGCCGGCGGTGAAATTGAGATTGGCGAGGCCAATGCGGCACCGTTGTATTCGGTGTTCCCCGAGGCCAGCATGTTCGTCGTGCCCAGCGAGGCGGTAGTTAACCTGGCCGGCAACCTGCTCCAGACCCACACGGCGCTGATCCGGTTCATGGCAAAAAATGCCGTGACGTGGATGACGCCTGGTTCCGTGCCGACCGGGACCCGGGACTATGTGGTCTTCGTGTTCCTGGCCGACCGGGTGTCACCGTCGGCCGAACTCCAGGTGAAGATTTCCGCGGTTCGGGGCGGCACGGGTGGGTTCGGCAAGGCCACCCGATATCTTGACGTCAAGGGTTGGCGGATCGCCATCCTGACCGGGCAGTTCGCTCTTAGCGATGAACCCTATCTGTATGTGAAAGCCGTATTCAGTCCCGGGGCAGAGATTGATTTCGGGTCGCGGACGCCTCGTTTGGTCGGCCTGTTTTCGACAGATCCCTCGGAAAAACCGGCGGCAACAACCGGGCGCCTACTTGAGATCGAACACCCGTTGCGCATTTTCGTACGCTATCCGCCGGGCAGTGGCCGGCTTTAGATAGGGCAACAGGTTTCGGCGGAAGGCCTGCGCGGCACCGTCGTATTGTGCGTCGGCGTGTCCGTCGTTGCCGAACATGAACCGGTCCGGGAAATCCTCCATGAGCTCGAGCCAATCGGGTCTTGGTCCATAGTTGTCGAAGACGTTGCGGCTCGCCAGGTTCGGTCGTGTCACCGGCGGGAAGCGCCACGACAACTCGCAGAATAAATTCGGGTTGCGGTCCATGAGCGCCCGGACCTCGGCCGCCGTCGTCGTCGACCCGCACTGGTTCCACAAGACGCGGCCGCGCCGGTCGGATGCCATGACGGGCTCGAAGGCGGCAATCGAATCACGGTCCGGTTCCATGTGGATGCGCAGTACCGAGTGGAAACGCGCCACCAGTGCGAAGATGGCGCGAACGGCCGTGGCGTTTCCTGGTACCTTGCGGCGGAACGCCTTGCGGTCATCAGTCCGGCTGTTGTTGATGAAATAGGTGCCGACCCCCTTGACCCGTTTGGCGGTCAGGTCTTGCTCCAACTGACCAAGAAATTCCCTCATTCCAGGATTATTGGCATCGGCCATGCCGGCGGCCCCGCTGACCTGGTAGATCCGGTTTAGTTCAGATTGACCCGCGAAGGGGATGAAGCGCTCACCCAGAATGCGCGAATAGGCCAGCCAAACGTCGCGGCGCCCGGCGACGTAGTTGGGCCAGGTCAAAACGCCGCCGCCGCCCCATCGAACGTTGTTGCGGTTCATGCGGTCCAGGGCCTTGGATGGTGCGAATGAAATATCCGGGTGCAAATGTAGATCGGCCAAAGGCAGCTCGGGCGCAATTTCGGCACTCTCCGGGTTGATCGTCAACGGCTTCGGCGCGGCAAGAAATACGACACAGAAAACGGCCAGTACGGCGCGGAAAAAGACCGGCACGGCACGCGCGGTCGGCTGCGAAGGCGGGACAATTTCCACGTTCGGTACCTCCTCGTCAGCCGCTAACCGTTCAACAAAAGAGTAGGGGAATTTCCTTGTAGAGGCAAATTTCCGCCGCGAGTCGAACTCCAATTTACCGCCGAAAAAGTGAACGGTGCAGCAAACCCTGTGCGCCGCATGGATGGTGAAAGCTCGGCACGCGCGACGCCACCCAAGACCTTTGGGAAACCGCGGTCCCGGTCACTTCCGCGGCCCCCGGCGGGTGTTGGAAAACCTTGACCCCTCGGCATCGCTAGCGGCTTCCCTCCTACGCGACGGACGGCACAAGCGATCTCAATAGGTCATTATTAATGCAGATTGATCTCACCAGTCGGCGCCGTAACGATCTTCCCAGGGCACGCCGGCCTGATCGTAGATGTCGCGGCTGAACAGAGGCGGGTCGGCCGCCTCACCGGTCAGCGCTTGCCAGGCCTGCGGGCCGACCATGGTCACGGCAACGGTTGCCGCGCGGTCCGCGTCCCAGTCATCGGCGTCGAAGGGGTCGGGGTAAACCATCCCGGCATCCCAGGTCTCGCCTTTTTCCAACTCGTAGCGCATGCGGGCGTTCAACATGTGGGTTTCCGTGAAACGCTCGGCGAAGTCGGGCGCCCCGTAGACCTGGCGGCCGGCATTGAGATCGATTTCCGTGCACCGGCGCTGGAAGACGTCCGGCTTCATGGGGACGAAGGTGATCGAAATGCAGTCGCTTTCGTCATCGGCGGGCTGCGGCGCGCCGTTGGCGTCCAGCGGCCCGGGCGCAGGCGCGGCGAAATCGTGCGTTGCGCCGGCGCCATCGCACCACGAATCGATCCGATTCTGGCACGGCAGGGCAAGGTAATCCTGCGGCAGGAGGCCCAGCGTGCCGCCGGCCCGCGCCCCCGACAAGGCGTCAATGGTGCCGATGGCGACCTTGACGGCGAAGGGGTAGGTGTGCGGTGTCGCGAATTCCAGAGTCACCGCCTCGCTGGATGTCAGGCAGATGATGTGTTGGTTCGAGCGCAACAGCCATTCGAAATCAAGGCCTTCGAAATGATCATTCAGCGCGCGCGGCACGTGAAAGGCATCGGACCGAACCGAATCATAGGGCTCTCGGCCCGCCGGCAGACGCAAGGCGCGTTGAAACCGCACCCCGGCGATGGCCTCGGGATGCCAGGCGTCGTCGCGGACGCTCAGATATTCAGGGTCCAGTTCAAACATCGGTTATTTCGTCTTTTCCGGTCGCTCCTCCAGGCCGGCCGCACGGGGCAGGGTGATCCGGAAACAGGCGCCGGTTTGCGTGTTTTCGGCCTCCAGCGTGCCGCCCATGGCATGGATGATCGTGTGACTGACCGACAGGCCAAGGCCGGTGCCGGCGCCGACTTCCTTGGTGGTGAAGAACGGATCGAAAATGTTGCTCACCAGGCTTTCTTCGATGCCGCCGCCATTGTCGGAAATCTCCACCGCAATCCGGTTTTCGGCATCCTGTTCGGCCAATTCGATGACGATCTCGCCTTGAAAGTCCTTGCCGGCCTCGATCATCCGCCTCGCCTGCGCTTCGACGGCGTCGCGGGCGTTCGACACCAGGTTCAAGATGACCTGTTCCAACTGGCCGCTGGAACCGAGAACCGTTCCGAAGCTCTCCGGCATATGACGCTTCAAATGGATGCCGGTGGACGAAATCTGCCGCTCCACCAAGGTCAAGACGTCGGCGATGACGGCGCTGGCAACGAACGGCGCGCCGGGGTTGCTTTCCTTGCGGCTGAACACCCGCATGTGATCGATGATCGTCGCCATGCGCAGCACCTGGGCGACAATATCCTGCAGTTCTTTCGCCTCTACGGTGACCGATGAGGCGTTAGTATCCTTGTCAATAAGGATCGAATCGACAGCCAGCCGGATGATGTTCAGAGGCTGGCTCAATTCATGGACCGTACCGGCCGCCAGGGTGCCGAGGGTCGCCAGTTTGTCGGCCTGGGACAGCTGCGCTTCAAGGGCATGCTGCGTGGTGATGTCCTGGCCGATGCCCCGGTAGCCGCTGAATGTGCCTTCGCTGTCGAACAGCGGAACGCCGCTGACACTGATCCATTTCGAACCGTGGATAACGTCTGTCCTGTGAAAGACGAAATCGCGGAACGGTTCGTGGTTCTGCAAGTCCTGCAAATGTTCGTCCCAAAGTTCCCGGTCGTAATTCTCACCCAATATTTCCTGGCGTGACTTGCCGATATGGGAATGCGAGGGAATGCCCAGAATTTTTGTCACATTGGGTGAGACGTAGGAGAAACGCAGGTCCTTGTCCATTTCCCAGAACCAGTCCGACGTCGCGACGGCGAAATCCCGGAACCGCCGCTCACTGGCCCGAAGCGCCGCCGTGCGTTCTTCGATCCGTTGCTCAAGTTCGTCGCGGGCCCACTCCAGCTCGCGCTCGGCCCGTTTCCGCTCGCTGATATCGGCGGTGATGATGAAGGTGCCGCCGGATTCAAGCTTGTAGTAATCGACCCGCACCCAGCGGCCGTCGACGCGTTCGAATTCGTTGCCGCGGGCGCCATCGACAAACAGGTTGGTGCGCTCGGCGATCCAGTCCTCCAACCCCGCCTCGGGCCCGTCATAAAGACCCCGGTTGCCCAGCGCCTGGAACATTTCGGGAAATGAGATGCCGGGCTTCAGGATGTCCTTGATCAGCGTGAAATACTGGGTGTAGGTCTCGTTAAACATGACCAGACGGTCGTCGCCGTCGAACAGGGCGGCCCCGTCCTCGATGCTGTCGATGATCTCGCTCAGAAATTGATGCGTGGCGTCGGGGGAGATCATGGCGCCGGCACCGTTACCGCACCAAATCCTGACATATTTGAGCGCATGGACGTTCTCTCGTTAAACCGGCTTCAAGAACGCTAATCAGCGTTCCGCGTGTGTCCTAAGCTAGCCGAATTCAGCGCCCATTGGAATTGTCCGCATGTGTCGATTTGTGTCGAACCGCCGGGCCGCCCCGGGGCGGCCTCAATCGGCGGCGGCGCGGTTGGCGGCCAGCCGGTCGTTGACCATGGCGACGGTCTCCTCGACGGCGTCGGAGCGCATGTCCAGGGACGTGGCAATGGTCTGCACCAAAAGATCGACACGTTCGATATTCGGTGCTCCGGCGAACAGGGCGCGGGCCGCCGATGAGGGTTTTTCCAGCCCGGTTGCCGCGTTGGCGTATTTCTCAAAGGGCACCAGGTCATCGTCGGTGGCGCCGATCGCCTTGCAGACCGTGCGGACCCAGGCGTAAACGGCGGCCGAGGCGTCGATATCCGTGTGCACCGCTTCCTTGATGGAGCGCGCGGCCGTGGGCTGCACGCAGCGGTAATTGCCGGTCAACAGCATGGCCCATTTGGCCAGCGGCACGAACACGGTTTCATGGACCCGAAGCTTCACCGGCAGCTCCACCGCGGTGCCGTCGCCGGGATCGAAACGAATATCGATGATGTCCTGTTCGATCTGGCGCAGGATGGCCGTGTGGTCGTCCGATTCGAACCGCGCCACCTTGAAGTTGGTCGGCAGGCTGACCTGCAGGACGTTGACCGGCTCTTCCGGCGGCCGGAAGGCCTGCGGGTCGGGGCTGGCCAGGGTGATCAGGGCCGGATCGAAGTTCGCCCACACGGTCGGGTCCGTATAACAGTGATCCAGGGAAAGATCGTTGAGAGCCGGAATGCGCCGGAGGTACGGCAGCGGCGGCATGTTCATGATCGACATGCAGGGCTTGCCTGACCGGGCCGCGGCGTCCAGCAGTTCGCGCACGCCGGGCGAGCGGTACTGGGGTTCCTGCATGGCCAGGGCGATGAGGTCGAAATCGTTGGGGTCCACATCGCCCGGACCGGCGGCCGCGACCTTGCCCGGCGCGTCGTTTGAATTGATTTCCACCAGGCCGTCGCGGCCCCGCACCGGGATGCGCACCCGGATACCGTCGGCGTTGATCAGGTCGGCCTCCTCGGGCAGACAGATCAGGGTCGCGTCGTGCCCGGCCAGCATGAGTTTCGATGCCAGCAATGATCCGTACGATGCGCCAAGGCAAAGAATTTTGTACTTGGTCCCGCTCATTTTACTCTCGCTCTCCCGCCGCATTGATTGTCAGGTTGCCCGTAACCTAACGGATGGCGCATTTGATAACAAATGCGTTGATCGAGATGTGACGGATTCCAGAGCCCCGCCGCCGGCCTGCCGCAAGTCCGCCTTAAACGGGAAATACGACGTTGACCTGACCGGTGCCGGAACTGGGGAAGTACTCGCCGATCACCTCTCCAGCGCCTTTATAGGCATCCCAGCCCAGCGCGCCAAACAGCATGGCGGTGTCGTGCATGCCGCCTTCGCCGACGCATTTCTCCGCATATTCGGGCAGCATCGCCAGGAAGGCGCCGATCTCAGCGCGCTGCCACAATTCGAGAACCCGCAGGTCCATTTGCCGGTTGAACTCACTGGAGATGGTGAAGGTGCCGTTGTTGGCCTCGTAAAGCTCATTGTCCCAGATTTTGTGTGACAGGGACCCCGACGCCAACAGCATGACGTTGGCGCCGCTGTCTTCGATGGCGTCACGGATCGCCGCGCCGAATTGCCGCGACGTCTCCAGGCTGTGCACCGCGCACCAGCCGGCGATGGAGACGACTTTCATATCCGCCTCGGGCGTCATGTAGCGCAGCGGCACCAAGGTGCCGTATTCCAGGTGCAGGCTGTCGATCTGGTGGGCCAGGGCGAAGACGTTGCGGGCCCCGGCCATCTCGGCGATCGCCTCGCCCAGTTGTGGATTGCCCGGGTAGTCATAGCTCAGACCCTGAATGAAGTGCGGAAATTCATGGCTGGTGAAGGTACCGGCGAAGCGGGCGTTGGCGTTGACGTGATAGCCGGCGTTGACCATCCAATGGGTGTCAATGATGACCACCGTGTCGACGCCGGCGGCGCGGGCGCGCCGCGCAATTTCCTTGTGTCCGTCGATGGCCTGCCGGCGTTTTCCATGCAGGCGGCCCGGCTGTTCCGACATCAGCATGGTCGGCACATGGGTGATCTTCGCGGCGATGCTGAGTTTTCCCATGGGCTAATTCCTAAGAACAGAAGGTGGCGATGGGAGCGAAGTGTAGCGGATTTCGCCGCCCATGCCACAGGCGTTCGCGGCCGCGCGCCTAGGCCGATGCGCCGTCGGCATCCAACCGGTCCAGGTGGCGTTGCTTCTCCGCATCGGAGAGAAATGAGCCGGCGAAGGAATTTCGCGCCAGTTGCCGAAGGTCTGCGTCGCTGAGCCCCAGGCCGTCCTGCACGGCCCGGTAGTTGGCGTTGATATAGCCGCCGAAATAGGCCGGATCGTCGGAATTGACGGTGACCAGCAACCCGGCGTCCAGGGCCCTTTTCACCGGACACGCGGACATGTCGGCGATCACCTTGAGGCGCAAGTTCGACAGCGGGCACATGGTCAGCGGAACTTGTTCGCGGGCCAGCCGCGACACCAGGTCCGCATCATCCAAGGCCCGGTTGCCGTGATCGATGCGCGCCACGCCCAGCACGTCCACGGCGTCCCGCACAAAGTCTGCCGGCCCTTCTTCGCCGGCGTGGGCGACGGCTTTGAAGCCGGCGGCGCGGGCCTCGGCGAAGACCCGGGCGAACTTTGCCGGCGGATGGCCGAGCTCCGACGAATCCAGGCCGACGCCGAAAATCCGGTCCGCGTGGCGCCGCACCTCGGCCAGGGTCGCAAAGGCGCTTTCCTCGGAAAGATGGCGCAGGAAACACGCGATCAGCTTCGACGACACCCCCAACTCGCGCCTCCCCGCGTCGAGGGCCCGCCAAATGCCGTCGAGCGCCGTCTCAAACGCGACGCCGCGGTCCGTGTGGCCTTGCGGATCGAAAAATACCTCCGCATGGCTGACGCCCTCGTCGGCGGCGCGCTGCAGATAGGCCCAGGTCAGGTCATGGAAATCCGCTTCGCCGAGCAGCACCGACATGCCGGCGTAATAGAGATCGAGAAAATCCTGCAGGTTGGCGAACTCATAGGCGGCGGCGATGTCGGCGGCATCGGCGTAGGGCAGGGTGACGCCGTTCCGGGCTGCCAGGTCCAGCATCATGGCGGGCTCCAGGGTGCCTTCGATATGCAGATGCAGTTCGGCCTTCGGCAGCCTGTCGATGAAAGCGGGGTCGGCGCCGTTCATGGAGATGCTCGGTTCATTAATGGCCGCCTCAGGCGACAACCGGTTCGGGCTGTTGTCCGGCATTGGCCAACAGGCGCGCCACCATCATCTTCGTCAGATAAAGACCGAATTCGGGGTTCTCCGTATACATCTGCAGGGTCTTTTCCTCGGAGATTTTCAAGAACAAACAGTTCTCCATGCAGCGCACGGACTGGGTGCGGGTCCGCTCCGGCGAGAACATGGCGATCTCGCCGACCAGTTGGCCGGGGCCGATGTCGATGCCCAACTCTTCGATGCGGACCTGGCCTTCGAGCAGATAGAATATGTCGTGGGCGTCGTCACCCTTGCGAAACAGCGGCGTGCCGCGCGGCTGTTCCAGGCGGGTCATGAACCCCAGCAGGGACTGCACATCGAAATCAGCGTGCGCCATCTGGCGCAGCCGTTCGCGCAATTGCCACGATTCATAAAGCCGAAAACCGTTCAGGGGTAAAAGTGCTGCGTGCAAGGCGACGATGATGTCCAGGCCCGCATAGAGCCCATAGGCCACATAGAGCGCGTTGCCGGCAATGGCGATGACGCGCAGCGCCATCATGGTCTTCATCCAGAACGCCGCGAACACGGCCCCCGACGCCAGGTAACCGAGAAATTCAATCCAGCCCATTTCGCTTTCCCCCAAGATCAGCGCCATCAACGGCAAGCCCAAATCTATAGAGCGGTGCGCGTCGGGAGACAATGGGGGGCGCTGGAAACGGCCCCGGCGTTCAGGATTTCGCGTCGATCACCGTGCCGTCGGCATCGAGCCGCGGCCGGCCACAGACCAGCCAGTAGCCCAAGCCCATCACGGCGCCGCCGCTGATGGCGTTGCCCGCCGTCACCCACAGCAGATTCCATCCGGCTCCGGTGAAAGTCACCGTGTCCGGGTGGTCCGCCAACAGGGCGACGGCAAAAATCGTCATGTTGGCGATGGAGTGTTCGAACCCGGCGGCGATAAAGGCGAACAGGCACCAAAAGATCAAAATGCATTTCGCCGCGTCGTTTTCGGTGCGGGCCGACGTCCAGATTGCCAGGCAGACCAGCCAGTTGCACAACATGGCGCGGGCCACCAGTTCGCTGGCCGGGGCCGACATTTTCTTCGCCGCCACCGTGTGCAACAGGGTGGCGCCCTCGGACAGCACCGCCCCGCCGCCGCCGATGACGAACAGCGCGGCCAGGACAATGCAGCCGAGCAGGTTGCCGGCCCAGGTGGCCGCCCAACTGCGGCCCAGATCGCGCAAGGACGTGATCCCGCTCAGCCAGCCCAGCGTCATATACATGGCGTGGCCGGTGAACAGCTCTGATCCCGCGAAGATCACCAACGTCAGGGCGATGCCGAAACTGCAGCCCATGACCAGCGAGCGCACCGACGGCGCAACCGTTTCGCCGACACTGAAGATCAAGATGATGCCGACGCCGACGTAGGCGCCGGCCATCATGGCGGCGATCCCAAAACCCAGGGGGTTGTCGCGGAGCGCCTGGGTCTTGGTCCGCGACAGGCGCGCGAATTCGACGGCTGTTTCGGTCAGTGTCATGGGCCGGGCCTCCTTCGCCAAAGGTTGCGCCCCAATCTTAGCGGGCAAATGCGGGATTGTCTGGAATTGCTCGCGGACGATGGGTGCCTGCGATCAACCTAATCGCGGCGAGGACGGTCCGGGCATACGCGGCCCCATTCTCGTCCATGGGGCAATGGTATCGGATTATGTCGCCCGCGCCGCCTTCGAAGATACGGTGAAAAGAAGATTTCACAATTTGGACCTGATCCCTTTCTTGTGCCTGGATGTCAATCGGTGGAACTGCCGCTTGGCACCGGTAATATGACAGTCATAATCACGCCAGCCAAAAATTTCGGAGCACGCAGCTTTTGACCGACCTTGAAGAACCCTATGCATTGACAGCGACCGACGCGCTTCGCCGTATTGATCGGGGCTCGCTTTCGGCGGTCGAATGGGTTGCCTCCTGCCAACAGCGCATTCGTCAGCGTGAGCCGGAGATTCACGCCTGGGCCAGCCTCAATCCGCATGTTGTTGACGAAGCCGAGGCCCGTGCACGACAGGGTCAAAATCCTGCCATCCCGATCGGCGTCAAGGACATCATCGATGTCTGTGGTTTGCCGACGATGATGGGAACGGACTTTCATGACCCCACGCCGCTCACGCGCGAGGGCGGCTCGGTCGCCATCATGCGTGAAGCCGGCTGCGCGTTCATGGGCAAGACCGTCACCACGGAACTGGGCCACCGGCATCCGGGACCGACACGGAATCCTCGCAACACCCGGCATACGCCAGGCGGCTCATCGTCGGGTTCAGCGGCCGCCGTCGCCGACCTGATGGTGCCTTTGTGCCTGGGTACCCAGACGTCGGCCTCGGTGATCCGCCCGGCCGCCTATTGCGGGGTCATCGGCTACAAGCCCACTTACAACGATTTCGACAAATCAGGCATATTGGCCAATGCGCCGTCCATGGACACCCTCGGCATTCTTGCCAGATCGGTGGACGACGTCGGCTTGCTGCGCCGGATATTATTGGAACAACCGGCGGCGCGCATTCACGAGGTTGACCTTTCGAGCGTGACTTTCGGGCTCCTGTCGTGCCCGCCCTGGGAGACGGCCGAGCTTGAGACCCGGACCCTGATTGAAGGTTTCACGGGTGATCTGAACGCCGGCGGCGCCCGCTTGGTCGATGTAGACCTCGCCCGCGAAAGTGCTCGCCTGTCTGAACTGCACCGACTGATCAGCGGTTATGAGTTTCGCCGCAGTATCGCGTTCGAACGCATTCATCATCTGGACCGATTGAGCGCTGTATTGCGTGAAGGCCGCCTGGCCGATGGCCATGAGGTCGACATAGGTGACTACCAAAGTGCCATCCAAGAAGCGGCGGCGCTTCGCGGAAACCTGGACCAGGCGTTCGAGGACGTGGATATTTTGATATCTCCCAGTGCGGCAGGACCGGCCCCGGCGACCCTGACCACGACCGGCGAGGCGACGTTCAGCGCGGCCTGGGCCCTGGCAGGCAATCCTGCCATCACGTTGCCCCTGTTCTCCGCCACCGGTTCGGGGATGCCCATCGGGTGCCAGCTTATCGCCGGCTTCGCAAAAGACGATCTTTTGCTGGCCGCGGCCAAAAGGATCATGGATATCTTCGGCACCGGTTGAAGCCGCTAACCAGAACGGCGCGGCCGATATCTGCGGCGAAAGTATCGATTTACAAACTTACGCACTTTGTTACCGTTAGTTCTCAGGAAAGCCACCAGTTATAGAGTGTCAATCTGCACACCATATATAGGGAGAGAACATGTCACGGTTCCGTACACTGACCACCGCCATCATTGGGGCGGGGGCACTTATCGCATCGGCTGGCGTCGCGAATGCGGTCGATCCGGTTAAACTCCGTTGGGCGTCCGACCACAACGGCCCGCCGCACCCGGCTGCTATTGCCGAAGTGCATTTCGCCGAACAGGTGGAAAAGAGAATTCCCGGCAGTAAAGTTCAGATATTCTGGGCCAAATCGCTCTATACCGTACCGCAGGGCACGAAGGCACTGACCCAGGGCAATTTGGAAATCATGACCGGCCAGTTCGGCAAAACGTCCAGCATCGAGCCCTTGGCGAACGTGCTGCTGGGCGCCGGCAAACTGACCACGGTCGGCGCCATCGACGGCGTTGATTCGACCAAAACCTATAAAGATCTGGCCGCCCATTTCAACAAGTCGCACGACATCACCCTCATGGGTGCAGGTCATTTGAGCATGTATATGGGCGCCGGCGCCGTGAAGGGCCGTTTGATTGGACCGGCCGATTTCTCCGGTAAGAAAATGCGGTCCATGGGCCCGGCTGAAAATGCATTGCTGAGCGCGCTCGGATCCAACCCGCAGGCGATGGCCTTCGGCGACGTGCCGCCGGCTCTGCAAACCGGTGTTATCGATGGTCTTCTGACCTCCCTCGGCGGTTTCAACGCCACCAAGGAGCAAGCACCGTACTTCACGGTGGCCGGCCTCAACGGGATTGTCGGCGACTACTATTGGTTTGGCGTCTCGAACCGCTGGTGGAACAAGCTGAAAAAAGACCAGCGCGATATCCTCACCGATATCATCAAGAACGATTTCATCCCGTTCCAGCGCGTCATCAACTACTGCAACGACAAACGCACGCTCGACAAGTTTGTCACCACGGATAAAAGCAAGCCGGGCATCTACGTGCTGACGCAAGCCGAAGCGGCCGTGATCCAGA
This sequence comes from uncultured Magnetovibrio sp., assembly GCA_964595005.1. Lineage (GTDB taxonomy): Bacteria > Pseudomonadota > Alphaproteobacteria > Rhodospirillales > Casp-alpha2 > UBA3470. Next base: position 13,280 of record CAZQPC010000063.1, read on the forward strand.
AGGCCGAAGGCGGCGCCACCAACAAGTGGATCAAGACCAAGGTGAATGATGTGGGCGACAAACTGGTCGACCAGTTCACCATGGAGGCCAAAGCCTTGGTGAAGGCCAATCCTCCGGGCTCCCACCCGCTTGAGAAAACCGACTGTACAAAATACGCAAAGTATTTCGCCAAGTACACCAAAGGCGCGGCGCTCTTTAAGGCGAAAAACCGGAAGTAACGGTTACCACGCGACGAGAATTCAGGGGGCCGCCGTTTCGGCGGCGGCCTCTTGTTAATTCATTTGCTCGGAAATTTGTTGATCGGGGGAAGGGGCATGGACGCGTTCTTGGCTTTTTCAAAGCGCGTAAAAGATTTCGTTGATTCCGTACTTGGCTGGGTCGCGTCGGCCCTGCTCTTGGGGCTGACCTTGTTCGCCTTGCTGGAGATCGTCCGTCGCTACATTTTTGGCGTTGTATTCGAATGGGGACAGGACGCGATCATCGTCGGCATGGTTTCGGCGGTGGCGCTGTATATCGCCGTGACCCAGGTTCGGCGCGGCCATTTGGTCATGAACGCCATCGTCCAGCTGATCAATTCGCGCGGCCACTATAAGACCGTCGGCATCTTTAAGATCATGGTCTCGGTGGTGATCGTTTTATTTTGCGGATCCGTCGGAATCACCGGTTGGTCGACGCTGAGCTACGCCTGGGACCGCAACCTGACAACGTACAGTCTTCTCATCCCGCAATGGCCGTTTTATTTGTTCTTGATGTTCGGGTTCCTGCTCATGGCCTTCATTGCGCTTTTACAGACGATTGAAGACATCATCAGCTTCGTGCGCGGGGAACATCTCGACGGCGAAGTGGAAATCACAACGGACGTTTAGTCCGCCGTACGACAAATTTTGGGGACCGTTTTATGGTCGGTTTAGCTTCTGCACTTTTTACATTCCTTTTCATTGCCGTGCCGATCGGTATTTCGCTGGCCGGCTCGACGGCCGTGATGGTGATGTTCGATGATTTTCTGTCCTTCAGCACCTTATTTGAAGCCTTTTACATCTTCATCAGCAAATACACGCTGATTGCCATCCCGTTCTTCATTTATGCCGGCTTCCTGATGGAGAAGACCGGGCTGGTGCGCGGGCTTTTCAATTTCGCCGATGCCTTGATCGGTTGGGTGCCGGGCGGTTTTGCCTACGCCACCTTGATCGCCGCGGTGCTGTTCGGTGCCATTTCGGGCTCGTCCACCGCCATGGCCGCCGCCATGAGTGTCATCGCCTATCCGGAAATGATCGAACGCGGCTATCCGAAATGGATGGCCGCCGGGGTGATCGCCTCGGCCGGCGGCATCGCCTTGCTGATCCCCCCCAGCATCACCTTGATCCTGTTCGGCGTGATCACCGAGATTTCCATCGTCGATCTGTTCTTCGCCGGGGTCGTGCCGGGCATCATGTTGGCCATGAGTGACGCGGTGATCATCGTCTGCGTGTCGGTTTTCATCGCCAAACTGCCGGCCGGCACCTTCGAATTGAAAAAATGTTGGACGGCGTTTTTGGAAGCCCTGCCGGCGCTGTTGATGCCGGTGCTGGTTTTGGGCGGCCTCTATGGCGGCCTGTTCACGCCGACGGAAGCCGGCGCCGCGGCGGCCTGCTATGCGCTGGCCTATGGGGTGATATTCAAGCGCAAAACGTTCATGAAGGAACTGATGCCGGTGACGCGGCGGACCATGAACTTGACGGCCATCGTGTTTTTCCTGTTGGGCTGCGTCGGTATCTTCCAGTTCTTTTTGGCGAACATGGGGTGGCCTCAGGAGATCGCCGCCTGGGCGGGCACGCTGGGGCTGACCAAGTACACCTTCCTGTTTGCCCTCATGGGGACCTTGCTGGCGCTTTCCATGTGGCTGACCGGCGTCGCCATTCTGGTGCTGACCGTGCCGATTTACTTCCCCGTCGCGTTGTCGCTGGGCGTTGATCCGGTGCATCTCGGTATTTTGACGGCGCTGTGCATTGAAATCGGCAGCGTCATCCCGCCTGTCGGCCTCAACCTTTTTGCCGTCAGCGGCGTCACGGGACTGCCCGTCACCCAGGTGATCAAGGGGTCGTTCCCGTTCTGCATTTCCGATACCGTGGTGCTGATCATCGTGCTGTTGTTCCCGATGCTGGCCCTGTGGCTGCCGGGCCAGTTGATCACATCGCATTTCTGACCGGACGCGGCGTCGCCGGCGGTCTTCGGTTTCAATCGGCGGCAGTTCCGGGAATCACCCCCCGCGAGCGGACCAAAATCACAGCCCGTGATATGGTTTCGTCATCGCCGAAAGGCGACGCTCCCGGACTATGTCGCCCGTGCAGTCCTTCGGGCGAAGCCGTCGACGGCATCAATAAGAGACATTTTTCGTGCCGCCGTCTACAATGCGGCCTCCTTCGGCTTGGGTGTCCGCCTGATCCGGGCCTTTCAATGAGGGCAAGCCGATTTCAATCGCCGACATCTTTCGCAAAATATTCGGCATCCGGGACCGGCCGGCCGCGGATATCGACGATGGGGAAACCCCGGACGGCGGCGAATGGCCAAAATTCGACGATTATGAGCCGAAACAGAGCCCTTTGCTGGCGCGGCTGGAACAGCTGAGCGGCGCCCCCTTCAGCACTTCCGACCGGGTTGGGGCGCTCGGCCGGATGCAGGGCGTCAGCTTCGTCGCCCTGCATGTCCTGCTCAGCATTGAAGACGCGATCGGCGACAGCTCGCGCCAGGATCTATTCGGCTTGCTCCCCGAGATCGCCGCGGCGACGGAAGAAAACGACCGCCAACGGGCCGGAATGGCGGCGCGTATGGTGTGTTCCGAATGGGCCTCGGCCGCCTTGTCGGCGACCGGGCGTTTTGCCGATGAGGCAACCCGGCTGCTTGAGCCGGACCGCCCGCTTGACGCCTTGTGCGCCGATCTCAAAGCGGTGCAACAGCGTGTCCAGGCTATTTTGGCGGACATGCCGCTGCCGTATGCGGACGAACCTCCTGCGCCCGGAGGCGCGGCGGAAATCGATCCTGAACTTCAAGGGCCGAGCGGCGCGGAGGCGGGCTCAAATAACGGCGGCGATGGCGACGAGGATGTCGTTGACCTGTTCCCGCGCACACCTTCGGGGATCGATCACGAACGGCTTATCGTTCTGGGCAGGGCCCTGGAAGGCGCCATCGCCGCCGCCGAAGCGGTCGACCATCCGGAGCTGTGTACCAGCGCCGTCAAAGCCGCGCTGCGTTTCATGGCGATGATCATCGACACCGAGCCCTACACCGACATCGCACGGCGCTCCCTGCGGCGCATACTGGACGTTCAAACCGAAGCCTAAGTTTGGGCCTAAATTTGCGCCCAATTCCGGGGACGCCCTGAGCGAAGCCGGCTTCAAGTCAGGGGCGGGTTTGCGAGCGGGCGGCGGTGATTGTTGGGGCGCTGGCGCCGTTCACGGCATCTTCATGGCGATCCGGCTGGCCGGGCGGGCGGCGCAGGCCGCGAACCGTCGGTTGACCTCGGGAAATTCGTCGAGCGCCAGTTCATCCGCGGCGCCGTAAAACCCGCCCAATGTGCGGACCCAGGGCCAGGTCGCGATATCGGCGATGGAGTAGGCGTCGCCGACGATAAAGTCGCGGCCCTTCAGCCGGCCCTCCAGGACGGCCAACAGGCGCCGCGTCTCACCCCGGTAGCGCTGCATGGGGCGCTTGTCCTGCCATTCGCGCCCGGCGAATTTGTAGAAGAACCCGAACTGCCCGAACATGGCCCCGCACCCCCCATCTGCCACATCAGCCACTGGATGGTCTCGACCCGAACCGCTGGATCCGCCGACATGAGCTTGCCGGTCTTCTCCGCCAGATAAAGCAAGATGGCGCCCGATTCCCAAATGCCGATTCCCAAATGCCGATGGCCTCGCCGCCGGGGCCGTCCTTTGGGGGGGCGTGGGGGGTGAACGGGCGTGGCCCGTATATGGTCGTGTGGCGGGGGCGGCAGGGAAATTCTTGGGCGCGGATTTAGCGGGCCAACAGAAGTTTAAGTCACGGCGTTCCAAAATCATGGCCCGAAACGTGCTAAATTTGCGGCCCCGGGTTGGCCCCACGGATGGAGGCGGGCGGTTGATGCGTTTTCTTTATTTGGGATGTGTTTCGGCGTGGCTGGTGCTCGCCGCCGGCTGCTCGACGTTCCAGGACTTGAAAGCCGGCCTGCAAGCCATGATGCAGAGGCCGGTCGGTGAACTGATCGAAAAGTTCGGCGCGCCAAAGTCGAAGACCCGAAAAGACGGCGGCCAGGTCT
>CAZQPC010000064.1:0-17488 GCA_964595005.1 uncultured Magnetovibrio sp.
GGGTGACGTAATGATCTTGCTGCGCACCCGCGGCGCCTTCGCCGACGAGATGGTGCGCGCCCTGAAGGATCGTGGTGTTCCCGTCGCCGGTAGCGACCGGCTGGTCCTGACCCAGCACTTGGCGGTCATGGACCTGATTGCCTTGGGCCGGTTCGCCTTGCTGCCCGATGATGATCTGAACACCGCGACGGTGCTCAAGGGGCCGTTCATCAACCTGCACGAAGACCGCCTGTTCGATTTGGCCCACGGCCGCACCGGTTCTATGTGGCGGGAACTGAACCGGTGGGGAGAGACGGACCGGGCCTATGGACCGGCCCTGGAGACCCTGGGCGGTGTCCTGGCGCGGGCCGACTTCATGCCGCCCTTTGAGTTTTTCAACGCCGTTTTGAGCCACGGTGGGCGGCAGTCCATGCTGGCCCGCCTGGGCCCCGAAGCCGCTGACCCGGTCGATGAATTTATGGCCCTGGCGCTGGATTTTGAACGCGATCACGTGCCGTCCCTGGAAGGCTTTCTGCACTGGATGGAGACCGGCGAGACGGAAGTCAAACGGGACCTGGAACAAGCCGGCGGCGCGGTCCGGGTGATGACCGTGCACGGCGCCAAAGGATTGCAGGCACCGGTCGTCTTCCTGACCGACAACGGGCGCCTGCCGGCGCGCCAGTTGCAGGACCGGCTGCGTTGGGGGGACGTCGGCGATGCTGATGATGAGGGGTTCGTGCTGTGGCCGGCCTTTAAGGACAACGAGGTCACCGTCACCGAAGCCATCGCTGAGACAAACCGCTGGGAAGCGGAGCGCGAATACCGGCGCCTCTTGTACGTCGCCATGACCCGCGCCGAAGACCGCCTGTATGTCACCGGATGGCATGGCGCTCGGGCCCCTGAAGAAACCTGCTGGCATCGGCTGGTGGAGGCCGGGTTGCGGCGCATGGATGACGTTGGCGAATTTGATTTGCGCGATGGCCAGGCGGGCCTCAGGCTGGACACGCCGCAAACCGTGACACCGAAGGAAAGCCAGGCGCCGCTGCCGCTGAGCGGCGGCGAAACCGCTCTGCCCGCCTGGGCCCGGCGCCCGGCGCCCACTGAGCCGGCACCGACCCAGCCGCTGGCGCCGTCCCGGCCCGATGACGAACCCACCGTGGTTTCGCCGCTGGGCGACGACGGCAGCCGCTTCAAGCGCGGCCGGATCATGCACGCGCTGCTGCAAACCCTGCCCGACCTGCCCGCGGCCGCGCGCCCCGGCGCGCTTGCCGCCTATCTGGCTGAACCGGCCCACGATTTGCCGGCAGCGGCGCAGACGGCCATGGGCGGTGAGATTCTGGCGATCCTGGATCACCGTGAATTCGCGCCGCTGTTCGGCCCCGGCAGTCGTGCCGAAGTGCCCATCGTCGGCGACGTCGGCACCTTCGAGCCCTGCGTCATTTCCGGCCAGGTCGACCGTTTGTTGGTCACCGACGATGAGATCACCATCGTTGACTTCAAGACGAATCGGCCGCCGCCACTAGAGGAATCGGGCGTCGCCGCGGCCTATCTGCGCCAAATGGCCGCCTACCGGGCGGCGCTCAGACGTATCTATCCGGACCGTCACATATCAACGGTTCTGCTGTGGACGGACGGTGCCCGACTGATGCGCCTCAGCGATGACATTCTTGATCCCCACGCGCCTTGACGGCAGCCCGAGGGGTGCCTAGATATTGGGGTATGGAATTCACCGGCCGCACCCGCGCCGAAACCTTCTGATTAGGATTGATGAGATGCCCAAACACGTGAGCGACGATTCCTTCGACAGCGACGTACTGAATGCCGACGGCCCCGTATTGGTCGATTTCTGGGCGGAGTGGTGCGGTCCGTGTAAACAGATTGCGCCGGCGCTGGAGGAACTGGACAACGAAATGGGTGATCAAGTCACCGTTGCCAAGGTCAACATCGACGACAATCCCATGACGCCTTCGAAGTACGGGGTGCGTGGCATTCCCACGCTGATCCTGTTCAAGGGCGGTGAAGTGGCGGCCACCAAGGTCGGCGCCATCCCCGCCAACGCCTTGAAAAGCTGGGTGTCGGAAAACCTTTAAGGGTCCGCTGACGGCTGAAAACGCGAACCCCGCCGAAAGGCGGGGTTCTTCGTTTCAGGCCGGACATATCGCCTACCAGCTGTTACGTAGTTCCCGGAGCCTCAGGAACACCGTCTTCGGATCGGGATTGTCGGGCAGGTCCGAGAATGACTCCCGCAGGCGCGCGATTACTGTCGGGCTGTGCAGACGGAAGAAGGTGTTGATGTCTTTCTCCCGGCCCAGCGTTGTAATCATCGCGTCGTCGGGGTCCTGGTTCTGAACCGAATCCAGAAGCTTCTTGGCGTTCTCGTTGTCGGGCTCCCGGTCCAGCGTGAATTCCAGGTTATTGGTCAGATAATCGTGCCCGGGATAGACCATGGTGGTGTCCGCAAGGTTCGCCAATTGGCTGGCGAAGGTCTCATACAATTCATTGGGGTGACCACCGTTGTGGCAATTACCGGCGCCGGCGTTAAACAAGGTGTCGCCACAGAACAGGGCCTGCTGGTCGGTCCGCGATAGCAAACAGACATGGCTCATGGTATGGCCGGGTGTGTCCAGGCTTTCCAATTCCACGGACTTGCCAACCTTGACCACATCCCCCGCTGCCAATCCCACATCCATGTTCGGAATGCGGTCTTTGGCGTTGGCGTGAGCCAGAATCTTCGCCCCCGTCGCATCTTGCACCGGACCATTGCCGCCGATGTGATCTCCGTGCTCATGGGTGTTCAAAATCTGGGTGATCGTCCAGCCCTTGGCTTTCGCCGCGGCCAGGCATTTTTCATGGTCCAGGGGATCGACGGCCAGCGCCTCGCCGGTCTCACCGCAGGCGATAAGATAGTTGAAATTCCGGTAGGCATTGCCGGTCCAAATCTGCTCGACGATCATCAGGAGCTCTCCCTCGTTCTCTTAGTTCACCGACACTTTAGGCGCCGCATCGCCGCCGGCCAAGACCGTTCCCGCCAGATACAGTGACCCGCAGATCAAAATCCGTCCCGGCGTCTCCGCCGACGCAACAATGGCTTGAATGGCCGCCGTGACGCTGCCGGTGACTTCCGCCCTGAGACCAACGGCGCCAGCGGCGCTGGCCAATTCGTCCGCCGGCAGACTGTTTTCTTCGCCAGGGATAGCCAGCGCGTTGAAGCTGACCGCCGGCCCAGACAGGGGCCGCAAGAAGTCGGCGGTATCCTTCGAATTCATCATCCCGCCAATGATATGGAGCGGTCGGTCGGCCCAATTCGCCGCCGCGTGCGCAGCCAACATTGCGCCAGCCGCCGCGTTGTGGCCGCCGTCGAGCCAAAGTTCCCAACCGGCGGGCAAATGCGCCACCAAGGGGCCGCCTGTCAGTTTTTGCAGCCGCCCGGGCCACGCCGCCGAGGTTAACCCCTCTGCGACCGCGGGGTCGTCGAGACGCACGGTCCGAAAGCGCTCCAGGGTCGCAAGGGCGGTGCCGGCGTTGGTGATTTGGTGAGCGCCGGCGAGGTTGGGCAGCGGCAGCTCATGGTGCCCCGTGGCGCCTTCAAATATCAGCTGGTCGCCATCGCCGGCGACCGACCAATCGCTGCCTTCACCATAAATCGGCACCCGCAGTTCCTCGGCCCGGGCCCGGATTGCCGCATCGGCATCCGGTTCCTGGCGGGCCAACACACAAGGCACGCCAGGCTTGATGATGCCGGCTTTTTCCCAGGCAATACCGGACAGCTCATCACCCAGGAACTGGCGATGATCAATGGAAACCGGCGTGATTACCGTGACCCGCGGTTTCTTGATGACGTTGGTGGCATCCAGGCGGCCGCCGAGACCCGTTTCCAGTAACAGGACGTCTGCCGGTTCGCGGGCGAAGGCCAGGAATGCGGCGGCTGTGGTGATCTCGAAGAACGTGATCGGCTCACCACCATTCGCGGTCTCGCATTCCTCAAGTTGCACGGATAATTCGTGCTCCGGGATCAATGTTCCGCTGACCCGGATGCGTTCGTGAAACCGCACGAGATGCGGTGACGTATAGACGTGCACCCGTTTCCCCGCCGCTTCCAGCATAGCCCGCAGGTAAGCCAGCACCGAGCCCTTGCCGTTGGTGCCGGCCACATGGATGGTCGGCGGCAGGTATTCCTCGGGATGATCGAGATTTTCCAATAACCGCTCGAGCCGCCCCAGCGACAGATCGATAAGTTTCGGATGAAGGCCCATGAGACGGTCGAGAATGACGTCGCTAGGGGGCCGGCTGTCACTCACGGAGGATGCTCTCCATCGATCAAGGCCGCTTCTCCGGCATCGGGCGCGGTCAGGGCCGGCATGGCGCCATCAGCCGGCGGCAGCTCATCGTCGCCGGCGGGCAAGGGATCCATCAACAGGCCGACAATTCGGACCAGCGTGTCGCGCAGTTCGTGGCGGTGCACGACCATGTCGACCATGCCGTGTTCCAACAGGTATTCCGAGCGCTGGAAGCCCTCGGGCAGGGTTTCGCGGATGGTTTGCTCGATCACCCGCTGGCCGGCGAAGCCGATGATGGCGCCGGGCTCGGCGATCGCGATATCGCCCAGCATGGCGAAGGATGCGGAAACCCCGCCCGTGGTCGGGTCCGTGAGAACGACAATATAGGGCAGGCCCGCGTCGCGCACTTCCTCAATCGCAATGGTCGTCCGCGCCAACTGCATCAGCGAATGGATGCCTTCCTGCATGCGTGCCCCGCCCGATGATGAAAATACCACGAACGGCGTCCCTTCGCTGACCGCCAGCCGGGCGCCGGCCAGCAATCCGTCGCCGACCGCCATTCCCATGGAACCACCCATGAAGGCAAAATCCAACACCGCGATCACGGCGCGCTGACCGCCCAGTGTGCCCAGCGCCACGGTCAGGGCATCGGCGGCGTCATGTTTGGCGCGGGCTTCCTTGAGACGGTCCGTATAGCGTTTCAGGTCCTTGAATTTCAGCGGGTCGGTCAACGCCTCCGGAAGCTCAATCGTTTTATAATCGCCTTCATCGAACAGCGACTTCAACCGCCATTCGGCACCGATCCGCATGTGATGGCCGCAATGTTGGCAGACATGGCTGTTTTTTTCCAATTCGCGATGAAAGATCATCTGCGAACACGCCGGGCATTTGTGCCACAGATTGTCGGGCACATCCTTCTTCTCGGCGCCGACCAGTTGGCGCAGCTTCGGGCGGATGACGTTTTTCAGCCAGTTCATATCGTTTCCCTGTCAGCGACCGTTTGCCCAGGACGTCCGGCCCCTTCCGCGCCTCTTGGCTTACGCATTTCTCACACCATCGGCCAAGTCGCCGACCAAGGCCAGAACCTTGCCGCTGAGGCCCGGTTTCGCCTTGCCGTCGTCATCGAGATTGTCGGTAATGACGCTGACCAGGGCCGAGCCGACCACCGCCGCATCAGCGACACGGGCGATGTCGGCGGCCTGTTCCGGGGTTTTGATGCCGAAGCCGACAGCGACGGGCAGGTCGGTGAATTGGCGGATACGGCTGACGTGACCGGCCACGTCCGACGTCTCCGCGGACGCCGTCCCGGTGATACCCGTGATCGAGACGAAGTAGACGAACCCCGACGCGTTCTCCAGAACCCTCGGTAGCCGATCGTCCGTCGTCGTCGGCGCCGTCAAGTAAATGAAGTTCAGCCCCGCCGCCGTGGTCGGCAGACAGAACTCACCCTCTTCCTCCGGCGGCAGATCGACGACGATAAACCCGTCGATGCCGGCGTCTTTGGCGTTCGCCAGGAACTCATCAACGCCGTAGATGTAGATGGGGTTGTAGTAGCCCATGAGGACGATGGGCGTATCGTTGTCGTTTTTCCGGAATTCACGAACCGCATCCAATGTCTTGGTCAGCGTCATGCCGGCCCGGATGGCGCGCAGTGAACTGGCCTGGATCGCCGGGCCGTCGGCCATGGGGTCGCTGAAGGGCACGCCGATCTCGATCAGGTCGGCACCCGCTGCGGGCAGGCCCTTGAGGATATCGAGGGCCGTCTCGGGGTCCGGGTCACCGGCGGTAAGAAAGGTGACAAAGCCACTGCGGCCTTCCTCCTTTAGGGCCGCAAATCGGCGGCCTATTCGCGTCTCGGGCTGGCTCATTCCTCGGTGACTCCCACGCCCAGGTGCTTGGCCACCGTGAAGATATCCTTGTCTCCGCGCCCGCACATGTTCATGACCATCAGGTGGTCCTTTGGCAGACTGCCGGCGATCTTTGCGACGTGGGCCAGGGCATGACTGGGCTCCAACGCGGGGATGATGCCTTCCATGCGGGTGCACAACTGAAATGCTTCCAGCGCTTCGTCGTCTGTTACGGATACGTATTCAGCCCGGCCCGAATCCTTGAGCCAGGAATGTTCCGGCCCGATGCCCGGATAATCGAGACCTGCGGAGATCGAGTGGCCGTCCAAGATCTGACCCTCCTCGGTTTGCAACAGGTAGGTGCGGTTGCCATGCAGAACGCCGGGGCGGCCGCCGGTCAGGGACGCACAGTGTTGACCCGTCTCGACACCGTGGCCTGCCGCTTCGACGCCGATGATGCGCACGCCTTCGTCGTCCAGGAACGGATGAAACAGGCCGATGGCATTGGAACCGCCGCCCAGGCAGGCGACGACGGAATCCGGCAGCCGGCCCTCCGCTTCATCCAACTGAACCCGGACCTCGTTGCCGATGATGCATTGGAAATCGCGGACCATGCTGGGATAGGGGTGCGGGCCCGCCGCCGTGCCGATGATGTAGAAGGTGTCTTCGACGTTGGAGACCCAATCGCGGAGCGCTTCGTTCATGGCGTCTTTCAAGGTACCCGTCCCCGATGTCACCGGCCGGACTTCGGCGCCCAACAGCTTCATGCGGAAAACGTTCGGCGCCTGGCGCTCAACATCCGTCTCGCCCATGTAGACGATACACGGCAGGCCGAACAGGGCGCAGACCGTGGCCGTGGCAACGCCGTGCTGGCCGGCGCCCGTCTCGGCGATGATGCGGCGTTTGCCCATGCGGCGCGCCAACAGAATTTGCCCGATGGTATTGTTGATCTTGTGGGCACCCGTGTGGTTCAGCTCATCACGCTTGAAATAGATCTTCGCGCCACCGAGGTGCTCAGTCAGCCGTTCCGCCAGATACAGCGGGCTGGGCCGCCCCACGTAATGCTTCATGAGACGGTGAAATTCGGCCCAGAAATCGTCATCTGCACGGGCCGTGTTCCAGGCTTCCTCGACCGACAGAATAAGCGGCATGAGGGTTTCAGCGACGTAGCGCCCGCCGTAAATGCCGAAGTGCCCGTCCTCATCGGCACCGCCCCGATAGGTGTTCAGTTTGCTCATGACTTCGATCCTTCAGAAGGGGGCTAGTTAGGCGCGATGGGCCAGGGAAATGCAAGAATTTTGATGCCTTTAAGGTCGGAAAATGACCCGCCATTCGGGCATTTTCGGTTTCTCAGGAATTATCCTTAATGACCCAATAACGAGACCCGCATGGGACTCGGCTCGAAACGCATTTATGTCCTGCCAAGTCCCTGCTTGTGAGAGATTCAAGCTGCCGTCCGGAGGGAAAATCGCGACGGCGATATGCAGGTCGACGGCCACATATTTGCCAACAGCCGCCAAGGCCTGCACTTGCGAACTTTCTTGCAAATCGTAATATTTGGTTGAATTCGACTGTAGGCAGGGGGCGGTTTATGTGCAGAACTGACCGGCAATCCGGGCACGGTAACACCGGGTGGGGGGCACAATTATCGTTTTTTCTGATGGCGATCATTTTGGCCGGTTGCCAAACGACGGCGACTTTTGATCCGAACGCCAAGACTTTTGACACCTCTCATTACCACACGGGTGTCACGACCGTCGAAAAAACCTGCGCCAAGGGCGAGTTTACGGTTTGGGTGACGGTCGATGGTGATGGTTTTTGCCTGCGCTATTTCCCCTCCTTCGCTGCCAATGCCGATCACGTCAAACAGGCCGTGGTGTTTTTTCACGGCGACCTCAGTTACACGGGCGCCGAGAAAGCATATTCGGTTTTGAAAGCCGAGCACTTAGCGGAGACATCGGGCAAATGGGGCCGGGCCCTGGACCTGGATTACATTTGGTTTTCCCGTCCCGGCACTTTCGGCTCAACGGGATTTCACCCCGACCGGCGCTACCGGGATGGCCGCGAAGGCCGAATCGTCAACGCAGCCCTCGATGCCATTTCCAAGCGCCACGGTATCTCGACCTTGCATCTGGCCGGTCATTCCGGCGGCGCCAACGTCGTCGCCCAAGCCCTGGAGTACCGGCGCGACGTGAAGTGCGCGGTGATGGCCGCTGGCGCCATGTCCATGCAGGACGCCTACCAGAAATATGCATTTTACCCAGATTTCCAGGCCTTCATCGGGACCAAATATGATCCCTACGATCACATCGCAAGACTGCAGCAAGACGCAAAACGGCGACTGTTCATCCTCTATGACCCGGCCGATCAAATTGTCGGCGCCGGGTCATCTACCAGCTATGCGAAAGCGGTCGGGCGGCTCGGCCACAAGGTTATTTTGGTGAAGGGCACGGCCCGGGGAGACACCCATCACGATATGGACAATACAGCTCGCTACATGGCTGGCGATTGCGCCAATTCCATGACCAACGACGAAATCGCACGGCGTGCCAAAAATCGCCAGGGCTGAAAGGTTTCCGGGTGATTTTAAATTGCCGCAATGGGCAACCGAAAACTTACCAGAACGGGTCGACGATGACGATTTCCTCGGTCTGCGGCCGGACCATGAAATTGGCGAAGGACAGATCCAATGAAAGATGGTATCGGCGCGCCGACTGGCCGAGGGTTTGAGCCAATGTCGCGAGTTCTTCGGAGAGATATTTCGGCACGTCAATCGGTCGGCGGTCGGCGACAGCATGACAATAGGCGGCGAACGCATTGACCACGGGCCATAGGGAATCATCGTCGCCGATGGGCCACAAGCGCTCCATTTCCACCCATTGCCGTCCGTCCGGATTATTCGACACCCGACGAATGACCGGCAAATGCGGCGACGGTATTTTGTCCACGACACCGAGAAATGAATCATAAGGTTTGGTTCGCCAACAGGTTTTGAGCACGACGTCCGGATCATCGGTTTCATAGACGACGGCCGTTGCGCCGCGAGCGACGATGGCCGTCGTATGGGGCCGATCGGCAGCCCGTCGATCGGTGCCGGCGCGCGGTTTCTGGCGGCGGTCAGCATCTTTCACCGGCGCGCGGCCACGGATCGGCGGATCGCTGACGATGGTAAACCGAACACCGTCGCGAACCGGGTCGACCCAATGCCAAGTTTCCCGTTCGGTCACAATATATGTGCCGGCGGCATCGGCGAAGCGTTTGAACCGTCCCGCGCCGTCGCCCACTGTGATCCCATCGTAGGCGGAAGAGGTCAGAACGATAATGCCTTTGCGCCGTTCGTCACGCCGGGGCTGGATGTAATCGCCGGGGTCATAGCGATTGATACGAATATCGTTTTGGGTGTCTTTCTCGGAAAGACCCAGGGACTCGACGATCAATTTTTCCAGGTCGCCCGGCATATTGTAGCCCATCCGAAGCACATGATATCGGTCGTCCTGTTGGTCATAGGTATCGCGGTAGGGATTGAACATGCGGCTGGGCGCATTTTCGGGATAGTCCATAAACAACGAGGCATAGGATTCCGCGAGCGCGACAATCTGTTCCGCGTTGGCGATCTTGTTGCGGGTGATCTTCATACGCGCGCGCCACCGGTTTCGTCCGTGGCCAAACCAGAGATCGCCAGATGCAGGCCGTCGGCACTGATGGGGCCAAGCCAAAAGCGGCATGATTGCCGGACGCTGACAATCCGCCCGGCCTCCATGTTGAAATACTCGGCGCCACTTTCATGGCTTACATTCAACGCGTCTTCCGCCGACGTTGTCAGCATCAGAATATGCAACGCCGGCGCATTGGCGGCTTGGATCCACGCCGTCGGCAACAGGTAGTCACCGGACCGGAACTTCCAAAACACCGCGTTTCCGGGATCGAAACCGCCGGCGACCACGCCCGTCATCACGCGCACTGTCTCCACAACATTTTTAAGCGACCGGCTTTCCGGGAGAACCTTGAAGCGCGATGGCATGCCTTCGAAACGGCTGGCGCGATCCGGCACGAACGTCCGTTCGACACCGCGCAGTTGGTCGACCAGTCCTTGTATCGGTACTGCTTCACTCACGACGATAGTCCCATCATCCACCTCTGACATATCTCCTGCCAAACATATGTCTTTGATTCGGATTGCGTTTATAGAGTGTCGGTCCGTAAACCTATGTGACCGCCGTCACAACGTCAGGCGAAATGAAATGGCGAACGTAATATGAACTAATTTTGATGAAACCGTCGCCGATGACGCGCCGGACAGGCCGGAATTAATGGCCGCGCTTTTTCTTCTTTATTTTGCCTTTCGGTTCCCACTTCGCCTTTTTCGACACACCGGGTTTGGTCAAGCCCAGTTCGGTCGCCTCCAGGCGGCGGATTTCGTCGCGCAGGCGGGCCGCTTCCTCAAATTCCAGGTCGGCGGCGGCGGCCTTCATGCGATCGCTCAAGTTGCCGATTACGGCCTGAATATTGTGGCCAACCAGTTCCGTTTCGCCGGCAACGCCCGTATCGACGGTCACATAATCGCTTTCGTAGACGCTTTCGATGACGTCGGTGATGCCTTTTTTGACACTCTGCGGCGTAATCCCGTTGGCGATGTTATAGGCCTGCTGTTTCTCGCGGCGGCGATTGGTTTCACCGATGGCGTAATCCAGGCTGGCTGTCATCTTGTCCGCATAGAGGATAACGCGACCGTCAATATTCCGCGCCGCTCGGCCGATGGTCTGGACCAAGCTGGTCTTCGATCTCAAGAAGCCCTCCTTGTCGGCGTCCAAGATCGCCACCAGGCCGCATTCGGGGATGTCCAGGCCTTCACGCAGCAGGTTGATGCCGACCAGCACGTCAAAGGCGCCGAGGCGAAGATCGCGGATAATCTCAATGCGTTCCAGGGTTTCGATGTCGGAATGCATGTAGCGCACCCGCACGCCGTGCTCATGCAGGTATTCGGTCAAATCTTCGGCCATGCGTTTGGTCAGCGTCGTCACCAATGTACGCATACCCTCGGCGGCAACCGCGCGGACTTCGCCCAACAGATCATCGACCTGGGTTTCCACCGGACGGATAATGCACAAGGGATCGATCAGCCCCGTCGGCCGCACCACCTGTTCAACGAAAACACCGCCCGTGCGTTCCATTTCCCACGGCCCCGGTGTCGCCGACACGTAAACCGTATCGGGCCGCATGGCGTCCCATTCCTCGAACTTCAGCGGCCGGTTATCGACGCAACTGGGCAGGCGGAAACCGTATTCGGCAAGTGTCGTCTTGCGGTTGAAGTCGCCGCGGAACATGCCGCCGATCTGCGGCACGGTGACGTGGCTTTCATCAACCATCAGCATGGCGTTATCCGGCAGATATTCAAACAGGGTCGGCGGCGGCTCGCCGGGTGCGCGGCCCGTCAAATATCGGGAATAGTTTTCGATGCCGGCACAATGGCCCGTGGTTTCCAGCATTTCCAGATCGAAGGTGGTGCGTTCGTGCACCCGTTGCGCCTCCAGCAACTTGCCTTCGGCCTCCAAATCCCTGATCCGGACCTTCAATTCGGCCCGGATACCCGGGATCGCCTGCAGCAGGGTCGGGCGCGGGGTTACATAGTGGGAATTGGGATAGAGGGTGATCTCTTCCAGGTCCGCCACCTTTTCCCCGGTCAGGGGATCGATTTCCCAGATGTTTTCCAATTCATCGCCGAAAAAGCTCAACCGCCAGGCCCGGTCTTCCATGTGGGAAGGATAAATCTCCACCACATCACCGCGCACCCGAAAGGCGCCGCGGTAGAAATTCTGGTCGTTGCGCTGATATTGAAGGGCCACCAGTTTCTGCTTCAGTTCGCGCTCATCGACGCTGTCTCCGCGCCTCAGGCGAACGATCATTTCCGAATAGGTTTCGACGGCGCCGATTCCGTAGATACAACTGACCGAAGCGACGATGATGACATCTGAGCGTTCCATCAGGGCGCGAGTCGCGGAATGGCGCATGCGGTCGATCTGTTCGTTCACGGACGCGTCTTTTTCGATGTAAGTATCGGAGCGCGGCACATAGGCTTCCGGCTGGTAGTAATCATAGTAGGAGACGAAATATTCAACAGAATTTTCAGGGAAAAACTCTTTCATCTCCCCGTAAAGCTGCGCCGCCAATGTCTTGTTCGGCGCCAAAACAAGGGCCGGGCGTTGGATGTTCTGGATCACGTGCGCCATGGTGAAGGTCTTGCCTGACCCCGTGACTCCCAACAGTACCTGGTCGTTTTCACCGCCTTTGATGGCGCGGGTCAGCTGCTCGATGGCTTGCGGCTGATCGCCGGCCGGCGAGAACTCACTGACCAGCTCAAATCGCCGTCCGTCCTCCACGGGCGGGCGTTTCGCCGGCACGAACAGGCTCCGGTTTTCAGGCGCGTTGGCTGTCTCCATGGTCGATATATAGGGCGCGTCATGGGGGTTTGGCGAGTCTTACATTTGTCATGTCGTCGATAAGTGCCCATATGATCCCCAAGGCAGTTTTTTAGGCAGGAGAATCGATTGTGAGCGAGACCGAAAAAGCCCGCGCCATCGGGTTCAATCATGTGGCCCTTGAGGTCGGCGACCTGGACGAGGCGCTGGAATTTTTTGGCGGTTTCTTGGATTTTGAAATGCGCAGCCGCTCCGATACTCAGGCCTTCATTGACTTGGGCGACCAATTTTTGGCGCTGCAAAAAGGCCGTTCGCAAGCCGCCGACGACGGCCGCCATTTCGGCCTGGTCGTTGACGACCGCGAAGTTGTCCGCAGGCGGCTGGAGGAGATGGAGGTCGATATTCTACCCGGACCGTTCCTTGATTTCCGTGATCCCTGGGGCAACCGCATTGAGATCGTCGGCTACACGAACATCCAATTCACCAAGGCCGACAATGTATTGCGCGGCATGGGATTGGAGAAACTGGAGAAGACCGAAAAAGCGCTCAAGGAACTGACCGAAAAAGGCATGGCACCAGCCACGGCGGACTGACGCCCCGAGACCGATTGAGCCGACATCCACGGCATGCCATATACATGGGATGTTCCGGCGAATCATACACAATCTGCTGCTGTTTCTGGCGTTTCTTGTTGCCGGGCTGTTGATCATGGAATGGGGCGTGCGGGCCCTGGCGCCGCAGGCCCTGGTTCGCGGGTACAATATTCCGGACCCGGAACTGGGAACCTATATGGCACCCTCCGTACACTATACGGACCCCTACTCGTTTGAAGGCCCTTACGAGGTCCGAACGAATGCCATGGGCTTCCGCATGGACGAAGAAGTCAGCACGTCGCCTGACCGTCTGCGGGTAATGGTTTATGGTGATTCGTTCACCTTCGGCTGGGGCCTGGACATCCAGGACACTTATTTCCGGGCACTGAAAACCATCGCGGAGACGGCCAATCCTCGCCTGCAACTGTTGAACGCCGCCGTTGGCGGTTACGGGACGGGCCACGTGAAAAAACTGATGGCACGCCATATCCCGGCCATTGAACCGGCGGCCATCGTCTATTTCTTCAATAACAACGATTTGCTCGACAACGCCATCGAAGATATCGATTACCAGGTAACCAAACTGACCTTCTCGGAAACTGGAGAGGCCCGGTTGGTGGATGTCAAACCGTTCGCGCCATGGAAACGGTTCTTGATCACCTACACGCCCTATGGCTGGTTGAACCGCCGATCACATCTGTTTGTTCTTGTCAAGGATCAGTTGAAGAAAATCCTCAACTGGAAACGCTATCTCGTTCGCCCGAAAGTTTCGACCGTGCCTTTGCCGGCGAAACCGAAAATCGCAGAACCGGCCTTCACCCTGAAGTTACCGCGGGAATCCCAGACAAGGGAAGCTCTGAACAGACTGGTCTATTTGTCAGAACTCCACGTTCAACGGATTGCCCACATTGCCCACGCCGCCGGAGTGCCGATGTTGCTCATATGGGTACCGGCACCATCTGAAATGTTCCCGCCAAAGAAGCCGACAGCCGAAATTCGCCTGCTTGAGAAAGGCCGCGCCATGCTGCGCGGGTTGGCTTCGCAAATGGAAGGTATCGATTTCATCGACGTGGTTTCCAAAATTGACCATGACCAGGCGTGGCGGGACCGCCAGTCAACTCTGCGGCTCTCGGATGGTCATTTCAATGCGGCCGGTTCGGCTTGGTATGCGGCCCTGGTCAGGGAGCCATTGTTGGATTTTCTGAAAACCGTTGGCACGGGCTCTGCGGTGACCAAGTAGCGCAACGGTCCGCCGGCCCGCAGCGCTTCGAAGGGATAGCAGGTCACCAAGGTCAAGCGATCCGCGTCGGGCTCATGCACCAGTTCGTCGCGGCGCGTGTCCATAACCCTAAGATCGACAACCCGGAAAGCCCGATGCCGGCCCGCCGGGGTCTCCGTAACGATCAGATCCCCCACCCTGAGATTCCTTAAAAAGGCGAAATGGGTGTCGCGATGGGCGGAAATGATGCTGTGGCCGACACGACCGGGCAACGTGGTGCCGTCGACGTGGCCGGGACCGAACGCCAGCGACCGGCCGTGCGCGCCGGCCAACAGGATTTGGCTGCGTTGAAGACGTGGTACCAACAACCGAGCCACGGCCCGGGTATCCGCCCAGGGCCACGGCCTGACCTTTTGTCCCGCCTGGGCCGCCGTCCAGGACCTCTCAAGAAGCCGCTGCGCAAGCCACGCCTTGACAGGGATGTAAAAACCATGGCCCACCAGACCGAGACCGGCGGCCAACAATAACGCCACCGTTAAGAGTCCCATGCGGCGGCGGGTCAGGTCCATCGCCGGCGGCGCAGGAACCACGCCAGTATCAAACCGAACAACACCATGAAGACCCCGCCAATCTGTTCGAACGGTGCCCACGTGGCGGTTTGCGGAACGGCGCTGGTGCCGCGGGCCCGGGCCCGGATTTTCCGGAATTCCGGCGATGATCGATCAAATTGCCGCACCGGGGGCGCAGCCGACTTAGGCCCGAACACGGCCTCGCGGCTCCAGTCCTCCGGCATATTGGTCGCCACAGGGACCTGGCTCAACGGCTGGTCGGCGGGCCGCGCCGGGGTCTGATCGATGGCGATCAAGCTGGTGTACTTGCTGACCAATTGGTGGCTCAGCGCCGTTGAAACGATTGCCGCGCGGACCTGGTCTCGGTCTTCCGCGCGGCGCAGATCATCCATCATTTGCCGAATGCGGGCGCGCCCCCAAAGGGCCGCGATCCCCGAATGGTTTCGGCCGCCCGAAAGATTGGCGGTGGTTTCCCAAAGAGCGTCACCAAGCCGCCCTGTAATCCGCACGGATTGCGCCCCGCCATCCAACCGGGCAAGGACAATCACCGGTTCCCCCATGTAGAGATCGGGGATCGGATCCGGAACCGTCACGGCGCGTTCACCCTTCGGCCAATGCAGCGCGATATCGGTCAGCGCCGGCCGCTCAAGACGGTTGAAAAGTGCGGCCATACGCAACGACACCTCATCGGAGGTTGGTATGAAGGTGAAGGTGCCGCGGCCGGCTTGAGCGGCGCGGGTCATCAGGTATCCGTTGGGTGCCGTCCCGATGGCGACGGTGAACAGGCGTGAGCGGCCGAGGTGTCCGTCGATAATTTTCAACAACTCGGCTTCGTTGCCAACCGCCCCATCCGTTATCAACACCACCTGACGCAAGGGCCCGGTCCTCGATTGATCGCCAAGCGCGGCCCGCACGGCGCCGACGATTTCCGTACCGCCGTCCGCCGCCAGGCGGTTAACGAAAGCGCCAGCGCGGGCCAGATTTGCCGGCGACGCGCTGACCGCGCCCGGTTGGAAGGTTTGGTGGCTGTCGGCAAACCGGATGATCTGAAAGCGGTCCCGAGGTGTCAATCGGTTCAGGGCCATGTGCAAGGCGGCACGCGCCTGCTCCATGGAGGCACCAGACATGGACCCCGATGTATCGATGACGAAGACAACCTCCCTCGGCGGACGGGCCGTTGACGGCTCACCCGCGAACGCCCCGCCAACCGGCGGCACAACCATCAACAAGGCATAGGACTGGCCGTTCCAGGATTGCTTGAACAGCCCGGCACGCGGCGCCAAACCGGGTTTTGGCCGCCACGTCAGAATGAAATCCTTGTTTGCGGGCACGGCATCGCCATCCAAGGAAATACCGGTGACGCCGCCGGTTTTGGCTTCGGTCCGTATGGCGTGCGTTGGGCTGGCCAGGCCAGTCACCGGAAAGCCGGCCTCCAGATCAATGCGCATGGTGACCGGGTTTGCCAATCCAGCATCGGCGGCACGGACCGGCGGCGTAATCACCGGTGCATCGGGAACCTGGGCGGACGGCCGTGCCCATCCGGTCGGCCGAAAACCGTCTTCAATGGGCTGACCGGGAATGTAGCGCGGCCCAACGACCAACGGCATGCGCCACTGGAACCCGCCATCGCGATAGGACAGCATTTCCTGAAACGCGATTTCCACGATGACGCTTTCCCCGGGGCCCAGGTTGGCGACGTTGGTGGTGAATATATTGGGCCTGTGCTGTTCCACCAGGCTGGCACGGCGGCCCGTCTGTTTTGCCTGGGTGTATAGATGGCGCGCTTTTGCTTTTTCCTCGATACGGCCCTCGACCACCCGCGTACCAACTGTCATGCGCAAGCGGTCGACCGCGGTATCCGGTGGCAAGGGGTAGGTGTAGATGGCCTCCGTCCAGACCTGGTCGGGATTTCGAAAAACCTGACGAACCCGCGTACGAACAACAATGCCACTGATGGAAACATCGATTTCCGTTCCCACCAGAGGCGCCGCCCGCACCCGGCCGGGCTCATCGGCGGGCAGATAAAGGCCACCCAGATCGGTGACGGACGCGGGGAACGTTGGGTTTGGCGCCGCCGCGGTGGCCTGACCCGCCCAGGATAACGAGATGAGAAAGACTGAAATATTGAAGTGCCGGAAGATGGATGGACGGTTTCGATGCATGGCAGCCTCCTTGCGCGCTCTAACCAGCAGAGCAATCTGTTTCGGCGCAATTTCGGCGACATTGTGACCATGTGAAGGCGATATGATTTTCGACCCCGATTGGGCGTTGTCTCGGTCCATAGGCGGGCGTAGTCTGCGCCCGATTGCTCCCGGGCGGAGACGTTTGTTGGGGCACGATTTTCGATACACCAGAGAAACGGAACTGAGCCAATGGGATTCGTCGCCGAGCGCCTGAGCGCCATCAAACCCTCACCCACCATCGCCGTCAGCCAGCAGGCCCGAGACCTGGAAGCCGCCGGCGAAGACGTCATCGGCCTGAGAGCCGGAGAACCGGATTTCGAGACACCTGCACACACTATCGAGGCCGCCAATAAGGCCCTGGATGCCGGCATGACCCGCTACACTGCGGTCAACGGGGTGCCGGAG
>CAZQPC010000065.1:0-17218 GCA_964595005.1 uncultured Magnetovibrio sp.
GGAATTTCTTGGCGCAATTGCGGCAACCCAAGATGCGATAAACGTTTCATGGTTGCCTCTGGGAGAGGGGTGTTTTCTGGGTCTGGGGTCGGGACCGTCAGAAAGGAAACTTGTGGAGCGCCTAAGTGCAAAAAAGCGTTAACGAGACTTAGGGCAAAGGAAAGGAAGGACAAGTCCAATGACTAGACGGCAAAGAGGAACTGGCAGCATCCGTCAGAAGCGCCACGGATCATACGAACTCAAGTATGACCTCGGCGTTGATCCCGTGACGGGAAAGCGCCGCACCAAGTATGCGACGGTTAATGGCACCCGCCGCGATGCTGAAAAGGAGTTGCGGAAATATTTGCGTGATGTTGATACAGGTGCCTTCGTCGAGCCGTCGAAGATCACTGTGGCGGCATTCCTTGAGCGTTGGATCAGCCACATGCGGCCACCGAAAGTCTCGCCCAAAACGTATGAGCGATATGAGCAGATCGTCACCAACAACATTCTGCCCGTGCTAGGCGAAAACAAGCTAGATCAGTTGCGACCGATTCACATCGACGGCGCTTGGTCAAAACTTCTCAAGGAGGGGCGGATTGATGGCAAGGGCGGCCTGTCCGCTCAGTCCGTCAAACACTGTCATCGGCTCTTGAAGCAAGCAATGGGGCAAGCAGTCAGATGGCAGTTGATAGTTGGAAATCCCGTCGATGCGGTTGAAACACCGAATGTCATCAAGACACCACTCAATGTATTGGATGCCGACCAGACCGTTGCCTTGTTAGAAGCCTTACGTGGATCATCGTTTTATATTCCGACATTGATCGCCGTTATGAATGGCCTGCGACGGGGTGAGGTGCTTGCGTTACGTTGGGAGCATCTGGATTTCGATAGTCGGAATATGATGGTTATCCAAAGCCTGGAGCAGACCAAGAAGGGCCTGCGTTTCAAGGAAACAAAGAACAAGAAGCCGCGTCGCGTTGCTATGCCTTCGTATCTCACGGAAGAACTCAGAGATCATAAACGGGCGCAGGCGGAGTCACTTTTAAAGATGGGCATTCGGCAGACGGCGGACACATTGGTATGTTGTAGCTACGATGGCGAATCGTTGGACCCCAACAAATTAAGCCAACAGTTCCCCATCGCAGTCACCAAGGCGGGCCTGCCACGGATCACTTTCCATGCACTCCGGCACTCCCATGCGACCCAACTTCTAACGAACGGGACTCACATGAAGGTGGCATCCGAGCGTCTAGGCCATTCCAGTATCGGCATCACGATGGACCTATATTCGCAAGTTTTGCCTGGAATGCAGGAGGAGGCTGCCAATGGAGTGGACAAGGCCTTTCGTGCTGCGCTAAATAGCGGCTCCCAAAACACTTAATTGGCCACTTAGGTGGTCTCTTAGGTGGTCAACTCCAAAAGAGTTGCGGCCAAAAATCGAAAAACGCTTGTTTTTCAACGTGCGGAGAGGTGGCAGAGTGGTCGAATGCGGCGGTCTTGAAAACCGTTGAACCGCAAGGTTCCGGGGGTTCGAATCCCTCCCTCTCCGCCAATTTTCTTGGTTATCTAGCGGATTCGTGACGCCGGTTCTCCGCTACCCATAAAACGACCCCTCACCGCCTGACGGCAGCAATCTGCACCGATCCGCCCGGCGCCGTTATTGACGTCGCCCTTGTCGATTAGGCCGCAGGCGGAAATGGACGCGCATCCGCCGCATGGATCGACAATGACTTCTCGCCGACACAATCCATTTGCCATGGAGCATTGATACCGTGGTTAGGATTTACCGATCGGGATGACGCCGTGACTGGATAAGGTGATGCCAATGGACGCACCGGTGGCGATGGGTGCGCCGACGTCCGGGCTGACGACGAAGAGCTCGCCCAGATCCGTCGCAACGGCATATTCCATATGATCGCCGAGGTAAGCCGCTTTTAGAACCTGGCCTTTGACTCCGCCCGCGGCACGCCCCTCGGAAAGCAATATGGCCTCCGGCCGAATGGCCAGATGAATGTCGCCAACGGACAGATCGCGATGCGGCAATTCAATAGTCGAGGTCCCGAACAGGACCGTCGCCATACGTCCGTTGATCGCCGTAATTTTAGCCTCGACAACATTGGCGTCACCGATGAAATCGGCGACGAATAGATCGGCAGGACTTTCATAGAGCTCGCTCGGTGTTCCTTCCTGGGCAATCACCGCCTCGTTCATGACGATGATCCGGTCGGAGACAGCCAGGGCTTCTTCCTGATCGTGGGTGACGTAAATGGAGGTCAGTCCCAATGATTTCTGAATATCGCGGATTTCCTCGCGTACCCGGCGGCGCAGCTTGGCGTCGAGATTGGAAAGTGGTTCGTCGAAAAGCAGGACCTGGGGCTCAAGCACCAAGGCCCTGGCCACGGCCACCCGTTGTTGCTGGCCGCCGGAAAGTTCGCTGGGTAGGCGCGCACCCAAACCCTTCAAGCCGACCAGATCAAGACCATCCTCGGCCCGGGACCGCGTCTCCTCCTTGCCGACCCCGCTGACGGTCAACCCGTAGGCGACGTTTTCAATAACCGACATGTGCGGGAACAGCGCGTAGGACTGGAATACCATGCTGACATCGCGGTCCGTCGCCGGCAGGCGGGTGACATCATGCTCGCCGATTACGATGCGCCCCGATGTCGCCATTTCCAACCCGGCGACGAGGCGCAACATGGTCGTCTTGCCGCAGCCGCTCGGCCCCAGCAAGGTCACCAGAGTGCCCGGCTCGACAATGACGGAGACGTCGTTGACGGCGGTCACGGCGCCGTATTTCTTGACCACGTTCTCGAAGGTGACGGAGGCGGCGTTGGCTTTGATGGTCATGCGGCGGAGCCTTCCGTTAAGGTCTCGGTTTCTGACTTCTGCTGATGGCGGCGGCCCAATTGACGCTCGCCGATGAATATCTGGACCAGGCTGATAACCACCATCATGACGACGATCAGTGCCGATGAATAGGCGATGGCGAGACCGTAATCGCCGTTCTCCACCCGGCCGATGATATAGGCCGTGGCCATGTGATGCTCGGCCGAGACCAGGAAGATGACGGCGCTGATGGCGGTGATGGCGCGCACGAAACCGAAGACCAGGGCAGCGACAATGGCTGGCCGCAAAAGCGGCAGGATGACCTTGCGCACGGTCAGCCAACTGTTGGCGCCGAGGGTCAGCGAGGCCTCATCCAGATGCTTGTCCAACTGGCTCATGGCGGCGACGCCGCTGCGCACGCCAACCGGCATGTTCCGGAACATGAAGCAGAGCACTAAGATGACACCTGTGCCCGTCAATTCCAGCGGCGGCACGTTAAAGGCGATAACATAACTGACGCCGATGACGGTACCGGGGATGGCGAAGCTCATCATGGTGCCGAATTCGAATGCATCACGGCCGGTGAATTGCTGGCGGACCAGAAGATAGGCTGTCAAAAGGCCCAGCGCCGCGGTCAGAGGCGAGGCGATGGCGGCAATGGTCAGCGTATTCCAGAATGAATTCCAGGCGGCGCCGTTCCAGACCAATCCATGTGGCCCGGTGGTAATTTCAAAGGCCTCGATATAGTGGCGCAGCGTGAAGGAATGGTCGCGGCCCCAGCTTTCGACGAAGCCGCCAAACATGATCATGCAATAGATTACCACCATGACGAAGGTCCAGGGAATGACGACCCCGTAGACGGGCCAACGCAGCCGTTTCGGCAATTCCGCGTGGACGCCGGAATCGCCCTTGCCGGTGACCGTGACATAGGATTTCGTGCCGAGCCAGCGGCGCTGCGCGTAAAACGCGCTCAAGGTAAACCCCAGCAAGACGATGGCCAGAACCGCGGCCTGCCCCTGATCGTTCTGGGCGCCGACAATGGCAAAAAATATTTCCGTCGACAGCACATCGTAGTTGCCGCCAAGCACGAAGGGATTGCCGAAATCCGCCATGCTTTCAATGAACCCCAGCAAGAACGCGTTCGCCAGTCCCGGCCGCATGAGCGGCAGCGATATGGTGGTGAAGGTTTTCCAGCTGTCGGCGCGCAGTGTCTGCGCCGCTTCCTCCATGGACGGACTGACGCCTTCGACGACGCCGATCAAGACCAGAAAGGCAATGGGAGTGAAGGCCAGCATCTGCGCAAACCAGATACCCGTGAAGCCGTATATCCAGCGGCTGGCCGGAATATCGAAGGCGAACTCCATGAACTGCGTCACCGCGCCGGCGCGGCCGAACAACAGAATCATGGACAAGCCGATGACGAAGGGGGGTGTGATGATCGGCAGCACGGTCAGGATACGCAGCGACCGCCCGGCACGGATTTTCGAACGCGTCGCCACCAGCGCGAAAGCAAGGCCGAGCGCCGTTGATCCGATCCCCACGGAAGTCGCCAGAATGAGTGAGTTCCAGGCGACGCCGCAGCTCAAATGGCTGGTCAGGCATTGCAGGCCCCAGATCTTCGACGCGGCGAGCTTTGAGGCGAACAGCGTGAGATCGTAGTTGCGGTCGTTATCCTGAAGCGCGCTGACAAGGATTTGTGACACCGGCAGGAAGACGAAGGCGGTGACCAAGGCGATGACCAGGCCGATGGCGCCGACGACGAAAACATCGCCATTGATATGGCCGCGGCTGGCGATGCCCTGGGTCAGCAGAAACAAAAAAGCGGCGCAGGTGAAAAGCGCTCCATAGCCCATGCCGAACTGCCGGCTGACGGGACCGAACATGGCTTCCAGGGATTGGTACTCCCATCCGGCGATGCCGATGGCGAATCCCTGCGCGAAGACAAAGACCAGACCGCCGGCACCGACAGCCATCAGGATGGAGCCGTAAGCACGGTCCATCTTGGTGCGGCCGGCAACCGCAAGCGCCCCCAACAGGCCAATCGCAATGGGAATCAACTGCAGTTTGCCGCCAGTGAATATCTGGATGATTCCTGGCGCAAAATCACGATCAAAGGGATAGCCCTCAAGCAACCAGACGAAGGACCAGAACCCATCTTCGATGGCGTACCAGGGCAGAACGAAAAAACCGATAAAGCCGACCGCGATCCAAATCGCGGCGACTTTGTCGATCGACTTCGTAAGGGCCGTTACCATGCCCGCATGATTACGCGAAGATTAGCGGGGCAACGTCTTGATTTCGTTGTCCCATTTGGACAGCAGGCGTTTGCGTTCCGCCGACGATCCGTACTTCTTGAAGTCATAGCTGATGAGCTTGAGCTTGCTCAGGTCCGGCGATTCCTTCGGCGGCTGGGCGCTCATGTTCGACGGCACCTGATAGGCCTTGGCTTCCTTGGCGCGCATTTGGATCATCGCGTCCAGGGCGAAGTCGTAGAACTTCTTGGCGCTTTCCGGGTTGCGGCCGTTCTTGATGATGCTCATGGAGCCGATTTCATAACCGGTGCCCTCGCAGGGCGCGACGATCTCAATGGGGAAGCCCTTTACCTTCTGCGTCACCATGTCGTGCATGAAGGTGATCCCGATGGCCGTCTCACCACGGGCCGCGGCCTTGATGGGGGCCGATCCGGACTTGGTGTACTGGTTGATGTTCTTGTGCATCTTCGCATAGAAGGCAAAGGCCTCCGCCTCGCCGAACACCTGGACGAGGGTGGCGAGCGTCGTATAGGACGTGCCCGACGAATTCGGGTTGGCGACCTGAATTTCGCCCTTGTAGGCGGGGTTCGCCAGATCCTTCCAGCACTTCGGTATCGGCAGGTTCTTCGACTTCATCAACTCCGTGTTGTAGCCGAAACCGAGCGCGCCGGCGTAGATGCCGACGGTTTTGTAATTGGCATCTTTCGCCTGGTTTTGCGCCCACGGATGCAGCTTGCCAAGCAACGGCGACGTATACTCCATTGTCAGGCCTTCTTCGGCGGCTTGCAGGTGCGGATCACCGGTGCCGCCCCACCACACGTCGCCCTTCGGGTTGCGGGCCTCGGCCTTGATCTGGGCGAAAGTTTCGCCCGAGCTTTTGCGGGTCATGGCGACCTTGATGCCGGTCTTCTTCTCGAAGGCCTCGACCATCAATTTGCACCATTCAATTTGCGGGCTGCAATAGAGCGTCAGTTTGCCGGCGGCGGAGGCCGAGTTCGGCGAAATTCCGGTGAAAGCGAGGGCCCCCAGGGCCGCGGCAGTCAAAAGCTTGATATTCTTCATGACAATTCTCCCTTTTTTGGTTTGGCCGGTTGATCCAGTTGCCTGGCTTCCAGTCCGGTTCTTGTTTATTGGCAAACAGTAAATCAGGAAAACCGGCACTTGTGTAATAAAACTGTGACAATTCTTCTAGGCCTGAGGCTCCTCGCCGCAGCGTGGCTGAAGCACCTCCCAGAGCGCCGGGGCCGTGAAATCGGTTATTGCTAGGTCGGCGCCAAAACCCGATAGCACGTCGACCGAAAGCGCCGACGCCAGGCCGATGGCGAACACGCCCGCGCCTTGCAGAGCGCGCAGACCCGGCTCCGAATCCTCAAAGCCTAAGGCGCGATCGGGGGTCGTTCCGAGGTTCTCCATTGCCGTGACATAGGGAAGAGGGTCGGGCTTTCCCACCGGCAGGTCTTCGGCCAGAACGATGGTGTCAAAGCGCTCCTGCAGGCCAAGCGCCCCCAATACCCGTTCCATGTTTTCCCGTGGCGCGTTGGATACCAGGGCCAAACCCGCCGCGTGTTCATCGGCCCATGCGAAAACGTTCATTAATCCAGCTGTTGGGTCGAGCGACGTAATCAGTTCGCGATAAGCCTGCTCCTTGTTTTCAATGTAGGCGTGCCGAATGGCGGCGTTGCCATCGGGAAAGAAGTGCGTGGCGATGGCTTCATTGGGGGCGCCATAAACGACGTCCATGTAGGTCCGGCGGTCGATATTCAGTTCATATCCGCTGAGCGCCTGCCGGGTCGCCTTGAAATGCAGCTCGTCCGTGTCGGTTATGGTGCCGTCCAGATCAAACAGAAGGGTGTCAGGCGGCGCGGGTGGAGAACGCATGATTTTCCTTCTTTCGCGACATGAAGTAGAAAACCGGAACTCATGAGGCCGGTCAACCGATAAGGAATACCCATGTCGCCGGAAAACATCGCCGAGCGTTTCCAATTTGCCGAAACACTGGCCCGCGAAGCCGGCGGCCTGGCGATGCAATATTTCCGGGATATCGGATCCCTGAAGATCAAGAAAAAGGGCCTGCAGGACATGGTCAGCCAGGCCGATGTGGAAACGGAGACCTTGATCCGTGACCGGCTGGCGGAAACGTTTCCCGAAGACGCCTTCTTTGGCGAGGAAACGGGTGGCGTTGAGACGGCAAGCGGCCAGGGGCTCTGGGTCGTCGATCCCATTGACGGCACCCAGTGTTTTGTAAAAGGGCTGCCGCATTGGTCCATTTCGATTGCCTTTGTCATCAATAGCCGCATCGAGTTCGGTGTGATATTCGATCCCAATCTGGATGAAATGTTTGCCGGTGGCCGCAGCCTGGGAGCGACATTGAACGGCAATCCCATCCATCCGGACCCGGCACCGAACCTGACTCAGGACGCCTTTTCCATCGGCTTTTCGCACCGTTCAAAACCGGAAGATGTCCTCGCCGTGCTGGATCGTTTGCTGGTCGCCGGCGGCATGTATCTGCGCGGCGGGTCCGGCGCACTCAGCCTCGCCTACGTGGCCTGCGGGCGCACCATCGGCTACTACGAACCGCATATCAATTCCTGGGATTGTTACGCCGCCGTCGCCATCCTCCGCGAAGCCGGCGCCGATGTCATCGATGCCGAAGCCGGGGACGGCCTCACAAAGGGTTGTGAAATCATCGCCTCGGCGCCCGGTATCACCGATGAGTTTGCGAAAATTCTGAACGGCTAAAGCAACCCGAGCCCAGTTAAGTCGTCCCGAAGCTGTTCTGGCGTTGTGAACCGCACCGCCTGCAACCCGGCCGTCCGGGCGCCCGCGACGTTGGCCGGCGCATCGTCGATGAACAGGCAACGGTCGGCCTCAAGGCCGTTGCGGTCCATCAGGCGTTGGAAAATAGCCGGGTCCGGTTTGATCATCTTCTCACGCCCGGAAACGAGAATATCGTCGAAGACATGGAATAAATCAAAAATCTCCTCGGCCCGCGGAAATGTCTCGGCGGAAAAATTTGTCAGCAGGTAAAGCGGCGTGCCCGTCGCTTTCAGGGTGTGCAGGATATCCACGGAACCGGCGATGGTGCCGTTGAGCATCTCGTCCCAGCGGTCGTAGAAAGCGCATATGAGATCGGCTTGATCGGGAAACAATGAGATGCGTTCGGCTTCCGCCTCGGCGATGGGCCGGCCGGCATCCTGACGAACGTTCCATTCGGGGGGACAAATTTCCGACAAAAACCGCTCCACTTCCTGTTCGCTGGAAAATATTTTCCGATAGAGGTAGCGCGGATCCCAATCGATCAGCACACCGCCAAGATCGAAGACGACAACGTCGGGCGTCATAGATCGACGGGCTTTCCGGAAAGGTGCGATTCCAACGCCGCATCGGCCAACCGCAGCCCGATCCTGCCGTCCTCGCCGCCGGGTTCCGGATCGCGTCCGGACCGGACGGCCTGGATGAAGGCATCAAGCTCCAGCCGGTAGGCGTCGGTGTAGCGTTCAAGGAAGAAATGCAAGGGGTTATCGACCTCTGTCGTCTGCGCCGTCGCCACCTCGACGGAGGTCGGCGTCCGATTCCCGGCCTGGACCATACCCAGACTACCAAGGACCTCGACCCGCTGATCGTAGCCATAGACAGCGCGCCGGCTGTTATTGATCTGTGCCATCCTGCCGGACGCCGTCTTCAGCACGACCACGGCCGTATCCACGTCACCGGCCTCAGCAACACCCGGGTCCACAAGGCAGCCGCCGTAGGCAAAAACCTGCACCGGATCTTCACCCATCAGCCAACGCGCCATATCCAAATCATGGATCATCATGTCGCGAAACATGCCGCCGCTGGATTCCAAATATGATAGGGGCGGCAAACCCGGGTCGCGGCTGGTGATGGAAACCATTTCAACCTTGCCGATGTCGCCGGCGTCAACGCGCGCCTTGAGCGCCGCGAAACTGGGATCGAAACGTCGGTTGAATCCGACCAGAAGCGGTACGGCATGTTCGCTCACGACTCCCAGGCATTGCTCAACGCGCTCGGCGCTGAGATCGATAGGCTTTTCGCAAAAGATGGCTTTTCCGGCGCGCGCCGACGCTTCCACGAGATCGGCGTGGGTATCCGTCGAACTGGCGATGACCACGGCACCGATGGTGTCGTCGGCAAGCGCTTCTTCCGCCGATGTTGTCATCGCGCCATGACGCCGGGCCAGGGTCTCCGCCGCTTCGGCGTCCCTGTCGACGATGCAAATCAATTCGGCATCCGGATGCCGGGTCAGGTTAGCCGCGTGGATCTGCCCGATCCGCCCGGCGCCGAACTGGCAAAACCGTAAGGGGTTATCCGTCATGAATTCATCTCAATCGTAGGCGCCCATGACCATCTGGTCATAGTCGATGACCGATCCGGTCATGATCCCGGACCGGGCGCTCAAAAGAAAAACAATCAACTCGGCGACTTCCGGCGGCTTGATCAGTTGGCCGAAGGGCTGCGCCGCCTCGGCCCGGCCGAGCCAACCGGCATCTTCACCCATTTCCTCGATCTGGACCCGGTGCTCGTTCGGCGTATCCGCCCAACCGATGTTCAGGGCATTGATCCGGATGCGCGCGTCGCGGAGTGCGTGAGCGGCATTCTTGGTTAGCGTCACCAAGGCCCCCTTGGATGAGGAATATCCGGTCAAAAACGGTTGGCCACCATGCGACGACATGGTGATGATGTTGACGACGCTTCCCGGCGTGGCTTCGCGTTTCATCAATTTGGCCGCCTCCTGCATGAGGATGAACGGTGCGCGCACATTGACGGCGAAAAGCCGGTCCCACAACTCGACGGACATATCCAGAATGCCGCCGCGATCGGTAATGCCCGCCGCGTTGACCAGGCCGTCGATGCGGCCGAAGGTCTCATCGCAGGTACCGATAACCCGCCGGCACTGATCGGGGTCGGACAATTCACAAGCCACGAACCGGCAATCCGTGCCATCCGCACTCAAGTCAGCGGCAACCTTAGTGCCGCGGGTTACATTGCGTCCGCAAATAATGATGCCTTCGGCGCCGCTGGCGGCGGCAGCTCGGGCGGCGGCCTCACCGATCCCCTGGGTGCCGCCGGTGACGGCGATGACTTTTCCTTCGAGTTCACTCATGGCATTACCTTAACGGAAATCCACGCCTGCCCAAATGCCTGAAATTTCGGGTAAACTGTTCATGCTTTGACGGGAATCCGATTGGTGCCAGAGAGTTGAGAACGCAATGAAGACCATACGATTAACAGCGGCGCAGGCCGTTGTCCGGTTTTTGAGCCGGCAAAAAACGGAGATCGATGGCGAACCGGTGCCTCTCTTTGCCGGCGTCTGGGCGATCTTCGGACATGGCAACGTCGCCGGCCTGGGTGAAGCCCTTTACGCGGCGCAGAATGATCTGCCCACCTACCGTGCCCATAACGAACAAGCCATGGCGCACGCCGCCATCGGCTTCGCGAAAGCCCACAGTCGCCGCCGCATGATGGCCTGCACGACCTCCATCGGTCCCGGCGCCACCAATATGGTGACGGCGGCGGCGCTGGCCCATGTCAACCGGCTGCCGGTGCTCCTGCTGCCCGGTGACGTCTTCGCCAACCGCCGCCCGGACCCAGTTTTGCAGCAAGTCGAGAACTTTGGCGATCCGACGATCAGCGCCAATGATTGCTTCCGGCCGGTGTCGCGTTATTGGGACCGGATCACCCGGCCCGAGCAGATTATCACCAGCCTGCCGCAAGCCTTGCGGACGTTGTTGGACCCCGCCGATTGCGGCCCGGTGACCTTGGCGTTTTGTCAGGACGTACAGGCCGAGGCCTATGACTACCCCGTTTCCCTTTTCGACGAATGCGTTCACCGCCCGCGCCGGCAGGGACCGGACGCCCATGAACTGGCAACCGCCGCACGAATTCTCAGCGGCGCGGAAAAGCCGCTGATCGTTGCCGGCGGCGGCGTTCACTACGCCGACGCGTGCAATGCCCTGAAGGAATTTTCCGAAACCCATGGCATCCCCGTCAGCGAGACCCAGGCCGGCAAGGGCGTCCTGGCCTGGGAGCATCCGAACAGCGTCGGCGCCATCGGTGTTACCGGTACGGCGCCGGCAAATGATCTGGCGGCGGGCGCCGACGTGATCCTGGCGGTGGGCACGCGGTTGCAAGATTTCACCACGGGCTCGCGGGCATTGTTCAAGAACCCGCAGGCAACCCTGATCCAACTGAACGTCAGCGCCTTCGACGGCATCAAACACCGGGCCCAGCCGCTGGTCGCGGACGCAGCGCTTGGTCTTGCTGCTTTGAGCGCCGTCCTGGGGCCATGGACAGCGCCGGAAACCTGGATCGGCGGCGCACGTTCAAAGATGTCCGCCTGGAACGCCACCGTTGACAGCGTCACCGGTGCTTCCAACACGGACCTACCGTCGGACGCCCAGGTGTTGGGTGCCGTCAACCGCCGCGCCTCGGTGGAAGATGTGGTCGTTTGCGCCGCCGGCGGGCTGCCGGGTGAATTGCACAAACTATGGCGGCCGCCGGGCCCCGGCAGTTACCACCTGGAATATGGATATTCGTGCATGGGCTATGAAATCGCCGGCGGTCTCGGCGTGCGCATGGCCAGGCCGGCAGGCCAGGTTTTCGTCCTCGTCGGCGATGGCAGTTACATGATGATGAATTCCGAGATCGCGACCTCGGTCATGCTCGGGCAAAAATTGATCATTGTGGTTTTGGATAACGGCGGTTTCGGCTGCATCAACCGGCTGCAGAACGGGACCGGCGGCGCGTCCTTCAACAACCTGTTTGATCATGTCGGCAAGGCGAAGACGGTGGAGATCGATTTCGCCGCCCATGCCGCGAGCCTCGGCGCGGCTGCCGAGCGGGTCTCCGGGATCGCCCAGTTGGACTTGGCCCTGGACCGCGCCATCGCCGCCGACGGAACGACGGTCATCGCCTTGAAGACGGACCCCCTCATCAGCACCGGCGACGGCGGCGCCTGGTGGGATGTCGTGGTGCCCGAGGTTTCGGACCGCGAACAGGTCAGCACCGCGCGCGGTGCCTACATCACGGCGGCAGCGGACCAAAAAGTGGACGGCTGAGCGATGACCGTGCGCATTGGCACCAACCCCATTGCCTGGTCGAACGACGACCTGCCGGAACTGGGCGGCGAAACACCGCTTGAAGTTTGCCTGAGCGAGGCCCGCGCGGCCGGTTACGCGGGCATTGAACTCGGCAA
Organism: uncultured Magnetovibrio sp.; assembly: GCA_964595005.1. Classification (GTDB taxonomy): domain Bacteria; phylum Pseudomonadota; class Alphaproteobacteria; order Rhodospirillales; family Casp-alpha2; genus UBA3470. Next base: position 12,277 of record CAZQPC010000065.1, read on the forward strand.
CAAATTTCCGCGTCACCCGGATGTCTTGGCGCCGATCCTCAAGAACCATGATCTGGCGCTGGTCTCCGGTTGGTACAGCGCAAACCTGCTGCATCGTTCCGCTGAAGATGAGATTGCAGCCATGCAACCCCACTTGAAGCTTCTTCAGGCGTTGGGCTGTGCTGTCATGGTGTTCGCCGAAACCGCGGGCGCGGTGCATGGCGATCGCGCGGTGCCTCTGTCCCGCCGGCCGATTCTTGAAAATGCTCAATGGCAGCCGTTTACCGAGCGCCTGACCGAGGTTGCCAACTATCTTCAGGGCCAGAACATGGCGATGGCCTACCACCACCACATGGGCACCGTGATCGAAACGGCGGATGAGGTCGACCGGCTGATGGCCGACACGGTGCCTTCCGTCGGCCTGCTGATTGATACCGGCCACCTGACTTTCGCCGGCGCCGATCCGGCCGACGTCTACCGGCGCCATGCCGCCAGGGTGCGGCATATTCACTGCAAGGATGTTCGTCCGGAAATTCTCACCAACGCCACGGCCCGCGATGCGAGCTTCCTGGACGCGGTCATCGAAGGCGTATTCACGGTGCCCGGCGACGGCGCGGTGAAATTCGATGCCGTGCTCGCGGTCGCCGCGGAATTTGGTTACGAGGGCTGGCTGGTGGTCGAAGCGGAACAAGACCCGGCCAAGTCGAACCCGTTGCAGTATGCTTCTTTGGGCTACCGCAACCTCGCCGGCCTCGTCGAAGCAGCCGGTGTATAATTTTGTCATCAGGCGGCTGCCAAGACCATACCCGATGCCACCCGCCGCCACAGTGAATTTCAATATTTGACGTTCGTTACGGATTTGGTTCGTTCCGGCAGCGCAGGTCCGCGCGCCTGATTGTCCGGAAACTGGTCATAAAGCAGAAGTTGAGACATAAAGTGGCGGAGATCCGCCAAGGGTCGCAATCGGCAACCAGAAGGCGCCCGACACCACAGCCGATTGGCGTCCCGAAAAAGTATATTGAAACCGCCAGCCAATTTATGATTTATATACAGTGTTGACGGTTATCGTCTGCGACACGGGTGCAGAATTGCATCTCAAATAAAATCGTTCTTCAGAAAGGAGAATGTATTGGCAGATTCTTCATCACAACTGGGTGGCGTCGACCCCGCGTATTTGGGGGCGGCGCACGGTGTTGCCCTGAGCGAAGATCAAAAAACCTTCATCAAGGATTTGGTCGCCAAATACGATGTCGCAAGCCTGAGCAAGGCGGATCATCATGAGATTCGCGCCGCCCTGAAGGCCGAGGGCATCGGCCCCAGCCGCGCCGTTGCGGACGAGCTGCATAACCTTGGCGTCAAACCGCCGCCCGGCGGACTGCTCAGCGGACCGCCCATTGGGCCGCCCCGTGGCGGCCCGCCTCCCGGAGGACCGCCGCTCGCCGGGCCACCGCCGCCGACGGATGAGGAATTGTCCGCCATTGAGGAAATCCTCCAGGAAATCCTCAACGGATATGACCTGGAGAACCTGACGGATGACGATCAGGCGGCGTTGCAGGACGAATTGAAAGCGGCCACCGCGGGCACTTCCGTGGGACGGGCGTTCGACGTTCTGATTTAACTCATCCATCGAATAGCCTTGCCAGCTGATCGGCTCAGGTCTTGACGGCGTCGACCAGAATAAAGGCGATCTGACAGGGTTCCGTGCCGCGGTTCGACCAGGCGTGGTTGGTGCCCTGTTGGATCACCGTGTCGCCGGCCTTCAGAAGTACTTCGTCCTCGTCCATCATCATGAAAATCTCGCCGGTCAGAATGACCGCGTAATCGACGCTGTCGGTGCGGTGCATGAAGGGATGGCGGGCACCCTCGACGACGTTGTCCGCAGCCCCCATGTCGGCGAAGGCTTCCTTGCCGTCCAAGGTCGCCAGCTGTTCCGCGTCTTCCGGGTCGAACTGCACAATGCGGAAGATCGACCCGTGTTTCGGCGGATGCAGGATCAACGGGCCGGTGACCGTATCTTCGTCGGTTTCCATGACCGCCAGCGAGGTGTCCAATTGCCAGAGGTTGGTCAAGGTGACGCCGGGCCGGGCCGGGCGTTGCAGAATACATTCCGCCGGGCCGTCCATGATCACCTTGGCGACACCGTTTTCGTCGTGGCCCGTGACCACGCGCCGGATCGGTCGTCCCATTATTATCCTCCGTCTTTACCCTTTAATTCTGCTCATTACGTGTCCAGGCGGGCGGCCGCGGCCCGCGACAACAAAATCATCGCCATCATCAATCCAAAACCAACGCCATCCGTGATCAATCCCTGATGCAACAGGCCAATGCCGGCCGCCGCCATGACGGCGCGCTGCCAGATGGGCGTGGCCCGTTTGACGTAACCGACGACACTGCTGGCGATGCAGAACGTGCCAATGAAGCCGCTGACGATGGCGCCGATGATCCCTACCATCTCTCCATCCAGCAACAAGCCGGGTCCGAAGAAAAACATGAACGGCAGGATGTAGCACGTGATGCCATAAAAAAACGCCGTCCAGCCGACTTCATTGATATCCGCCTTGGCAATGCCCGCCGCCACATAGGACGCCAGGGCCACCGGCGGCGTAATCGTTGACACGCAGCCATAGAAAAAGACGAACATGTGCGCCGTCAGTAGCGGCACGCCGATCTTCGACAAGGCCGGCGCGACGACCGTCGCCAGGATCAGGTACGCCGCCGTGGTCGGCAGCCCCATGCCCAGAATGATCGCCGTCACCATGGTCAACAGCAGGGCGAAAAAGGCGATGCCGCCCGACGCCGCAATAATCAGCCCGGAGATTTTCGACCCCAGGCCGGTGATGCCCAGCGTGCCGGCGATGATCCCCGCCGCGGCACAGGCGGCGGCGATGGGGATGACGCTTTTCGTGCCTTCGGTGATGGCCCTGGCCGACGACAGAAACATGTCACGCGATATGCGCCGCCTCCAAATGACGTCGCACGCCAGCAGTACCAGGATCGACGCGAAGGACGCCTTGAAGGGCGAATAGCCGTTCAGCATCATGGCGATCAGGGTGACGAAGGGAACGATGAACTGACCGCCGCGAAGCACGATCATCCAAACGGATTCATCATCGTCTTCATCAAGGGGCAAGGGCTCAATATGGCTTTTTGCCGCCTGCAAATGGACGACGAACAGCAGCGACGCGAAGAACAACAGCGCCGGCACAATGGCCGCCTTCATGATGTTGGTGTAGGGCGTGCCGACGATTTCCGCCATGATGAAGGCCGCCGCGCCCATCACCGGCGGCATCAGTTGACCACCCGTGGAGACCACCGCTTCGATGGCCCCGGCCTGATGGGCCTTGTAGCCTTCGCGTTTCATCATCGGGATGGTCAGGGTGCCGGTGACGGCGACGTTGCCGGCCGCCGAGCCCGATATCATGCCCAAGAGCGTCGAGAAGATCACCGCCGTCTTGGCGCCGGCGGCGCGCATGCCGGCGGTCAGCCGCCGGGCCAGCTTGAAGAAGAAATCACCGGCGCCGAATTCACTCAAAAAGGCGCCGTAAATGGCGAACAGAATGATGTAGCTGGCGGAGACACCGAGCGGAATACCGAAGATGCCTTGCGACGTGGTGGTCAGGAATTCCGACATGCGTTCCAGGCTGTAGCCCCGCCCATGCAGGACACCCGGCAGGTAGCTTGAGTAAAAGGGATAGGTGAAGAACACCAGGCAAATGAGCGCCAGCACCATGCCGACACCACGCCTGGCCGCCTCCAAAACCAGAAACAGGATCAAAATGCCGACCCAGGCGTCCATGGGCTCGGTCTCGCCGCCGGACATGGCAATCTCTTCCCAGCGGGTCAGCAGATAGACGCTGCCGCCCACCGCAGCGGCGGCAAGCGCCAGGCTCAACACCTTGTCGGCCATCTGATCGCGCCAGCGCGCCAGCGTCGGCTTCGACAGGAACAGCATGGTCAGCATCATCAGCATATGAAAGATGCGGATATCGCGGGTCGACAGCGCAATGATCCCGGACACGTTCAACAGATGGAACGCGCCGAGACAGAACGCCAGAACCGCGACCGTCCGATCAGAATAGCTGTTTAATTTGTCCAGCATGCATGGCCCCCGAAGAAACAAGGCCCTTTAATCGTCAAAGGGCCTTGCTTCATCTTATCGACAGGGAGCTTAGGTCGATATGGTTACTTGAAGTATTTCGCCGAACCGGGGTGCAGCGGAATTTTCAAGGTCTTGGAGCGTTCCGGAACGATCTGTTTGGCGTGCGCGTTGTTGGCCCGGAATTCGTCCATGTGATCATAGATCGCCTTGGTGATCTTGTAGGCCGTGTCCGCGTCCATGCCGGCGTTGGTGACCAGCATGTTGTTGACGCCCAACATGGCCGCTTCGCCCGGCGTTTTATAGATATCCTTGGTCATCACCACCTTGTTGTAATTCTTGTACTTGCCCAAGGCCTTGCCCAAGACCTCGTCGGACATGCGGATGTATTTAAGCCCCTTGTTGGCGCGGGCCTGCATGACGGCGCCGGCGGGATAACCGCTGAGCGCAAAGGCCGCATCGACGTTGCCGTCGGCCAATTGGCTGAAGCCGTCACCATAGGAAAGGTAACTGGGCGTGATGTCTTTAAGGGTCATGCCGTGCAGGCCAAGGACTTGCTTGGCCATGACAATGGTCCCCCCACCGGCCGGCCCCAAGGCAACGCGTTTCCCTTTTAGATCGGCGATGCCGTTAATGGATGATGATTCCAGCGTCATCATGTGCAGAACACTGAAATGCAAAGACCCCAGGGCCCGCAGCTTCATCTTGCCGCTTTTCTTGTACATGGCCGCGCCCTTGTTGGCGAAAACGGCCAGATTGTTGTTGGTGATGCCGATATCGACCTCGCCCTTGTTGACCAGGCGCGGGTTCTGCACGGATCCCTGGGTGACGACCGGCACCATGGTCAGGCCGTCGGCGTATTTGTTC
>CAZQPC010000066.1:0-17177 GCA_964595005.1 uncultured Magnetovibrio sp.
CACCCCAACCCTCCCCCACCAGGGGGGAGGGAGTAGATAAGGACGCCAATGCCGATGTAGACTTTCTCCATCGGCTTGCGTTCGGACACTTCCTTGCCTTGCATGCGGGACTTGCTCCCCATCATCTGTTCAGGACAATAGCCGATGGCGGACCGGCCAAGCTCCCGCACGGCGCCACCACGCCAAGGGTGAGGACGGCCCAGCCCGCCAGGCCGGGGGATTATCGCGATAACCCCCCCGGCCTACACATCCATAGTCGTCAAGGGACGCACAAATCAAACATGCAAGGGTGAGGGGAAATTTAAACCCTACTCCGCCGCCTCGTCCACGGCCTCGAAGGCGTATTCCTTTTCCGCGTCGAAGTATTCGGGGAAGCCGACGATGTCCTGTAGCTCCAGGAACGTCGCCTTACCGTCCTCGCCGACCTCGCCGCCGGCCAGGCGCGCCAGTTCTGTTTCCATGCCCTTGACGGCGGCCAGCATGAGGCCGGCCGGCCAAATGGCGACCTTGTAGCCGATGGCTTCCAATTCAGCGGGCGGCAGGAAGGGTGTCGCGCCCTGCTCCACCATGTTGGCCATTTTCGGACCCTCGACCTCGTCGCAGTAACGTTTCATCTCATCGACGGTTTTGGGCGCTTCCAGGAAAGTGATGTCGACGCCGATGCGGCGGAATTCACGGCACCGCTCCATGGCCTCGTCGAGCCCCGCCGTGGCGTTCGCATCGGTCCGCGCCAGCAACAGAATATCGCCGCCCGCCGCGCGCACTTCTTCGCGCGCATCCACGGCGGCGCGGAACCGGGTGTAGGCCTCGGCGCGGCTGACCACCTGTTTGCCGGCTGTGTGCCCGCAGCGCTTCGGCGCCAGCTGGTCTTCCAACATGATGCAGGCGAACCCCGCCGCCGCGTAGCCCTTCACCGTGCGCTTGATGTTGATGGCATTGCCCCAGCCCGTGTCGCCGTCACCGATGACCGGAATGGAAACGGCATCCACGAGGTTGCGCCCCTGGTCGAGCATTTCCGTGTACGAGATCAACCCCGTGTCGGGCATGCCGATGCGCGCCGCGGCGACCATGAAGCCGCTCATGAAGGCGGCACTGAAGCCGGCCCGTTCGGCCAGGCGCGTCGAGACGGGGTCGAAAACACCGGGCATGGGAATGATGCCGGGGGCGTCGAGCAGCTTTTGCAGGGCTTGGGCTTGGTTCATCAGTTTCTCCTCAATCATCGGCCCTTGAAGGCCGGGTTTTCCTTGGCCAGGAAGGCGCGCACGCCTTCGGCGTAATCTTCCGAATCACAGGGCGCGTAGCTTTCCGCCAGTTCTTCCGCGCTCAGGGGCGCCGGGTTGTTGGTCAGGCGGTTGACGAATTTCTTGGTGTAGCGCAGCGACAGGGGCGCGGCCGCGGCCATGCGCTGGGCGAGAGCCAATGCGGTCGCCTCCGCGTCTTCCACGACCTGCGTCACCATGCCCATGCGCAGCGCCTCCTCGACGCCGACGATACGGCCGCTCAGCAGCAGGTCCAGCACATTGGCCCGGCCGATGACCTTCATCACCGGCTCCAGTTCCGGGTAGGCGAACGGATGGCCGATGCGGTTGATGGGCACACCGAACTTGGCGGACGTGTTGGCGATGCGGATATCGCAACAGCTGGCGATCTCCAGGCCGCCGCCGGTGCACGCACCTTGGATCAGGGCGATGGTCGGGTGCTGGCAATTCATCAAGGCATCCAGGGCCGGTCCCATGGTGCGGGCGTAATGGGCGGCCTGCTCGGCATTGGCGCGAACCTCCGGAAACTCGGAAAGATCGGCGCCCGCCGCGAAGGCCTTGTCGCCAGCACCACGGACGATGATGCAGCGCACACTGTCATCCAAGCTCAAGGGCGCGATGGTATAAGCCAACGACGACCAGGCCTTGAGCGTCAGCGCGTTGCGCTTTTCCGGGGCGTTCAGGGTGATCGTGACGATGCCGCCGTGACGTTCGGTGAGGATCAAATCCGCCATTTTACTCTCCGTTGAGAAGCCTGACCGGGGACTTCTTCAGCCAGGCAATGATGTCCTCGACGGCCTGGCTGTAGACCATGTCGTACAGCTCGCCGATGACGTAGCCCGTATGGCCCGTCAGCACGGTGTTGTCGAAGCCGCGCAAGGGATGGTCCTTGGGCAGCGGCTCGACGTCGAAGACATCCAGCCCGGCGCCGGCGATGCGCCGGTTTTGCAGGGTGTCGATCAGCGCCGCCTCGTTGATGATAGGGCCGCGGGACGTGTTGACCAGATAGGCCGACGGCTTCATCAAGGCCAGTTCTTCCGCACCGACGAGATCGCGCGAGCGTTCGCTCAACACCATGTGGATGGTGATCACGTCGGATTGCGCGAACAGTTCTTCCTTGGTCGCCAGTTTGACGCCGACCTCGGCGCAGCGCTCGGCGGTCAGGTTCTGGCTCCAGGCGATGACGTTCATGTTGAAGGCCAGCCCCACGGCCGCCGCCTGGGCGCCCAGTTTACCGAGCCCGATAACGCCCAGCGTCTTGCCGTTCAGGCCGACGCCGAAGCCTTCCTGCCAGCCGCCTGATTTCATCGCCCGGTCTTCCTTCGGCACCTCCTTGACCAGCCCCAGGATCAGCGCCCAGGCGTGCTCAAACGCCGGATAGGGCAGCATGTCGGTGCCGCAGACATCGACCTCGCGGGCCCGCGCCGCGGCCATGTCGATGGCGCCGTTACGCATGCCGGTGGTGACCAGCAATCTCAGTTTCGGTAAATTGACGAACATACTGGCCGGAAAGCGGGTGCGTTCGCGCATGGCGACGATGATGTCGAAGCCGGCCAGGGCACCGGCGACGCGCTTCGCGTCGTGGCCCAGGAACTCCGTGAACACGGTGATGTCGCCGCCGGGGATGCGCGACCAGTCGGCGGCGTCCACGGATTTGTTCTGATAGTCGTCAAGAATCGCGATGCGGGGCACTAAATATTCTCCGTCTACGCGCCATTGCCGGTTCGGCGTTAGGCGTCCCAACGCAAAACAACGACACCAGCGTCGTCGTCGTCAATGGCATGTTCATCAATCAATTGATTGGCAAATGCCCGGGCGTCCTTGACCCGGCGCAGGCGGGTCGCCACCAACCCCAAGGACTCCGGCATGCCGTCCGTCCAAAATAGGAGGATGTCGCGGCGCTTGAGTTGATGGTGATCGAGTCTGGCATTGCCGACGCCCTCTCCGACAACACCATAAACCCCGCCGAGATGAAAGATTTCCCGGCCCGCGACGGCACCGCGGGTGTTGCCGACACTAACATAACCCATTTCACCGCTGACCTTGTCAATCCGTGCTAGCGCCACCGCGGCACCGCGGCTGCCGGCCAAGCTGTCATCGCAGGCCGTCATCAAGTTCATGAGATCCAAATTCAGGTTCGCGGCACAGCATTCGACCGCGCCGCGCGCCGCCACCTCGGCATCTTTACCGTGCCCCAGTCCATCGACCATGCACACCGTGATCTTGCCGTTCCATTCCCAAACCCCGGCCTGGTCGCCACTGAAACGGCCGTGTTTGTAGGGCCGAATCGTGATCCCTGCGCGGGCCGGATCATCTATCGCGCCGCCTTGCCGTTCCCGCTTCATGCCTTGTTCGCGCTTTAACGTCGGCTTCGCGTGGACTTCAACCTCAATCACCGTGCCGGACGGGCCGGTGTCCAGATGAAATGCATCGGCCAACCGGTTCACGCCGGGCAATCCGACACCCAATGTCTGGCCCGTGCTGAAGCCATCTGTCAGCGCTGCATCGACATCCGAAATTCCCGGTCCCTGATCACGAAACGTACAACGCACACGCTGGCGGCCAGCGCCGCTCAAATTTTCCATTTCGCATCGGCCGCGCGTCGCATATTTAAGAATATTGCGCGCCAATTCGGAGACGATTGTCATCAGGCGGACTTCCTCGGGCTCGCTGAAACCGCCCTGTTGGATCATCGTCCGCGCTTGCTGACGGACCCGAGAGACATCGTCATTCGTCTCGATGAGAATCACAGTTTGATTGGCATTCGTCACGTTAATGAATCCGCTTCCCCGCCGCGACTGGCCTGATCCAACATAACCTGCGCGGGCTCGTCATCATCGTTTGCGGTTTCGTCCGCCTCATCGTCCGTATCGTCAGCATCAACGGCCTGCACCTGCAGAAGCTCGAAGCCCTGTTGGGCATTGAGGACAGTCCGCACGCCGGCCATGACATCTCCCAACTCGACAAGCGCCATGGCGACCTTCGGCTGAACACCCGACAACACCACTTCACTCCCCAACAATGCCGCCATGGACGCCGTATCGCTAATCATTTTGGCTTGATAGGAATCCACCGCGTCCAGGCCGGTAACATCCATCAGCACCCCCGCGGCACCTACCTCCTGGATCATTTCCAGGAGGTCGGACTGCAACTGCAGACCGTCGCGGTCGGTCATGTCATCCTGAAAGGACGTCAGCAGGATGTTGCCATGACGGAGGACAGGTACTTTCATCTAGGTTTCTATCCGTCGTGTTCGCGGGTCATTTTGATGCCTTGCAGACGTAAAGCTTCCTCAACCCCCGTCCGCAAGGATCCCTTGGTGGTGACGTGGGAAAGATCGACGCCCAATTGCACCAAAGTTTGCGCACCGCTCGGATTGATGCCGGTGAGAATCACCTCGGACCCCAGCATCTTCGCCGCTGCCACCGCCTTCAAGACATGCCGGGCCACATCCGTGTCGATGACCGGAACGCCCGTTACATCGAGAATGGCCACCTTCGCCTGATATTCGGACACGGTCTCCAGCAACCGCGTAATCAGCTGCGTCGCCCGGTCACCGTCGATGGCCCCGATGAGCGGCATGAGGACGACGCCATTCATAAGTTGAATGGCCGGAGTGGAGAGTTCCAGCAAGGACCGCTGCTGGGCCTCAATGACAGCCTCTGCCTCCACGCGGTCGGTAATGTCACGCAGAATACCGACGAACTTTCGTTCACCAGAGACCAAAATCTCACTGACCGACAAATCGACCGGAAACTCGGTGCCATCTCGGCGTCGCGCTTCGACTTCTCGCCCCTTGCCGATAACCTTGGCATTGCCGGTGGTCAGGTAATTGTCGAGATATCCGTCGTGCTCCTTGCCATAGCGGTCCGGCATCAACATCTTGACGTTCTGGCCAACCATTTCTTCAGCGGAATAACCAAACATGTCGACGACCGAGGGGTTCACCGTTTCGACAATTCCCCGCTCGGTGATCGTGACGATCCCGTCGATAACATTCTCGACGATGGCTTCAAAATAATCGGAATCGATAATTTTTTTGCCGCCCTTGGCGGTGTTTTTCGCATTCATGGTTCAAATCTCCCATTGTTATCCCTGCGTGTTCATCGGACCGGCATGAAACCGATCATGGAGACATCGTCGCGCCGCACTTCGGCACCCTGGTAGTCGTCAAAGACCTCGGCGATGATGTCGGCCTGCTTGCGCATCGGTTTGTGGCCGGCGTCCTCGATGACGCGCATCAGGCGTTTGCGGCCGAACGCGCGGCGCTTGTTGCCGCCGACCTGATCGATGATGCCGTCCGTGTACATGTAGAACCGCTGACCCTGGCGCAACCGGATGGAATGATTGGTGAAGCGGCGGTCATTAGGGACGCGGCAGTATCCCAGTCCGGACTTGTCGCCCTTGTAGACCTCGATGTCGCTGCCGGTCGCAGAGACCAAATCAAAGCGGGCGCCGGAATAGGTGACCCGCATGCGTTCCGGTTCGACCAGGCAGACGCCCATTTCCAGGCCGTCATCACTCTCACCGTCGTCGCTGTCCTGGCCAAGCGCCTTCTTTATGATCTGGTTGACCCGGGTGATCAGGCGCGACGGATCGCCGGTCTCGCTGAACGCCACATCCAAAGCTGAGACGGTGATCGTCGTCATCAGGGCGCCGGGTACGCCGTGCCCGGTGCAATCGAACAGCGCAACGAAATAGCCGCGCCGGTCCTCGCGCACCCAGTACATGTCGCCGCCGACGACGTCGCGCGGCTCCCAGATACAGAAATGGTCGGCAAACATGGCGCGCATGTCGTGATCGTTGGGCAACAGGGACCGTTGGATGCGGCTGGCATACTGGATGCTGTCACGCATGACGGCGTGGGCATCCTCGATCACCTTCGCGGCGTTCTTGGTTTCGGTAATATCAACGTAGGTGGAGACGAAACCACCGCCGATGGCAGGATTGCCGCGAACTTCCAAGATCACGCCGTCGGGCCGGGTCCGTTCGAACTTGTGGGGTTCGAACTTGCGGGCCAGGTCCAGCCTCGATTGAATCTGCTCCTCCAAGCCATTGTCGCCGTACTCACCGCGTTCCGCGTTGTATCGGAAGAGTTCTTCCATGGTCGTGCCGCGGTGGATGAGGTCTTTTGGTAACTCAAGCAGGTCGACGAATTTCGAGTTGTAGGCGACCAACGTCAGATCATCGTCGAACATGGTGATCCCGTGCTCCATGTTCTCGAGGGTCGCGGCAATGATGGCGGCCTGCCTGGCTGCTTCATCCTCCGCATGCTTGCGCTCGGTGATGTCGAAATAGGTCAACATCATGTCACCGTCCTGCAACGGCACATTTTGGTAGATGAGGACGCGGCCATCGGCCCTGACCACTTCGGTCGGCGGGATGGCGCCCGCCTTCACGGCGGCACAGCGTTGTTCGACGAAGGCGTCGAAATCCTCGTCGGCGACGTCATAGATGCCATTGTGGCGGTTGAAGTAAATGAAATCCGCCATGGTTGGCCGATCGGTCGGGAAATCCTCGGGGATACCCCAAATGTCGCGGAAGGCCTTGTTGCTGATGACGGTTCTGAGATCGGAATCCATGAACAGGACGCCGTAGTCGATCCCATCGAGCACCGCGTTCAGCCCAGTGAGCGTGCGCGCCAGATTTGCATCGGCCTGTTTGCGTTCGGTGATGTCGGTGGCCACCAACACGACGCCGCCGCCAGGCCTCGGTTCGTGGCGAACGTTGAGCCAGCGCTCTCCGTCGACGCAATGCTCCGAATTGCCCGGCGTTCCGGATTCGAACTCCTTGTAGCGGGCCTCGATCATCGCCTCGGAATCGCCGGCACCCAGGGTCCCCCGGCCAACGTTGTAGACCAGGATGTCGCGGATCGGCCGGCCGGGTTGCATGATTTCTTCCGGGACGTCATAGAGTTCCCGATAGCGTTCGTTGAGGAAAACGATGTTGAGGTCCTTATCCAGCATCATAATGCCGCCGGGCATGTTATCGACGGCGGCACGCATCATCTGCTCCGCGTGGTCGAGCGCCTTGGTCCGCGCTGCGACCCGGTCTTCCAGTTCGGCCTCATGGCGGTGCAATTCGCGGACGGTGCCGTTCAACGCATCGCGCCATTCCCGAAGTCGGCGGAAACAGATGACGGCGACGATGATCGCGAAAGCCAGCACCGGCACGGCGCCCGCGCCGGTCCAGTAAAGCCGCCGCTCGAAGGCTTGATCCGCACTGGCCGACAGGTTCTCGATCGCGCCGCCGAGACCTTCCAACTCTTTTTGGAAGGTGTCGCGTAGCGTTTTGAACTCAGTCCCGCCGACCGCCGCCTTGGCAGCCGCCAGTTCGTTGCTGCGCAACAGCTCGACCACGCTGGCCTGGAATTGCGCCAGACCGATGCCGGCCTTGACCATCTGCCGCACCGCGGTGGCAAACTCCATCGAGATCGGTTCGGCATCGTCACCCAAGTTGCTCAATTGATCGATCACGCGCGTGTAGAGATAGGACCACCGGATGTCGCCCGTTGCCGACCGCATCATCAGGATCGATGAAAGACTTTGTTGCCGGGCCAACAAGTTGGAGTGCACGGATTGCGCGGTTCGGACCAGTTCGCCGGTCGCCCGGGACTGCCGTAATCCGTCATAGGATGACCAAGCGAGAATCGCCAACAAGGCGGCCACCGCCGCGATGGCCACGACAATCATCCGAGTTGGAAAGGCCCGGACCCCAGCTTGTCGGCTTTCGCTCACCTTTTCGCTCCCTGCGTTGAGAAGCACTCTATCAGCGCCCCTCATGGCGGAAAACCCCCGTCCGAACGGCGTCGTGCGTTTCAAAGTATCGCGTTCCATATCGATGTTATGGGGGGTTAGGCGAGGCCGTTTCTTTGCGCATGATTGATACCATGCGGGCGTCCGATGCGGCCCGGGCCTGAAACTCGATCATCTCGGGCCTTTCCGTTAGGATGCGCGTGAAGGTTTCACACGGAAGGACCAAAGCCATGACCTGGTTGGAAGGCAAAACACGTAACCCGACGCCGCCCGGCGCCCGCCTGCGCGGGCTTTTGGCGAAACCGGAAATCCTCCAGGTGCCAGGCGCTCACAATGCACTGGCCGGCCTGCTGGCCCAAAAACAAGGGTTTGAGAGCCTCTACGTGTCGGGCGCCGCGGTGACGCTGTCCATGGGCCTGCCGGACCTCGGCATCATGGGCCTCGATGAGCTTTGCCTGATGACCCGGATGATCAGCCGGGCCACGGACCTGCCGTTGATCGTCGATGGCGACGTCGGCTACGGCGGCGCCTTGAACGCCATGCGCACGGTCCGCGAATTGGAGAACGCCGGCGCCAGCGCCGTCCATATCGAAGACCAGCAATTGCCGAAGAAGTGCGGGCATCTGAACGACAAATTGCTGGTCCCCGTCGATGAAGCGGCGGCGAAGATCGCGGCGGCGAAGAAAGCGGCCAGTGATCTGGTGATCATTGCCCGGACCGACGCCGCCGGGGTCGAGGGACTGGAGGCCGCCATCACCCGCGCCAAGGCCTACAAGGACGCCGGTGCCGATGTGGTGTTCCCCGATGCCCTGGCGTCGGCCGATGAGTTCCGGCGCTTTGCCGACGAACTGCCGGGTCCGAAGATGGCCAACATGACCGAGTTCGGCCGCACGCCTCACTTCACCTCGACGGAATTCCAGGAGATGGGTTTCGACATCGTCATCTGGCCGGCGACATCGGCCCGGGTCGAAGCCTTCGCGTGTCGCGAGCTTTACGCCTTCATCAAGGAGACCGGGGGCACGGCCGGCTTCGAAGACCGCATGCTGACCCGCGCCGAGCTTTATGAGACCATCGGCTATCACGCCTTCGAAAGCCTGGACGAAAGCGTCGCCCGGTCGATCGTGCCGGAACATACGGGGGATGATACGTCGGCGCCGGTGGATGAGGCAGCGGAATAAGGCGAGACAGCACACACGGTCGCGAAGATTCCTTAATACCCTCCCGCTACGCGGGCCCCTCCCTCTCGCCAAGGGAGAGGGAAAAACTCCGACGGCGCGCCAAACACCTCCTTCTCCCATTACCAACCATTTGGTATGGCCAAATAAGGGAGAAGGATGGGATGAGGGGACAACGATGTTAGCCGAACAATGCCCGGCCGTTTGAGATAGCTTTCGAGCCGTCGGCGGCAATGACTTCGTAATGAACGATGCCGTCGGCTTCAGCATGCCGGATCGTGATATCGGTTCCCGGGATAACCATGCCGGTAAAGCGCCCGGAGAAGCGACGCAGGCGGGCCGGGTCGCCGCCCAGGCGGCTGTTGATGATCTCCTTCGACGCCAGCGCCCAAGTACAGGTGCCGTGCAGGATGATGTCCGGCAGGCCGGCGGCCAGCGCCACTTCGCGTTCCGTATGGATCGCCGAGAAAATGTCGGCGCATTCCGTATAGATATGCGGCAGGTTGCGGGCGATGGGAACGATGGTCTCGGTCCACGCCCCCGGCGCACCGCCGTCGGGCCAATCGGGCGCGGCTTCCGCCACCGTGTCGGGCCCGTCCGTTTCGACGCTCCGGTAGATGGCCGTGGAATAGCTGGTCGCCACGGCCACGCCGGTATCCGTCTCCAGGGTCAGTTTCGTCACCGTCTTGGCGCCGGGCTTGATGCGTTCGACGGAAACCAGGCGGCCTTTCGCCGCCAGTTGGTCGCCGGGCCGGATGGCCCGGTGGAACTGGGTATCTTGCTGGGCATGCACGACGCGCAGATGTTCCGCCGGCGTCACGCCGAATTCAGGGATCAACCGCAGATCCCGTGACGCCGGCCATTCCGGCGACACCACCATGGCCGGCGGCGCGACGACGCCGCCCGGACGGGCATCATCGAAATAGACGTCGCCGGTCTCGCCCAGTGCCGCCGCATAGGCCAGACAGCGGCGTTTCGATGCGTCGAACGGATAGCGTTCGGTCTGTGAACCGACGGCGGCGGCGCGGATGGGCATGTCACTCTCCGGGAGTATGGGGTTCTGGCGCACACCATATCGGACGGGATTTCGCTAGGCCAGATAGCGGCTTTTCAAATGCGCTTCGAATACTTCTGCGGCCAGGGGCCGGCCCGTCGCCCCGGTCATGAGGTCCGGCGACGACAACAGCCGCCCCTTGCCGTGAACATTGGTCCGCAGCCACGTCATCAGCGGCTCAAAATTGCCGGTCCCGATGCCGGTTTCGATGGATGGCTCGGCATCGCGGGCAGCGGCATATAATTGCGCCGCCGACATGGCGCCAAGCGTGTATGTCGGGAAATACCCCCAGGCACCGTCGTACCAATGGACGTCCTGCAGACACCCTTCGCGGTCGGACGGCGGGACGATGCCCAGAAGTTCCTTCATGCCGTCGTTCCAGGCCGCCGGCAGGTCGGCCAATGACAAGTCTCCATCCAACATGGCACGCTCGAGCCCGTAGCGCAGGACGACATGGGCCGGATAGGTGACTTCATCGGCATCGACGCGGATGAAGTCCGGCTTCACTTTGGTGTACAGGCGATAGAGGTTGTCCGCGTCCCAGGCCGGGCCGTTTCCGGAAAACGCTGCGCGCATGATCGGTGCCGCCCAATCGATGAACGGCCGCGACCGGCAGACCTGCATCTCGATCAACAAGGATTGGCTTTCGTGGATGCTCATGCCCAGGGCATTGCCGACGGGCTGACGCCGCCAGTCGGCGGGCAGCCCGCGTTCGTACATGGCATGGCCGGTCTCGTGCAGGACACCCATCAGGCTCGACGTGAAGTCGGCCTCGTCATAGCGCGTGGTGATCCTGATGTCATCGGGGGTGCCGCCGCAGAAGGGATGCAGGCTGACGTCCAGGCGGCCGTGATTGAAGTCAAAGCCCAGCGCCGTCATGAATGTCTCGCCCAGCGCTTTCTGAATATCGACCGGAAAAGGCCCTTCGGGGCGGACCGTTGCCGGGCGCGCCGCCTGGGCGGCCAGGGCCTGGTCGAGGAAATCCGGCAGGAAATCCCGCAAGTCATCAAACACCTTGTCGATGTCGGCGCTGCGCCCACCGGGTTCATAATCGTCCAGCAAAGCATCATAGAGCGACAGCCCCAGCGCCTCGGCTTTCGCCTGGCCGACCTCGCGGGTGCGGTCCAGGACCGCTTGCAGCAACGGCTGCACAGCCTTGAAGTCGGCCTCGGGCCGGGCCTTCCGCCAAGCGGTCTCACAGGCCGAACAGGCCCTGGACAGGGCGACCACCAGGTCTTCCGGCACCGCCGTCGCCTTCACCCATTGGCGCGACATCTGGTGCAGGTTGGCGCGCTGCCAATCGTCCAGTTGATCCGATGCCGCTTCCGCGTCGCCGATCAGGCCGCCGATTTCCGGGGCCGTTCTCAGGCCGTGGACAACAGCCTTCATTTCAGCCAATTGCTCGGCGCGGGCGGCGGCCGCCCCGTCGGGCATGATCGCCGCCGTATCCCAGTGCAGCACCGCCGCCGTTTCCCCCAATAGGGCAATGCGGCGATAGCGGGTTTCGAGATCGGCATAGGCAGCGTTGGTCATGGGGAAGCCTTCAAGAGGGACGGGACCCTTCATATAGGTGCTCGCGCCGGTTCAGTCGACGTGTTGATGCTCCGTCGCCAGACAATGGCGGTGATCGGCCAGCACCTCGATGACACGGCAATCGGCGACGCGGCCGTCGTGTTGGTGATCGAGCATGCGGATCAGTTCCGCCTTCAGCGCCTGCAGCCTGACAATGCGGTTCTCGACCTCCTGCAAATGAACCGCGGCGATGGCATCGGCGCGTTCACACGAATGCTCCGGGGTATCGATCAACGACAGCAATTCGCGCACCGCTTCCAGGCCGAACCCCAGGTCCCGGCAGTGGCGGATGAAGGCCAGGCGGTCCATATGTTCGGGTCCGTAGAGGCGTTGATTGCCGGCGGAACGGAAGGGATCGGGCATCAGGCCGATCTTTTCGTAGTATCGGATGGTCGGCACCTTGGTGCCGGTTTCGCGGGCCAGATGGCCGATGGTGAAATTGGTGGTGGGCATGGTGATTTCGCTTGAACCTATAGTCACTAGAGGTTTTAGAATGACGGAATGAAACTTCGAAATCAACCGACATGAGACGACCATGAGCGCGTCGTGTTGCACGGAAAATCCGGCTTTCGACGGCGCCTCGGCGGCGTACAAGCGCGTGTTGTGGATCGTCATCGGCATCAACGCGACCATGTTTGCGGTCGAGACCGGCGCCGGGTTCCTGGCCAAATCCATGGCCTTGCAGGCCGACGCGCTTGATTTCCTGGGCGATTCCGTGACCTACGCGATCAGCCTGGCGGTGATCGGCCAATCGCTGCGCTGGCGCGCCGGGGCGGCCCTGTTCAAGGCCCTGAGTCTGGGCGCCTTCGGGCTTTGGGTATTCGGCGCGACGCTCTACCGCACACTCGTACTGGGGATGCCGGAGCCATTGACCATGGGCGGCGTGGCGATCCTGGCCCTGGCCGCCAACGTGATCAGCGCCGGCCTGCTGTACCGGTTCCGCGACGGCGACGCCAACGTGCGCTCGGTGTGGATATGCAGCCGCAATGACGCCATCGGCAATATCGCGGTGATCGGCGCCGCCGGTCTGGTCGCCTGGCTGGCCTCGCCCTGGCCGGACTTGATCGTTGCCGCCGGCATGGCCATGCTGTTTCTGCGCGGCGCCTGGGTGATCTATGCTCAGGCCCGCGCCGAATTGTCCACCCTCGCGCCGGAGCCGGCATGAACGTTCACCGCTTAATATTCATTTTGGCAATTCTCGGCCTGACGCTGGGCGTGCCCTCATTGGCGAACGCACAGACACCGCCCAGCCTGGGCGAGCTGAAGAATTATACGGGCCTTCACGCGGCGGCGGTGAAAGGCGACCTGGCGGCCATTTCGAAACTCATTCTCTCCGGTGCCGACGTCAACGCGCGGGACGGCAACGGCCGCACACCGCTGATGGTCGCCGCCTACCGGCGCAATCAGGATACGGTCCGCGCCCTGGTCCGTGGCGGCGGCGATCTCAACTTGTTGGACCATCAGCAGTATGACGTGCTGACAATTTCAGCGGTGGAAGACGATCCGGCGATGATCCGGCTGGCCATTACGCTCGGTGCCGACGCAACGCTGATCACCAGTCCCTACGAGGGCACGGCCCTGATCGCCGCCGCGCACCTGGGCCACGCGGAAGTGGTACACGGCCTGATCGACGGTAAGGCACCGCTGGACCACATCAATAATCTGCAATGGACGGCGTTGATCGAATCGATTGTCCTCGGCGACGGCGGCCCGCGCCATGTGGCCACCCTGAAGGCCCTGGTCGATGCCGGCGCCGACGTCAACCTCGCCGACGGCAACGGCACCACGCCGCTGGGCCTGGCCCGCCAGCGCGGTTACACCGAAATGATCGCGATCCTGACAAAAGCCGGCGCCCGGCCCTAGAGGCGGATGGGATTCAGGCCCCGGGCCGTCCTGTGACCGGCGTCACTGCCCTCCGATGCTGCCTGTCGTAGCATCAACGTGGAGGTTTCGAATCATGGCGATTGTTCATTTAAGCGGCAATATGGACCGGCGGACCGTGCCCGAGACGCGGCGTCACCTGCTTGGCGGTTTGCGCGACGGCGGCGCAGCGCTTCACATCGACATGGGTAATGTGGCGTGGATCGACAGTGCCGGATTGGCGACCTTGGTCGAGGTTGCCCAACAGGCGCGGCTGGGCGGCATGGACGTGCATCTTCACCGGGTTGGCGATGACGTCCTGAAGAAGATGCGTCTGGCCCATCTGGATGGGATTTTCTCGATCTTGCGGAAGCTCAACGGGCCGACCCTGCACTGAGGCGCGGCACTGAGCTTTCCTATTGGAGCACCGGGACGAACAGAAGCCGGTCGGCAAGCAGCGCGACGAAAATCATGAACAGATAAAAGATCGAGAACAGGAATAGCGGTTTCGCCGTTTTCTCCTTCGCCTCTTCATCCTTCCAGACCCGCCAGCAGCGGCGCCAGAATTCACCCCCCAGGCCGGCGGCGATGATCCCGTAGACGGCACCGGACATGCCAATGACCACGGGCGCCATTGTCGCGGCGATGAGAAACACCGTGTAGATCAATATCTGTCTTTTGGTTTCGTGCTCGCCGGCGACCACCGGCATCATCGGCACATCGGCCGCCGCGTAGTCGCCGCGCCGGAACAAGGCCAGGGCCCACGAATGGGGCGGCGTCCACAGGAAGATAATGGCGAACAGCGCAACCGCACCAATGCCGATATCGCCGCTCACGGCGGCCCAGCCGATCATTGGCGGAAACGCCCCCGACGCGCCGCCGATGACGATATTCTGCGGTGTGCGGCGTTTCAGCCAGATGGTGTAGATGAACACATAGTAGAGGATTGTGATCGCCAACAGGGCGGCGGCCGCGAAGTTGACGAACAAATGCATGGTCAGCACCGAGCCCACCGACAGGAATGTCCCGAAGATCAGCGCTTCGCGTGGGTTCATGCGGCCCGCCGGTATGGGCCGGTTCTGGGTGCGCCGCATGAGACGGTCGATGTCCTGGTCGTACCACATATTGATGGCGCCGGACGCACCGGCACCGGCGGCAATACAGATCACCGCAATGATCGCCGTCTCCAGGGCAATGGCCCCCGGCGCCAGGATTAAACCGCAGGCCGCCGTAAACACCACCAAGGACATGACCCGGGGCTTCAGCAAGATCGCGTAGTCCTGCACCCGGGAGCGATACTCCCGGGCCGTGTCCTCGGCCGTCTCCGGCTTGCGTTCCGTGAAAACTTCCGCCAAGCGCTTGGTCCTTTGTGCCCTGAGGGCGAACTTATACGGAAAGCAAGCGTCAATGGCCAGCACTGACGCGGAATCTCGGGGCGCCAGGCAATTGTCGAATTTCGACTTTAGCAAGAAATATTTTCATTAATTATGTTTTCTGGTGAATAATCGATGCCTCCGGAACGGCTGGTATTTGCAGAGTGTGCCACGTGGCAGCCGTCCGCAAACCTCAGACAAGGAGACACGAGATGGCCAAGAAAATCATGATTTGCTTCGATGGAACCTGCAATCACCCCAGCGACGCCAAACAGGAGAAAGAATGGTTCGGCCTATTTGGCGACATGGAGGACAACGGAATCACCAACGTCCTGAAACTGCACGTCCTGTTCGGCGGCAACCTGGACAACACGCTGCGCGCGGTTTCGGGACAGCAAAGCCTTTATTATTCAGGTGTCGGCACCTACGGAAACAAGGTGCAAAAAATCTTCAACGCCGGGTTTTCTCCGGAAAATCTGGATGTCCGGCGGATCATCAAGAACGCCGCCCAGGACCTGGCCGAAACCTATAAAGCGGGCGACGAGATTTTCATCTTCGGCTTCAGCCGCGGTGCCGCCATCGCCCGGCGCTTTGCTTCCGTGATCGGCAATTACATCGACATTCCCGACGGCACCCAGCCGATCCGGTTCCTGGGCGTTTTCGATACGGTGGCGTCCATCGGCTTCCCGAACCTGGACGATACCTCAAAACCGCAATCGGACGTGGTGTTCGAAGACAACTTCATCTCACCCCACATCCAGGACGCCTTGCACCTGGTTTCCGCCGATGAGCGCCGGCTGGCCTTTCAGCCGACCCTGATGAACAAGGACAAACGGGTCACCGAGGTATGGTTCTCCGGGGCGCATGCCGATGTCGGCGGCGGCTTCTGGTTCGATGGCCTTTCCGATGTCACGCTCAAAGTCATGATCAAAAGGCTCCAACGCAAGGACCTGGGCATCAAACTGCTGACCGTGGAAAAGGTCGATTACGACCAGTTGGTGGCCCGCGATGACAGTTACCGCATTGACCGCGACGATATGCAGATCAAGCCCAACATCAAGGGCAAAAGCCATCAGCAGGACCGCTTCGCACCGATCGCCGAGATGACCCTGGATACCCGCCACATCCGCGTCAATGTCGATGATCAGCCCAGCGGCGAAAAACCCCAGGTCCACCAGTCCGTCGGCAGACGCATTGAAAAACTGATCGATTACCGGCCGCGGGCCCTGAAAGGTATAACCCACGACATCGTCGATGACGACGGCGCGGTCATCATGCAAGACATGCACGGCGTTTGGGACCATATCGAGCCCCTTGACGACGTCGCATAGGCCGGGTTGCGCATGACGCGGCGATGGTTGGCAGGTCTGCGCTAGCTGTCCCGCGCGGCGCCCAACAGGGCGCTGGCGGCAATCCAAATGAACACCACGCCGCCGACGACCGCGACGACGGCGCCCACCCCCATGCCGTAAAGGCCGATCAGGGCGCCGGTCGCTTCCAGGTCGAGATCGGCGCCGCTGGTCTTGCGCGGCGCCCCATAGCCGCCGGCCAGGAACAACCCCAGGGAATGCAGGGCCTGACCGACAGCATAGAACCAGATGGATAACTTGACGCTGCGCCCGGCGCCGACCGGCCGGCCCACGAGCGGCAGGAAGTAGACGTAGAACAACCCCATGAAAGCCAAATTTATACCGCCGATGACGCCATGGTAATGGGCCGGGGTGCGGGTATCGGCGCCGTCGACGAAGATGCCCAGGAATCCGCCCAGGGCAAACACGGCCATGGACGTGATCAGACAAATGTATTCGGGCCGGTCCCAGCGCCGCGGCCGGCCGGCCAATGTCTTTGCCGCGAAGCCGGCGACCAGCACCGTCGGCGGCACGAAGGCATACTGCAGCCAGGTGAAGGCGGCGTTTTGATCGACGCTGAAGGGATCGAACAGGACATAGAACAGCGGCGTCAGCAGGGCCGTCCCCAACAACAGCACATGCGACAGGCTCAGCAGGTTCGGCCGCACCAACGGGGTTTCCAGCGCCAAGCCGCCGAGCACGTACCACGCCCCCATGAACAGGGCCACATTGACGAACTGCAGGACGTGGCCGCCGCCCCAGAACAGGTTTTCGTTGAAC
>CAZQPC010000067.1:0-7183 GCA_964595005.1 uncultured Magnetovibrio sp.
CGCCGGAGATAATGGCCCGGGGAACAATATTCAGCCAATAGGTTGCGGAACGGCGGGCGTACAACATGATGACGGCCGTGCCACCGGGTTTAAGGACGCGGTACACTTCCGCAATGCACCGGTCCGTGTCCTCCGAATGGTGCAGGACGCCATTGGAATAAACGATGTCGAACGCCTGATCCTTGAAGGGAAGGTTTTCGGCGTCCGCCTGATAGGCGCGGCCGCTTCCTTCCGGGACAAGCTGCAATTTAAGCTGCGTTCCGACGGCACGTTCAGCGGTGATGTCGACCGCCGTGACATCGGCGCCATGGTGTTTGAACAGGGCCGAATGCCCGCCGCCGCCGGGACCGATCTCCAGGACTTTCTTGCCGGCCAGCTCATGCAGCGGCATTTCGGTGACCGCCAGATGCCGGCGGCATCGGAACATGTCCTCCAACTCCGCCAGGGCGTCCACCAATGATTCCGAATTGTACGCCGTTTCGTGTTCGGCGTAGAGTTGCTGATAGAGATCACCCCACCAGGCTTGGATTTCCGCCTTAATGGCCGACCCGCCATCGCGTGACAGAAGCGAAAATACGCGGCTATCACCAATTCGGGGAAAATTGGAATTGCACGAACCGCATACCAGGGTGTTGCCCCCCAGCAACTCCAAGGCACCGCCGTGGCAAGAAGGGCAGCGCAAGACCGCCGCCGCCATCACGTCGCTGTTGTCGCTTTCATGGCTGCCGGTCACGGTGGACATCATCAGCGGTCGAGAATTTTCGACACCCACTTCGCCACGGCTTTTCCGGCAATCTCATGGCCAAGCGCGGACCAGTGCCCATCATGGGCAAAATGGGTGGGCCGAAAACCGGCTTCTTTGAATTCCAAGTAAGGGTCGATGACATCGATGCCCAGCACACCGAGCGTCGTCGCGATGTCGGTCCGAAGTTGTTTGTATAAGGGGTCTGCATCCCGGATTTCGAACCGCGAGGGGGCGATCAACACCGCAAACGGCGTACCCTCGCGGAACATATTTTTCAAATTTGACAGCTCTTGGGCGGTGGATTTTGCCAGCGCCCCGACCCGCGAACCGTCGAACGTCAATTTGTAGGCATGATCCGGATTGATCAATCCAATCGCTTTCAATCCGGCCACCAGAGGCGCGGCGCGTTTCACCGATACGGCAACGAAATTGTATAAGGCCGATTGTTGGGTC
Organism: uncultured Magnetovibrio sp.; assembly: GCA_964595005.1. Lineage (GTDB taxonomy): Bacteria > Pseudomonadota > Alphaproteobacteria > Rhodospirillales > Casp-alpha2 > UBA3470. Next base: position 1,199 of record CAZQPC010000067.1, read on the forward strand.
AGCGCCATTTTGATATTCATCAAACTGACGGGCTGGGGTTGAGATGCGCTCGGCGTCTGTTGTCGTGCCTGGGCAATTTTTTGGCAATTGTAGTCGTAAATATCGTTTTCCAGGATTAGTCCGACGACCACAGCCTTCGGCGCCATGGATTTTGGCATTCTGGCGGCGAGGGCTTGATATCCGCATACATCGGCGCCCGGAGAGGCCACGTTGTACGTCGCCGCGCCGCTAAGCTTTGCGATGACGCTGCTATACATCTCAGGCTGTTCAACGCCCCAGCCGAATGCCATCGAATCCCCAATAACCCATATCCGGCCATCCGCCGCCGCAATGGGTTCGGGGTTTCGCAAGCCAAAATCATTTATGCGAATTGCAACGCGAAAATCGCCATTGTTCTGAGCGAAGTGTCCATCGAAGCCGGGCCGTCCGATGGCAACCCCCGGGCGCCCGTCAACCCATTCGGTTTCAATGAACCGCCCGCTGTAAAAATCCTGCCAATGGGGAAACATCACCCGCAGGCCAACCTCACCAATGACAAGGAAAAACAAACTGCCAAGGACAATGGCGATCAATCCGCCCGAGAGGGTGACCGAACCGGTTTTCATTCAGCGGATCCTTTTCGACCGACAATGTCAAACAACGCACCCTCGCGTGCGATTGTCCCGATCCATGAGAGTTGGGTGATGAACCGCTGATAAGCACTGCCAGGAACGGCTTTCGAAAAAAGCGTCTCCGCCTGTTCGCCGGAAGTACCCATGATCGGCGGCGAGCAATTCAAAAACTCAATGCCGTTTTCATCAAACCACTGAAGCACGTCATCAATGGAATGCCAGGTTTCATGGGGATTGTAATATTGATCGTTGATCCAGATCTGGGCCTTGCGGTGGTCGGCGATCCGATTGCGCACGACATAATCGATTTTCGGCCCCAGCAGGGAAATCAACTTGGAACGCAGCCAGGTCATGATCCGGGCCGGGCGGTTATAAAGGCCAACCATGACAATGCCGCCGGGTTTTAGTTTTTTTACGATATGCGAAAAGGCTTTGCGGGCATCGTAGGTGTGGTGAAGGACACCGTGGGAGATCACCACATCGAAGGCGTTGTCCTTGATCGCCAAGTCGAAAATATTCATTTGCGCGAATGCGCATCGCGACAGGCCGTTTCGGTTCTTGTGCTCAACGGCCAGCGAAAGGCTGGCCAATGACATATCGATGCCGAGAACATGATTGTTGTTGAGCTGAAGAAAATGGCTGAGCTGGCCGGTGCCGCAGCCGCATTCCAAAATCAGCTTGTTGTAGCCAACGGCCTTTAAGAGATCGGCGGAAAATGCGTTATGAGAGCCTTTGTTCACCAGTTCGGCAAATTCTTCCATGCCTTCGTAACTGGGGAAGGGGTTCTCTTCATAAAAAGACCGGACACGGTTGGTGACGTCCTCCGATTGACCTTCCGGGGGCATGTAAAGCGATGGAACGTCATTGATGAAGGGGTAGGTTCCCTGAATTGCCGGACAGCTCAACGCATCGCCGTTGATTTCCAGCTTCGTGCCGTCTTCCCCGCCGGGGGCCTTCAACGTCGCCAGCAGGCGCTTGGGGATCGGCGCCGGGCGCCCGGTTTCAGACATCTGATCCACCGCCTATTGCTCCGCCTTCAGCAAAAGATAATTTTCCACGACAAGCATATCCATCTCGGTCGCCATAAAGCAGCGGTACGCATCGTCGGGCGAGCAAACAATGGGTTCATCGCGGACATTAAAGCTCGTATTGACCAAGACACCATATCCCGTGCGCCTCTTGAAAGCCTTGAGGAGGTCATAAAACCGCGGATTGGCCGTGCCGTCGACGGTCTGAACGCGGGCCGAATAATCAACATGGGTTATGGCCGGCATATCGCTTCGCTGAACGGACAGCAAATCAAAACCGGTTTTGCCGCGCTCGTCCGAGGTCGGCTCCCGGCGCCGTTCGTTCTTCACACCGGCGACCAACAGCATATAGGGGCTGTCTGTGTCCAGTTCGAAATAGTCGGCCACGTCCTCGCGCAGAACCGCCGGCGCGAACGGCCGAAAGCCCTCCCGGTATTTGATCTTCAAGTTGAGCATGCGCTGCATCTGCGCAGAACGCGGGTCACCGAGAATGGAGCGGTTGCCAAGCGCCCGCGGACCGAACTCCATGCGGCCTTGGAACCATCCGACCACCTGTTCGGACTCCAACGCCTTGGCGACCGTTTCCAACAGGTCATTATCTTCAAGTCTCCGGTAAACCGCGTCGCGCGACTGCAACATGCCTTCAATGGCCCGATCGTCATAGCGAGGGCCCAGGTAGGCCCCGCGCATGGTGTCGTTTCCGTCGCGGTTCGGTTCGCGTTTGGCGCCGCCGATTTCGTGACTGAGCGCCAAGGCAACGCCCAACGACGCGCCGGCATCACCGGCGGCGGGCTGAATCCAAATGTTGTCAAACGGCCCTTCGCGCAAAAGCCGCCCGTTGGCGACGCAATTCAAGGCAACCCCGCCGGCCAGGCAGAGATTTCTCTGGCCCGTGCGCTCATGGGCATTGCGGCAGATGTTCAAGACCAGCTCTTCAGTAACGACCTGCACGGAACGCGCGATGTCCATGTGATGCTGGGTCAGGGGCTCTACAGATTTGCGTGCCGGTGCACCGAACAGTTTATCGAACCGCGCATTGGTCATGGTCAGGCCGGTGCAGTAATTGAAATGTTCCATGCGCAATCGAAATGAACCGTCGTCCCTGAGGTCGATCAGGTTCTGTTTGATCGTGTCGACAAAGGTCGGTTTGCCATAGGGCGCCATGCCCATGACCTTGTATTCGCCGTCGTTGATTTTGAAACCAAGGTAATAGGTAAACGCCGAATACAAGAGGCCAAGCGAATGGGGGAAGCGGATTTCCTCGATCAGATCGATACCTTTGTCGCGGCCGACACCAATTGTTGTCGTCGCCCATTCGCCGACGCCATCCATCACAACGATAGCGGCTTCGTCGAAGGGAGACGGATAAAATGCACTGGCGGCGTGCGAATGGTGATGGAATCCAAACCGAAGTTTGTCTTCGTCAAAATCACCCTGGCCCAGTTCATTGAGACCCTTGGTGATGGTTGATTTTTGCAGCAATTTGCTTTTCACCCACTCGGGGATCGATTTGACGAAGGAGCCCAGCCCCGACGGCGTATAGGCAAGGTAAGTTTCCAAAAGCCGATCAAAGGTCAGCAGCGGTTTATCGTAGAATCCGACGAGATCCAATTCCTCGACGCGGACGCCGGCCTCTTCGAGACAATAGGCGATGGCCCGTTTGGGAAACCCGGAATCATGCTTGTTCCTGGAAAACCGTTCTTCCTGCGCAGCGGCGATGATCTCGCCATCCTTGATCAGGGCGGCGGCGCTATCATGATAGAACGCGGAAATGCCGAGAACTAACAAATGCCGGGCTTTCTAGAAGATGGCATAGATGAAAGGTGCAATGGCTGTGCTTTGCGCGGCAATGAGCAGGCCGCCCAGGGCCAGCAGGCCGAGGATCAACGGCGCCATCCAGAATTTCCGGTAGACCCGCATGAATTTGAACAGTTGAGAGAAAAGAGACAGCATGGGGATCGTTATCTTTTGTTAGCGGTCAAAACATATCCGGGTAGGTGTCTTCGGAAGCGCGCCGGTCGACCGGTTGCCAATAGGAGGCTGTGTTGGCGTCAGTCCGTCGTTGCATGGGATCGCGTCCAAACAGTTTGAAAATCAGCCCGAGGGGGAAAACAAACAGGTAATAAAACAAGGTCAGCAGAACAAAATTATTGAACCGGCCCAAACGATGGGCAAATGCACCCCACAGCCTGTTCAACGGCAACAGCAACCCGGGGACCACCAGAGCAAGCAATATGAACCCACAACCGAGACCGAATAACCACGTTACCAGGGTGTCGAAGACAAGCCACGCGACGAGCGTGAAAATAATTAGGGCGGTACCGAACATCAAGCCGAAAGCGCGGTCGGATTGGCGAATCTGGGTCATTGGTTGGCGGCCCTGTTTTCAATGGCTTGTTGGCCGCCGGCCAAATTCCACCGCTCGCGCCAAGCCGGATCGGCGCAATAGATCGCGTAGACCAGTTGCATGGTGCGCAGGGCCTCCGCGGATGTCCCGTAGTCGATGGGTGCATCACGGATAATCGAATTGGCAAACTCATCGATTTCATCAGCCCACGACGGATCGTCCGTGTAGCTTGTTGTTTCCTCGCGCGGATCGCCGTTGCCGGGCTCATCGGCCCAGGAAACGGTTAAGGTCTCTTCGCCGTAACTCTTGGATCCCGACAGAATGCCGCGCAAAACGATGGCACCGCGTTCCAGGGTCAGGTCCAGTTGAAACCGATGCCGCCATTCCGTCGCCGATGAGTGCAGCATGGCCACCGCGCCATCCGATGTGCGCATCAGGGCATAGGCGTTGTCTTCCACGTCGTGGCGCCAAAAATCATTGGAAACGAAACTGTGAATTTCCACGAACTCACCGGCAAACAGGCGCATTAGGTCGACCATATGAATGCCCTGATCGAGCAGGATTCCGCCTCCGGCAATGGCCCGTTTTGTCCGCCAATCCGATTGGAAATTGATAATTTTCGACTTGCCGTAAACACCACGCAGATTGATAACGCTACCGAATTCACCGGCCTCGACAATCGCCAACGCATCGCGGATGGAATCGTGATAGCGGTGATTGAATCCGTATTTCAGCTTTTTCCCGGGATGGCGCCGTTCGCAATCGATGACGCGTTCGATGTCCGCCACATCCCGGCCCGGTGGCTTTTCACAGAAAACATGAAACCCTTTTTCGAGGCCGGCGATGGTGACGTCGGCGGCGACGTCGTTGGTCAGGCAGACAAACACGACATCCAGGTCTTCCTTCAGGAGGTTTTCATAGTCCCGCCAATAGCGGACGCCGTCCTCGAAAACGCCATCATCGTCAAATTTCCGGTCGCAGACGCAGACCACATGCATGTCTGCACGCGGATCCATATGAACCCGCCGGCGTTGTCCGACAACGCCGTACCCGGCAATGCCAACGCGCAAGGGCCGGTCCGTCAATGCACGGCTCCCAGATATTTCGCGGTGGATTCGTCTTCGCGGAGAACGCCTTCAGCCCTCGCCAGGTCGGCCGGGGTATCGACGCCGATGGTTTCCGTGTCGGTAAATACCAATTGAATGGGATATCCGTGTTCCAGGGTTCTTAACATGTCGATGCCCTCAGCGATCTCAAGCGGCGTGCGCGTCAATCGCCCGAATTCATAGAGAAAGGACTTCGAGAATCCAATGACGCCTGTCTGCTGATACATTGGCACCTCGTCCGTGCGGGCCCGACTGGGGATCGGTGAGCGCGAGAAGAACAGGGCGCGGCCATCGGGGGCGGCGGCAACTTTCACGCAGTTCGGATTGTCGTGATCGGCAGCGTTGGCAAGCCGGGACGCCAAATTGACCACCGGAGCGCCGCTGTCGCGATGCGCGGCGACAACTTCGTCAATCATTTTCGGCGAGACAAGCACCTCATCGCCTTGGACCATCAGCACAAGCGTGCCATCGTCCAGATCGTCGGCGATCTTGGAAATCGCCTCTTCCGTCCGATCCACACATCCGGGATGCGTATCGGCGGTCATCACGACCTCGCATCCCCGGGCTTCCGCGGCGGCGCGAATTTCCTCATCGCAGGTGGCGATGACGACCCGGCCGAGCGCACTGCTCAACCGGCATCGTTCATAGACGTGCATCACCAGGGCCAATCCGAGCAAAGGTTCCAGCGGTTTTCCAGGAAACCGGCTCGACGCCATACGGGCCGGAATGATGCAGATCGGCTGGCTCAATTCTTGAGGTCCCGAATGCTCGCAAATGCGTGACGCATGGCGGTCAGGTCCGTGGAAAAGGCAATAAAACGGAAGCCCTCGTCGATTTTTGATTTGAGCGCATCCATGTCCGGCGGTACCTGATGGCACCCGAATACCTTGCCA
>CAZQPC010000067.1:7193-17026 GCA_964595005.1 uncultured Magnetovibrio sp.
GCCATGGGTTTCGCACGCCTGCTTAACCAACCTGATAGACGATGCCAGAGCCGGGGAATCCAGTTCGCCGGCGATACCCAGGTTGGCAGACAAATCATAAGGTCCGATAAACAAGCCGTCGACTTCCTCTAGTGCGGCAATGGAAGCGGCGTTGTCCGCGCCTTTAGCCGTCTCGATCTGCGGGAATAAAACAGGGCTAAAATTTTCAAAATAGTCGTTGAAGTTATCACCCCAAAGGTTGCAGCGCGCCAATCCAACGCCGCGTGTGCCGGCATCCGGGTACAAACAATGTTGAGAAAACGCAGAAAACGCCTCAGAGTCTTCAACAACCGGTACAATGAATCCGTCGGCGCCAGTATCAAGGAGGCGCCTTGCAAGGTAGGGGTCTGCGGACGGTAGCCGAACCAATGAAGCAGCATTTTGATTTTGGACGGCGGCAAAAATTCCAGCGGCATGATCGACACTGGCGATGCCATGTTCCATGTCGATGCCCACCCAATCAAATCCGCAACTTGCCACGGCCTCGGCGACCAGTACCGAACCTGTTCCCAGCCATCCGCCGATGCAGGCCTCGCCTGCGGCGAGTTTGTTTTTAAGAGTGAGTTCCACGGGCGATATCTTCCTTAGCCAACAGTTGCGTCCAAAGATCCAGGTCTACCCTTGCAAAAATATCGTTGGGTTCCACCGGGGTGGGCGATGCAAGGTCTGCCAATGCCTCTGCAAACCCCTTGTATCCGGTCGCCGGAACGCTAATCCCGGCAGGTAGAATGTCAAGGGCGATACGGCCGGCCGGCTGGAACCTCAAGGTCGGCAGACCCAGAATAATAGCCTCTAGACCGACCGTCGTCGCCGCATAAACGACAGCCGAAACGGCTCTTTGGTCAGTCAGAGGAACTTCCGTACGTCGTATCAAATCTGTTTCGCCAAACTCATACGGCGTCATCGGATGGGATTTGACGAGGAACCGCCGTCCTCTTGTTGATCTGGCAACGGCGACTATTTCCGCCGCGGCAACGCCATCGAAGGGCAAGGCGACAAAAACCGGCGCGTCGGGGTCATAAGCGACAGCGGAATGGGCGGGAAAGCGAAAGGCGCCGCCGATCACCATGCGTTCCGCCGGAACCGACCAATCGGCCAATCGCTGCCGAGTTGGCGGGCCCGTGCATATGATTTGATCGGGAATGCTATGAAATCCGTCAAAATTGGAACGTGGCGAATAGTTAAGCATCTGGCGGCCGATGACTGAGTGCTGATAGCCGATCGTCCGGGTACCCAGGCGCCGTGCCGCGCGGGTGAAACTTCGTTCCCATGAATGGTTTTCCCAGGGCCAGACAACCACCTCAGGCCGTGCCGCCGCCAACCACCGGGCTTGACAATGGTTCTGCCAGGCGATCATCGCGGCTTGGCCGCCGCCGCCTTCAAGCGAGGCGGCGCGGCGCACCAGCCACCTTGTTCCGCTGTCCTGAGTTTCCAGATTTGGCCGCCATCTCTTGAAGGGCAGCGTCAGGGCATGGGCGACGCTGCCCCAGGCGTGCAAACTGAGTGTCCGATGGTCGGCAGCCAGTTCCAAGGCTCTGTCCGGCGGGCAGTCGACATGCAAAATGCGCCGAAGCCCAACCGCCTTTTTCATCAGATTGCCGAAGTATCCGTCTTCGCCCAATGCGTCGCTGCCCGGATGTCCGTAGACCAGCAAACTCGGAGCCCCCCGGGCCACCCGCTTCGCCGTCCGCCGTAGCGTGAGGGCGGCATGGGCAACGGATAGTGCTGCCTTGGCGCGGGCCGCGAAACCTCTGAATGCCAACTTCATCTCGCGACCAAAAAGTCCCGGCGGTGGGCCAGCCTGGATACCTGGTCGCGGCGCCAGATGCCGGAACATCCAAGGGTCCGCACAGATCACCAGGGTCGTTGCCTCGCCGCCAGCCCATTCGTCAATAAGACGTTCCCATGCCAGCATCAAACCGAAATCCGAAATATTCGCCGCGCAGGCCGGTGCATGGGCATACACCGAGGATGGATCCGTGGCCATGCCTTTGGCCAGCTCCAGCCATCTATCGGCGCAGGCATCGAATGAATTTTCCAGGTCCTCGCCCAGTCGCAGCCGCTGGGTTTCCGCCGCCAGCGCCGGCGCATTTGCGCCGATACAGACCCATTCGTCATGCGGCGGCATTATTTGTCCCGCCTTGCCTGAGCGGAGAACAACGGGCACGCCGTCAAGCCGCCTTGCGGGCGGTCACCCACATGTGAGACGACAGGCCATTGTCGGCCAAGAACCGTTGAAAACTGTCTCGGGTTTCCTGGCTGGCAGCATCCAGCAAGTGACGTACGAACGGGTCGTCGATGACGGCACCCAGTTCGCGGTCCGTGTTGGCGACAATATCCACATCCAGTTCGCCGGGGGTCAGGAACTGCAGGCTTTCAAGGCCGCACCGTTGTAACAATCGTTCGACCCCGGCGCGGCTGAGGAAGTTCAAGTGGTGTGGCGGCGACACGGCCTTTGAGTGGCGGCCCAGCGTGATGATGTCGAAGCCCGTTCCGCATAACCCCGTCAACAGTATGGTTCCCCCCGGCCGGGCCAGGCTTGCGATTTCAGTGACAAAGGCCTGGCAATCGGCGACATGTTCAATCACTTCGAAGCAGGTGACCAGATCGGCCGTATCTCCCCACGCCGGATCGGCGGCGGCTTCGGCCGCAAACCCTTCAAATACGTCGAAGCCCTTACGGCGGCATGTAGCCACAAGATCAGCGTTTGGCTCAATGGCACATTGCCGCGTACCCAGACCCGCAGCGGCCGCTTCTTCCAGAAAGACACCGGCGCCGGCGCCAACATCCACCACCCGCTCAATGGCTCCCATCATTTCATTGGCCATCGCTCGGACGCGCGCAACCCGGGGCCGGAAAATGTGTTCGCGGCGCGCTTCCGCAACGGCCGGGAAGAAGGCTTCTCCCCAATAGCGTTGCGATGGGCTGTCGCGATAAAATTCCGAAAGCGGCCCCGCAGCCGGGACGGGGTTGGCATACAGCGTTCCGCAGGTCTGGCAATGGGCGAATGAAAATCCGCTTTTTTCAAAGGCCGTATTGGGTTTGTCGCCGCCGCAACCCGGGCACGCCCGGTGTTCAAACTTCGTTGTGTCCGAGAACCATTGGGCCGCATCCTCGGCGCTCAAACGCAGATACTCGTTCAGCAGATCGGCCGGACGGATGTCGGCTTCGCGCATGGGGGCGGCTAGTTGTAAGGCCGGAAAACGGGTTTGATAGGCGGGCCGTTGAGCAACTTGTCATGGCCTTCTTCAAGGGCCCGCCCGAATACCACCAAGCTGGCCCGCGCCGCCTCGACGGTCCGCGCGACTTCCGGATCTCCGTGGGCGAAACTTGGCGAGATGTAATTCATCAACACGCCGTTGCTGACCATCTCCTGCAGGAACAAGGTGCGCAGGGCAAGCGATTCATCGCCGTTGGCATCGCGGCAGCTGAAATAGGGGCTGCAGGGAAATCCGAAGGCCCGGAAATTGTCCTGAAGGCCTTGTTCGCGCGCCGCCTCATTGAGGCCGGCGATCAGTTTTTCACCCGCCGACCACAGATGGCCGATGACGTTTTCGTCGCGGTAAACGGCCAGCGCGGCGCGCAGGGCGGCGAGGCCGTGGTTCTCCGCGCCGTGGGTGGTGGAAATCAGGAACACCCGTTTCTGGTCGTGGAAAATCCCGCCCAGTTCCATGATCTCGCGGCGGCCGATCAATGCCGAGACGGAAAACCCGTTGGCGATGCCCTTGCCGAAGGTGCTGAGATCGGGTTCGATGCCGTACATGGTCTGGGCGCCATTCAGGTGCCAGCGAAAGCCGGTGATCATTTCGTCAACGACAAAGACCGCACCTTCTTGCCGACACAGGGTTTGCACTTTGAGAAGGAAATCATCTCTAGGCTCTTCATGGGTCGCGGCCTCCATGATCACACAGGCGACCTGGCCCGGGTGTTGCGTGAAGATACGCTCAAGGCTTTCGATATCGTTATAGCGGAAGATCAGTGAAAGATGGCGGTCTGTCGCCGGTATGCCGCCGTCGCTGGGTGTCGTGCCGATGAACCAGTCATCATAAGAGAAAAAAGGGTGATCCTTGCAGATGGCAACCTTTTCCCGTCCCGTGTAGGCCCGCGAAAGCTTGACTGCCGCCGAGGTCACGGTGGAGCCGTTTTTTGCGAACTTCACCATTTCCGCCGATGGGATCAGATCGAGCAGGTCTTCGGCGGCCTCCATCTCGATGCGGGAAGGCCGGCCGAAATTCGAACCTTTCTCGATTTGCGCGACAGCGGCGTCGATGACCGTGCGATTGCCGTACCCCAGCGTCATGGTGCGCAGGCCCATGGTCCAATCCAAGAAACGCGCGCCCGTGTCATCCCAGACATGAGCGCCATCACCACGCTCCAGGTGTTGCGGGGCGTTGGCGGGAAACTGGTCATCGCCTTTCGAATAGGTGTGGGCGCCGCCCGGGATCAGGGCATGGGCCGAGGGATGATTGTCCTTCATTGATGGGAGCCGGTGTCATTGCTGCGCTCGGCCCGGACCAGCAGGTCCAGCACCGCTTCATCGTCCTCATAGGTATACTGCCAGGGCTTCTCGCCTTTGACGGCAGCGACGAAGTCGGCCATTTCATCAACATAGGGCTCTTCAGCATGGATATAGCCGTCTTCCACCGTGCCGGCGCCCAGATCGAAGGTTTCCCACTCACCGTTGGCGGCGGTCCAAAGGCGCACCGTGTTGATCGAATGATCCCATTCGATGGTTCCTTCCGATCCGCTCAGACGGAAAGTTCTGACGGCGGGACGGGCTATGACATCGACAACAAGGTGCCCGGAAATGCCGTCACCGACGCGCATCAACAATTGATAGACATCGTCAATATCAGCATCCAAATCGGACACCTTGCCCTTCAGGCAGGTCACCGTTTGAACGTCACCCAGCAGGTCCGTTATCCAGCACAACTCAAACGGCACGATCTCCCGGCAGGCCCCGGTTTCGCGTTTTGAGACATAGAAATCCTTGTAACTTTCCCAGGGATGCCAATCGGGCAGGTATTGACCGCAGTGATAAGTAAACATCAACGGTTTGCCGATCTTCCCATCCGCCAACAGCTGTTTGATCAGGCAAGGGCCCGCGTAATAGCGGAATGTGCAAGACGGTGCGCCGACGGATCCGGATGATTTAAGGCGCGCGATCATTTCCGGCGCGCGGTCATCCGTGACATTGGCTTCAGTGAAAAACGCGGCGCCGTTGTCGATGGCGTCAAAGCCATAGTCAATATGGGTGTCTGGCGGTGTTGAAATGATCCAGGCGTCCGCACCTCCGTCTTTGGCCTTGCTCCAATCGGCAATGGTTTCGATGCCGTACTTATCTGCGGTCTCGGCGCGCCGGTCCTCGCGCGGATCAAATCCGACGATATCGCCGTGGCCGAGACGCTGGAGGTTTCGAACCCGGCGCTTTCCCATGGATCCAAGGCCGACAATGAGAAATTTCATGATGTTATCCGACTGACGAATTCGTCGCTGATTGATTGAGATGGCGTTCATATTTTTCTTGGACGCCCTGGTTGATTTTCACGACGTCCGGATTTTCCTTGAGGAATGTCATGATGGCGGAAAAGTCCACCGGCCGACCGGCGGCCGCCAATGCGTCGGAAACCATCAGGAAAAATTCATAGTCTTCAGGATAATCCAAGGTCATGCGAATGTCGGGCCGGCGATAGCCTTCGTCCGGCTCATGCAATGTCGCGCATGTAAACCGCGGATCGTCCAGAAACAAGCTGCCCCAAACCTCCGTATCCTGCTCGGGCCGCTCATCACAGATCAGCTCCAAGGCGCCGCGGCTCAAGCCAAACCCCGTGGCGCCCAGGGGCAGATCGCCGCAGGTCGTAAAATCGATAGAGTGATCCATGTTGTGAGCGATGATGCGGTCGATGTGCTCAATGGACACAAACGGGTCATCACCGTCGACAATGACCGCGTAGTCCAGACCAAAGGCCCGTGCCGCGTCGCGGTAGCGCAACAGCTTATCGTCGGGACTGCCACGAAAGGAAAGCACCCCCTCGGCTTCCGCAATGTCACAAAGAACACCGTCTCTTGGATCCGTTGACGTGGTGAGAACAACGAAATCCGCGTTTGCCGTGGTTTTCAGCCGACCGATCAAAAACGCCGTCAAGGTTTGACCGCCAAGCGGCTTTAAGACCTTACCCGGGAATCGGGTGGCCTTTTCACGGACCGAGAGAAAGATGCCGGATTTCATCTTTCGGTGTTCAGCATCTCGATCTGCAGGCCTTCGTCCATGGCGATATCGACGGCTGCTTTCCGGTCGATGAAGCCGTCCATGCGGGCCGGCGATTCGCCTTCATCGGCGCGCTTCGCGGTAATGTCTTGGCGTCCCAGAACCTCACCGGCTTTTATGTCGCGGGCCGCCACTAGCCGCTTGCGGACGTTCTTTCGGTAAAGTGCCGACGACTCATCCAGGCCTTCCGCGAATTGAAGTCCGAGTGCCGCCTCCGTTTGACGCACCCGGGTCACCAACAGCGCCAATTCGTCGCCGTTCAGCGCCGATTCGAAATCCTCGCCTTTTTTGGCCCGGTCGTGGGTGATGTGCTTTTCGATGCAGGTGATGCCCATGGGTATGGCCAGCAATGGTCCAATGAGGGCGAAGTCCTGGTCGGCGTCGATATGGTCGGCGATGCCGACAGGCAGGCCGAAGGTGTTTTTCAGGCAGTTCAGAAAATTCAAGTTGGTGTCGGCAATGCCGGTGGGATAATTTTGATGGCCGTAGAGTAGGGTAATGTCTTGATTGCCGGCCTTGCGCAGCAGCGCGATGACGGTTTCCATTTCGCCAAGGGTTGCGCCGCCGACCCGAAGATAAACGGGACGGCCTTTTTCGCCGACAGCCGAAATAAAATCGTATTCTTCAAAACATGCGGCCGACAGGACATAGGCGGCGGGGGATATCGTTTCGGCAAACTCCAGGCTGGGCCAATCATTGGGCATGACAACAACATCCAGATCTCGGCCCTTCGCCGATTTTACGACTGTCGCCCAATCGTCAAAACTTGGCGAAATTTCACACAGATAATCGTAGATCGGCTGGGTATCCTTGCCCGCCGACACCCGGCCCGGGCCGGCCCCGTAGTGGCGGACCATGTAATCGGGCATATGGGTGAAATGGATGCTGATAGCGTCGGCACCGGCAACGCTTGCATCGGCGATTATTTGCTTGGCCAGATCGACCGACCCATCATGGGAATAAGCCATTTCAGCGATGATGTAGGTTTCGGTCACGCAAGCATTCCCTTCTGTTGTCGCATGAGAAAATCGGCCCATAGAAAATCCTGCTCCGTATTGATATCAACAGTCACCGGTGGTTCGACGATGTAGGGCTGGAAATCTGATAAATCAACGATCAGATCTTCGGCTTTTGCAGCCTCAGAAAGATAGCTTCTCCGTGATAGGAGCACCGCATCGTTGATGGCATAAACGGGAATCATGTCTTGGCGCCGTTCGGCCCTATAGGTTTGGGGGTCCAGGAGATCTGTCAAACTTCCGTATTCATCGACCGCAAACATATAGGCCGGATGGCTTTCCGCGACACCCACTGAAACCACAGAGTTCTTATCGCCATCACGAAATATCTCAAGTGCTTCATCGATGTGCCGGGAAGCGCGGAACGGTGACGTTGGTTGAAGATACATGACGCCGTCGGGTTTCCATCCTTCGTCGCGTTCCAACGTCTCGAGGGCATGGGAAACGACACCGATGGCCTTGGCTTCCGTCGAGGCAAGTTCAGGCGGGCGGAGAAACGGCACCTCGACCCCGGCGCGCCGGCCGACCTCAGCAATTTCCTCGGCCTCCGTTGACAAAATTACCCGATCCAGAAGGCTGCCCAAGGCGGCTTGGATCGCATACTCGATTAACGGCTGGCCGGCCATATGGCGGATATTCTTGCGTTTGACTTCTGTCGATCCGAGCCGGGCCGGGATCAATCCGAGAACGTCCATGGATCGTGACTACTTCTCGACGCTTCCCGCGGGCAGATAGCATTTTCGGCAAAGCGGCATGTCATAGTATTTGCCGTCGCTGTGCAGGCCTCTGATCTCGCGGTAGGCGTCACTGTGCCAGATGTCGTGCAGCTTTTCCCGGTGCCAGTTGCCGACGATCACTTCGTCTTTGTCGTCGACGCAGCAGATAGTGACATTGCCATTGTATTTCAGGAACATGCGCTGATAGGGCTGGGCACACCAAAATCCGGGCACTTCGGGGAATTCACCGCGAATATCGGGGTCGCGTTCCGTATAAAACCCAAACCCGACGCCATCCACCAAGTTCTGCCACATGATTTTCAGGCCGGCGAATTGCTCGCGCCATTTTTCATCGTTGTACATGACCATGGAAACACGGACCTGGACGTGGGGATAGCCTTGATCTCGCAGTTTGATGAAATTGTAGACGTTGTCGATCACCTTGCCGACACTTGTGCCGACCCTTTGTTGCTCAAACAGGTTCGGCGAGACCGCATCAAAGGAGACGAACAAATTGTCGAGACCGGCTTTAAGTAATTCGCGGCCCATCTTTTTGGTCAGGGCGGTCGCGTTGGAGTTCATCATGACATCGACAAACCCTTTTTCCTTGGCATAGGCGACCTGCCAGACCACGTCTTCGTGGACAAGAGGTTCGCCAAGATAATTGAGTTTGATGCTTTTCGCGCCGTGTTCGGCCCCTTGATCGATAATCGACGCATATTGTTCGCGGCTCATCCGGCCCAGTTCCGAAAATTCTTCTTTCTCGATCATCACCGTGCGCGGGCACATGGGGCATTTGAGATTGCAGACGTTGGTCGTCTCGATATCCAAATGAATGGGGAAATCAAGCGCGCGTTTGTGGCGCGGCACATCATCCCATTGCCGACGGTAGTCGGCATACTCATCGGAACGATGCGCCTTCCAGGTCTCGCTGTAGGTGACTTCGTTATAGGATTCGTTGGCGTCGAATTCGTAGGGCGCACCGTCTCCCATTCTTTACCTCCTCGCCAAACGACGTTGTCCGGCAATCATTGTCAGATAGTCGAAAAATCAGTTTCAATCGGCCCGCGCTGTAGCAATATCCTGACTATTGCACAAGGCCGCAACAACTCGACGTAGCGCTTGATCATCTCGAAATGGATCGAACTCATTCGATATCCATTGAAATAATGGCGCCGCACTTGTATTGCCGGAACGCATATATTCACTAATTCCACCGCCCATTTCCTCCTTCGTTTGAAATGCAAGTCCGCCATCTTGAAGCGTATTCCATAGCGTTGTGAATTGTAGAACCGGAAAGAACGAAAAACATAACCGTTGCTGGGTTAAGGCTTCGATCGTGACACTTCCCGGGGTCGTCAAAATGAGATCCGATTTCGATATGAGATAACCAGACGAACATACTTCGGCACCTGGGGAATCGTAACGAACGCAGATTACATTGGGGTATTTGTCGAGATCGGGAAGGTGTTGGTATGCGGTGTTGCTGGACTTCGGTTTCACAACGACGAACCATTCCTCACTGCCGGACAAGGTTTCGAATAATTCGATTGCGAATTCGACGAACCGGGCCCAGATAGGTTCAAGATCGCTCGGGCCGAATAAGACCGCCATCCGCTTTCCAGCATTCAAGCGGGATTCGATTTTCGCGTGAATATCCGGCCGTATGATGTCATTTGATCGAATCCTTTTGTCCATTTGCAACATGCCGACGGCAACGGCACGGGAAGACTTAAGCCAAGTATGTCCGTAAGCAGAGTGTTGGTATGTGCCACCGGAAAGGTACAAGTCATA
>CAZQPC010000068.1:0-16850 GCA_964595005.1 uncultured Magnetovibrio sp.
GTTGTGATGGCCGATCTGATTGGCGCGGCGCCAATTGCCGCTGAGCCCCTCCATCCAGGAGATGCCGTCGTCCATACGGCCTTGCATGATCAATACGTGGGCCACGGCGTGCGCGCCCCAGGCACTTTCCGGCTCGCGCGCCACGGCATCGCGGCCGGCCGCTTCGGCGGTGGCGTAATCGCCGGCCTCTTCGTTGGAAAAGGCGCGGACCGCCTGGAAATGGGCAAAATCCGGTGTTGCTTCGTGCCAGGCCGGCGCGGCGCGCTCGGCAACGTCGCACATCCAGGCGGCCTCGCCGCACCAAAACAGCTCGAACTGCAACAGACGATGGGCCACGATATCCGTCGGCTCAGCCACCAAATGCGCTTCCAGCACCGCCGCACCGGCCTGCAGGTTGCCTTTGTGGGCGGCCCGCACGCCGTCTGCCAGGGTGCGTTCGCGCGGCGTCCCCTCGGCCAGGACCGGCGCGGCATCAGCCAGCAGGCCATCGATGACCGGGTCGAATTTCGCCGTCCGGGTGGCGTGCAACATCCAGGCCTTTAACACCTTGGGCAGGGCGAAATTTGCATCCGCCGCCATGGCCGCGTCGAGATGGCCCAGCGCATCGGCCCGCCAGGCGACGAAAGACCGCGCCCCCGCGTCGTAAGCCTCCGCCGCGTCGGCGTTGGCGGTGGAGATATCGAAACCGTAGTGATCCGTGTGAGTTGGCATGGGCCGGTCCGCTGTCGCTGGGATTGTTATGTTTCAGCGATGGTAGGGAGGCGGCCCGGACCGCGCAAGCCACGCAGGGAATTGCCTCGGCTCGTTGAAACGCCGACAATCGGTTGTCGATTATCTTAGTGTCGCCCCCCAGGAGAACCCCATGCCCGTCATCGCCAATACCATGAAAGATAAGCTGGCCGCCGGCCAGAACGTTTATTCCTTCAACGTCGTCGCGTCCCGGTATCTGGCGACGCCGGGGATCGCCCAGGCCTGCGGCTTCGACTGGTTGTTCATCGACACGGAACACAACACCATGGATTTGGATACGGTGTCGGCCATCTGTATCGCCGCGCTGCCCATCGGCATTACACCCATCGTGCGGGTCGCCGGACCCGAATCATTCCACGCCACGCGGGTCTTGGACGGCGGCGCCCAGGGGATCATCGTACCGCACGTCAACACCGCCACCGAGGCCCGCCAGGTGGTCAGCAATTGCAAATTTCCGCCGATCGGCGAGCGCTCGGTCACCGCGCCGGCCCCGCAATTGGGCTTCGAGGCCATGCCGGCCGCCGACGCCATGCCGGCGCTCAATGAAGCGACGTTCATCGTTGTCATGGTCGAGACCCCGGAGGCCTTGGAAAACGTCGACGAGATGGCCGCCGTGGCGGGCGTCGATTGCGTCTTGATCGGCACCAACGATCTCTGCGCGACCATGGGTATCCCGGGCCAGATCGGCCATGAGCGGATCGTTGATGCCTATGCCAAGGTGATCGCGGCATGCGAAAAAGCCGGCAACTACCCGGGCATGGGTGGCGTCTATGATGAGGTGCTGATGGCCCAGTACATTGAGTTGGGCATCCGCGTCGCCCAGGGCGGCGGCGACACGGCGTTAATGATGAGCGCCGGCAAAGCGCGAATGAAGTTCTTAAGTTCCCTATCCTAAATCCCAGGAGTCTGACCTCATGCAGATGAGCGACATTCCCTTCGGCACCACGGACTGGTCCGCCATCGCGCGCACGGAACACGCCGGCGAAACGGGTACCGCCTATTGGCAAACTCAGAACTTCGGCGATATCCGCGTCCGCTTGGTCGAATACACGCCGGGTTATCTGGCCGATCACTGGTGCGTCAAAGGCCATATCCTGTTTTGCATGGAAGGCGAATTGCACACGCAACTGGAAGACGGCCGATGTTCCGTTCTGAGGCCCGGCATGAGCTATCAGGTCGCCGACAACGCGGAACCGCACCGGTCCTCAACGGCGGTCGGCGCCAAGCTTTTCATCGTCGATTGACGCGGGCAAATTCGAGGCCATATCGCGGCCGGGCTCAGCCCTACTTGAACGCCAGGCTGGCCGGCGAAATCAGCACGCCGAACTGCTCGCACCAGATGACGACGCTCTTGAATTTCGGCAACGACGCGCCACGCGGAATGTTGAACACCTGACTGCCCTTGAAGGCACGCAGCCGGCCGAGATCGACGTACATGGTCTCATCGACCGCCGTCTCCGGCGTCACCTTGGCGTCCGGCACGAGGTAGACGTGAAACTTCGGCCCCGGCCCAACCTCGAAATCGGTACCGATCTGCACCGCGTCATCGTAGACCGTGACGCCGCCCTTGCCGTAATGCACGGGGTCGGAGGGATTGGCATGGATGAAGATGCCGGTGGCGACGACGGTCTTATGGGCGGCATTTTCCACCCTTTCGTTGGCGACCACGTCGGCCAGGAATATGTAGGGGTAGGCGAAGATGCCGACGGCGAAGCCGCCGATCAGACCGAGCAGCCCGCCGACAACAAAAATCAAGAATTGGCGCATGGAAATCTCCGTGGTTGGCCGGACAATATAGCGCAGGGCAGGGCGGGATGGCAGCAGCGAATGCCGCGTCCCATATTCTTTCGCGCCCCGGCACATCGGGGACATCTGGGATTTCGGTTTGGATATGTCCTATGATCGCCGCCAGCAGAAATCCAAACGGGAGCTCCCCCATGACCCCACGCGAGGACCTTCAACGCAGCGGCGCGGCGATCCGCAAACAACTGGGATTTCCGCCCGTCGCGCCCGAAACGGAACTGGCGCCGGGCCTCAACCAGTTGTCCACCGAGATGGTCTTCGCTTCGGTCTGGGCGCGGCCCGGGCTGGGCATGGAAGACCGCATGCTGGCAACGCTCGCGGCGCTGACGTCGGTGCAATATCTGCCGCAGTTGCGCCGCTATGTGGGCGCCGCGCTGCACATCGGTCTGCCCGCCCGCACCATCCAGGAAGTGATCATCCATTGCGGCATTTATGCCGGCTTCCCATCAATCCTGAACTCATTGGCCGTCGCCAATGAGGTATTCGCGGAGCAGGGGGTCGAAGTCCCGGACGACGACATGCCGAACCCGGACGCCGACGCGCTGGCGCAGTTGGGCAACCAGGTAATGACAGACCTGCACGGCGCACGATCAACTCTCGGCTACGCTGACCCGGACAACCCGGCCGCCGAGATCTACCGCGTCGCCGTCGACTACGGCTATGGCGACATCTGGAACCGCCCCGGCCTGAACCGCCGCCAACGCCTGATCTGCGCGCTGGCGGCCTTCACGGCCCTGCAGATGACCAGCCAGGTGGTGAAATTCTCGCAAGCCGCCCTGAACACGGACTTGACGAAGACCGAAATCACCGAGGCAATCAGCCAGACCGCACCCTATGCCGGTTTTCCGAAAGCCTTGAATGCGTTCGCCGCCCTGGCCGAGGTGATAGACGGGTGACGACCTGAGCCCATGACGGACGCCCGGGAAACACGTTGGCCCATTGTCGCGGTCGCCATGCTGTCAGCCATTGTTGGCGCCGCAAACGTCGGCAAGTTGGCGCCGGCGCTGCCGGACCTGCGCGCCGATTTGCAGATCGGCATGGTCACCGGCGGCTGGATCGTCTCGGTGTTCGCCGTCGTCGGACTGGTCCTCGGGGTGGCGAGCGGCCTTGTCGGCGACCGGTTCGGGGCGGCCCGCACCCTGGCCTGTGGCCTGGTCATTTGCGCCGCCGGCGGCCTTTCGGGGGCGTTTGCCGCTAGCCCACCGGCGTTGCTGTTGTCGCGCGTCGCCGAGGGCCTGGGGTTCGTCTTCATCGTCGTGCCCGCGACCAAGTTGATCGCCGGCGCCGCGCAAGGGCTGACGCGGCGCTGGGTCTACGGCATCTGGGGCACCCACATGCCGGTCAGTGCGACGTTGACCATTCTTGCCGCGCCGCTGGTTATCGATGCCGTCGGCTGGCGCGGCCTGTGGGTCGCCATCGCGCTGTTGTGCCTGATTTGCCTGGTGCCGGCAATCCGGGTTCTCGACCTGACAGCGCCGCCCCACACCACCGGCGCTGGCGCCTCCAGCATTGCCCATCTTGGCACCATTTTGCGGGTTCGCGGGGTCTGGCTGGCTGCGCTGATCTTTGCCGCCTATACCCTGCAATGGATTTCGCTGATGATCTGGCTGCCGACCTACCTGGTGGAAGTCCACGGCCTGACCATCGCCATGGCGGCGGGGCTGACCGCCGGTGTCGTCGCCATCAATATCTCCGGCAATCTGGCCGGCGGCTGCGAAAGGGCGTCCCCCATTGGCAGGTGATTTTCGCCGCCGCCGCGATCATGGGCCTGACCGGCTTTGCCATTTTCACAGCCGACGTACCGCCGGCCTTGGCCTATGTTCTATGTCTCGCGTTCTCCGCCGGCGGCGGCATGCTGCCGGCCACCGTGCTGGCCTGCGGCGCCCTGTTCGTGTCCGACATCGCCCGCATGGGCGCCGCCAACGGGATGATTGTGCAGGGCGCACACCTGGGCCAACTTCTGGGCCCGCCGGCCTTCGCCTTCGCCGTCGCGCACCTGGGCGGCTGGGCCGCCGCTATGTGGCCGCTGGCGGCGGGGGCGGCGGGGGCGATGGTTCTGGCCCTGTTCCTCGGCATTGACGAGCGGCGTCTGGCGGCCGCTGGGGCCAGTTCCTGAGGGATTTCGAAACATTGCCGACGGACAAACACGTGTGCTGCGGCGAACAATTTGCGTTCCGGGTCTACTTGGCGGCCTCTCGGCTCACCGCGCCGGCTTGGTAAAGTTCGGCCAGCCGCTCAAGGAGCGACGCCGTCAAGCCCGAGTGGTGAAGTTGCCCCCATAGGCCCGGGGCAAACCGCTCACCGCGCCAAAGAAAGGTCAGCAGGACTTTGACCTGAGCCGCCGTCATGGCAGGCACATCAGGCCCGTGTTCGAGCAATTCCGGGGCTTCGTGGCTTTATCCTTCCGCCAGGGGCGTCCACAAAATCAAAAGATCCTCCAAAAGCATCTGCAGATTGTCGGCGTCGTCGGAATAGACCGGTTCGGGCATCAGGCCGCCTGTATATCCGGTGACGGCGTCATCCTGCGACGTCCGCATCGCCTGCCAAGCCGTGATGAGCTTGCGATAGGCTGTTTCCAGTTTTCCGTTCTCGCCGGTGTGCACGACCAGATATCCCCAATCCAACGGGGCGGGGCGCCCCGGTTATTCGACATAAACTACAGATTGCGCAATTTCTCCAGCTTGGTGAACGCCTGTCAGCGCGCGTCCTCTAGAATCATCTCGGCACACTTCTCACCGATCATGATTGCCGGGGCGTTGGTGTTGCCCGATACGACGCTCGGCATGACCGAGCAATCGGCAACCCGCAGGCCTTGAATACCGTGCACCCTGAGGCGCGCGTCGACCACGGCGCGGGGATCCGAGCCCATGCGGCAGGTCGAGGTCGGATGGAAGATCGTGTTCCCTTTCTCACGCGCGTACTGCAACAGGTCCTCGTCCGACACACACGCATCTCCCGGCTCGCGTTCGGCGACCACGTATTTGGCCATGGCCGGCGACGTGTTGATGCGGCGCACCATCTTCAACCCCTCGACCATGATCCGCCGGTCGTATTCAGTGGCCAAATAATTGGCGGATATCTTCGGATGGGCGAAGGGATCGGGCGAGCTAATCATCACCTCGCCCCGGCTTTCGGGCCGCAACTGGCAGACCGATGCGGAAACACCGGAATAGGGGTGCAATTCACCGCCGATCTTGGTCGCGCTGAAGGGGATGAAATGCACCTGGGCGTCGGGGGTCGCCGATTCCGGCAAGACCTTGGTGAAAACGCCGACGTGACCGGCGCTGAAGGTCATGGGGCCGCGCCGGAACAGCGCGTATTGAAGGCCGATCCAGGCGCGCCTGGCCAGGTTATTGACATCGTCGTTGACGGACCAGTGACGGTTCAATTCGAGCACCGTGCGGGCCTGGTAATGATCTTGCAGATCGGCGCCGACGCCATCATTGCCGTGGACCACGTCGATGCCGAGCGATTGCAGGTGCGCCGCCGGACCGACACCGGACAACTGCAACAACTGTGGTGAGTTAATGGCACCGCCGGCCAGGATGATCTCGCCGTTCACCTGAGCCGTGATCTCGCGGCCATGCTGACTGTAGGTGACGCCGACGGCCTTGCTGCCCTCGAACACAATTTTCAACACCATGGCGTCGGTCTCGACGCTTAGGTTCGGCCGCTTGCGGATCGGCTTTAGATACCCGACCGCCGACGAACAGCGCCGGCCATTGGCCGACGTCGTCTGAAAATTTCCGACGCCCTCTTGATCGGCGCCGTTAAAGTCATCGTTACGGGGAATGCCGGTTTCCTGCGCTGCCTCAATGAAGGCATCACAAATTTCACGCCGGTCGCGAATGTTGGAGACCTGCAAGGGCCCGCCGGCGCCGTGGAAGTCGTCGGCGCCGTTTTCCTGGTTTTCCGATTTGCGAAAGAACGGCAACACATCGTCAAAACCCCAGCCTTCGTTGCCGAGCTGGCGCCAATGGTCGTAGTCCTGCTTCTGGCCGCGGATATAAACCAGCCCGTTGATCGCGCTGGAACCGCCCAACACCTTGCCGCGCGGCCACAGAATGCGCCGCCCGCCAACACTGTCATCGGGCTCGGTCTCGTAACCCCAGGACAGCGGCGAAATCATGTTGCGATAATAGCCGATGGGAATGTGAATCCACCAATTGCGGTCTTCCGGTCCGGCCTCCAACAGCAGCACCCGGTTGTTCGGGTCGGCCGACAAGCGGTTCGCCACCGGACACCCGCCGGACCCGGCGCCGACGACGATGTAGTCGAATGCGTTATTCATTATGGCCTTCATTGATCTGTCAGGACAGGAGCCGGACCATGCCTCAGATGGCCATGCAAGGTCGAGGGAAATCGGTGCTGAATTTGGCGACGCGGAGTTTCCTCAACCCATGAGCCTGCTGGCCATCGCCTAGCTGTGGAGTCTCATAAGGTTGTTCACGTCTGCGCCTGAACGGCTGACGGGTGTATTTCCTTTTATCCCGGCATGCGGCCGGTGCCAACTGTAATGATGCAACCAGTGGGGCAGTTCATCGGCTCTGTGGTCCGAGTTTTCATAGGCCTTGGCATAGGCCCATTCGCGCAAAGATGACTGTATGAAGCGCTCGGCCTTGCCGTTTGTCCTCGGCGTGTAGGGTTTTGTGAAGATGTGACGCAACCCCAACGCGTCGCAGGCTTTGTTGAAGGCTTTGGAGCGGTAGCACGAGCCGTTGTCGGTCATCACCCGCTCGACGGTGATACCGAACCGCGCGTACCAGGCGACGGCGGTCTTCAGGCAGGCGATGGCGCTTTCCTTCTTCTCGTCGGGCATGATGTCTGCAAGGCCCATGCGGGAATGATCGTCGATGCAGACATGGACGTATTCCCAGCCGACGCCGCACCTGTCCTCAGTCAAACAACGAACTCCACGTCCCGCCACCTTTCGACGTTTCAGAATAGCGCCGGCCCCAGATCAGGCCGCCGTCGACGACGATGTCTTCGCCGTTGACGAATCCGGCTTCGTCGGATCCCAGAAAGACCGCAGCATTGGCGATGTCGTCGGTCAGACCGGCCCTTGGGATCGCCTGGAAGCCGGCCAGCACGCCCTTGGCTTTCTCCGCCGTGGTTTCGGCTTTTTCGGCGTCCATGCCCAGGGACTTGGCGAAGATGCCGGTGGCGATGGCGCCGGGTGAGATGGAATTGACCCGGACCCCGTCCTCGCCCAGTTCCATCGCAGCGCAGCGCGTCATGTGGATGACGGCGGCCTTGGCAATGGCGTAGATCATCGATCCCGTGTAGCCGGCCCGGTGTCCGGCGATGGAGCCGACATTGATGATACTGCCCGAGCCCTGCGCCCGCATGTGCCGCGCCGCATGCTGGCTGTGGGCGAGGGCGCCGCGCACGTGGACGGCGATGGTATCGTCGAAGCTTGCCAGCGACAGGTCTTCGAAAACCGCCGGCTGGGCCGGGGCGCCGGCATTGTTCATGAGGATATCCAGGCCGCCCAATTGGTCGAGGGTCGCCTGGACGACGCGTTCGGCGTCGGCGGCGCTGGCGGCTTCAGCTTCCATGAAAGTGGCACCGGTGGCGTCTGCGACGTCCTGGCCCAAGGCGGCGCGGCGGCCCGTGAACACGACCTTGGCGCCTTCTTCGATGTAGCGCTCAATGACGCGACGGCCGATGCCGCTGGTGCCACCGGTGATCAGGGCGATTTTGTTGTCCAGTCTCATGAAAAGCCTCCGGGCCTGGGGTGTCATTGCCGGACAGTGTCCAGGGCCGGGCGAGGAAGTCAACTGCGCGGCGTTTGGGGAGAACCCATAAGATATATTGCCGTCGATCCGCTGACGCGTGACAATGGAAGCAACGATTGTCCGATCCCATGCAGGACGACCCGACCATGCCAGACACGCAGCCCGGCGGTATTGGCCTTCAACATCTGTCGATCGGTGATGTGGAATCGGGTCCGCTGCTCGACGCCCTCAATCATTGGAAAGATTTGTCCGCGGAACGGCCAGCGCCTGAGTGGCGTGACATCGATCTGGCCCGCTTTCCGCCATCCCTGCTGCCCATGGCGGCGGTCGTCGACGTGATCAATGGCGGCGGCGACTTCCGTTACCGGTACTGGGGATCGGGCCTGACAAGGCTATTTGGCCGCGACGAAACGGGCTCTCTGCTGTCCGAACTGGCGAACGCAAAATCCAGCCACATCCGCTTTCAGCAGTTGCGCCAGGTGGTCGCCGAATCCCAGCCCTCGGCCTTTCAAACCACCTTCATGGAATCACGCGGCCTGCTGGCGGCGAAAGCCAACCTGCGCCTGCCGGTCGCGGATCAACCGGGAGAGGTGACAAAAATCATCTCATTATCGACGGTCAGCCGAATCAACATGAGCAGTTTTGACGATCTCAGCGACCACTTCGTCCAACCTGGACCAAACTGATACTTCCTCTGGCGGTTCTTCAGCCGTGGCGCCGCCGGCAAGTCCGCCGCAACCAGGTTCCATGTGACGCATTGTCATTGGCACGATCGATCCGGCGAAATTTTCCACTCCGTACTTTACGTTTACGTAAACGTCAACTTATGCTAATTTACCCGTGGTTGTCGCATGGTCGGGTCCGGTTGGGATATAGTGATCCGGAACCAAGACGCGGCGGCCGAAGGTGAACCGCGGGAATGACATTTGACGGGGAGGGATGGGATGCCAGACGACGGTGTTGCCAGGGACGCGACAGAATCCAAGCTCTACGAGCCAAAATTTCCGATCCGCTTTGTCACCGCAGCGTCCCTGTTTGACGGCCACGATGCGTCGATCAATATCATGCGCCGCATCTTGCAAGGCGCCGGCGCCGAGGTCATTCACCTGGGCCACAACCGCTCCGTCGATGAGGTCGTCACGGCGGCAATTCAAGAGGACGCCCAGGGTATCGCTGTCTCGTCTTACCAGGGCGGCCATGTGGAATACTTCAAATACATGGTCGATCTGCTGGCCGAGCGCGGCCGGCCCGATATCGAAGTGTTCGGCGGCGGCGGCGGGGTGATCGTCGCGCCGGAAATCAAGGACCTGCACGCCTACGGCATCAGCCGCATCTATTCCCCCAACGACGGCCAATCCATGGGCCTGCCGGGGATGATCCACGACATGCTGGAACGCGCCGACCGGGATTTGGGCGCCGGCCTGCCGGGCGACCTGAAGGGTCTGGAAGCGGGAGACCACGCGGTACTGGCGCGCATCATCTCGGGCCTGGAACTGGGCCGCTTGGCGAACAAGCATGTCAACGCCATCCGAAAAGCCGCCGCGAAACGCAACACGGTGCCCGTTGTCGGCATCACCGGCACCGGCGGCGCCGGCAAATCTTCGCTGACAGATGAGATCGTCCGCCGCTTCCGGCTCTATTCCCATGAGCCGAAGATCGCCGTCATCGCCGTCGATCCGACCCGGCGCAAGACCCGCGGTGCCCTGTTGGGCGACCGCATCCGCATGAACGCCATCAATCCGGCCAACATTTACATGCGCTCCCTGGCGACCCGGGATTCTCAGTCCGAAGTGCCGCCGGCAACGCCGGACATCATTGCCGCGTGCAAGGCCGCCGGCTTCGATCTGGTGATCATCGAAACACCCGGCATCGGCCAGGGCGACGCGGCCATTGTCGAACACGTGGATTTGTCGCTTTACGTGATGACCCCGGAATTCGGCGCCCAGAGCCAGCTTGAGAAGATCGACATGCTGGATTTCGCCGACATCGTCGCGATCAACAAACTGGACCGCAAGGGCGCCCTGGATGCGCTGCGTGACGTGCGCAAGCAGGTGCAGCGCAACCGTGAGGCCTTCGGCCAATCACCCGACGAAATGCCAGTGTTCGGCTGCATGGCATCGAAGTTCGCCGATGTGGGCGTCACCGCGCTTTACCAGGAAATGCTGGCGCAGTTCACCACCAAGCGGCTGGGCGATTTCTCGTGCAGTATTGATCCCGTCAGCGTCAAGCAATCAGAGCCCGGTCAGGCCATCGTGCCGCCGGAGCGGGTGCGCTACCTGGCCGAGGTATCGGAGACGGTTCGCGACTACCATAAAACCGTCGCCGAGCAATCATGCATCGCCCGCGAACGCCAACAGCTTATGGAATCCAAGCGCATGCTGGACGACGCCGGGCAGGGGACGGATACCACCGACCTGGACGGTCTCATTGCCAAGCGCGACGACGCCATGGACCCGCGCGCGCGGAAACTGTTGGAGATTTGGCCGACCGTCGTCAAAAGCTATTCCGGCGACGAATACGTGGTGAAGATTCGCGACAGGGAAATCCGTACCGCGTTGAAACGCGGCACGCTTTCCGGCAACACCATCCCGCGCGTCGCATTGCCGAAATTCGAAGACCACGGCGAGCTGTTGAAATGGCTGCTCAGGGAAAATCTGCCGGGTTCGTTCCCCTATACGGCCGGCGTCTTCGCGTTCAAGCGTGAAGGTGAGGACCCGACCCGCATGTTTGCCGGCGAAGGGGATGCCTTCAAAACCAATCAACGCTTTAAGATGTTGTCACAACACTCTGAGGCCAAACGACTTTCGACGGCATTCGACTCCGTCACACTGTATGGTTTCGATCCCCATGAGCGTCCCGATATTTACGGAAAAGTGGGCAATTCAGGGGTCTCCATCGCATCCCTGGACGACATGAATGTGCTCTACGGCGGGTTTGATTTGTGTGACCCGGCGACCTCGGTCTCGATGACCATCAATGGCCCGGCGCCGATGTTGCTGGCGATGTTCATCAATACCGCCATCGATCAGCAGATCGACAAGTTCCGCGGCGACAACAACCGCGAACCCACCGACGAGGAAATGGAGAAGGTTTCCGAATGGGTCCACGAAAACGTCCGCGGCACCGTGCAGGCGGATATCCTGAAGGAAGACCAGGGCCAGAACACCTGCATCTTCTCAACCGAATTCGCGCTCCGCATGATGGCCGATATCCAGGAATATTTCGTCCACCACCGGGTCAGGAACTTCTATTCCGTGTCGATCTCCGGCTATCACATCGCCGAAGCGGGGGCCAATCCGATCTCGCAGCTGGCGTTCACGCTTTCGAACGGGTTCACATTTGTTGAGGCCTACTTGGCCCGTGGCATGCACATCGACGACTTCGCGCCCAACCTGTCGTTCTTTTTCTCCAACGGCATGGACCCGGAATACACCGTCATGGGCCGCGTTGCCCGGCGCATCTGGGCGACCGCCATGCGCTTCAAGTATGGCGCCAACGAACGCGCGCAAAAGCTCAAGTACCACACCCAGACCTCGGGCCGGTCCCTACATGCCCAGGAGATGGATTTCAACGATATCCGCACCACCTTGCAGGCCCTGATCGCCACCTACGACAATACAAATTCCCTGCACACAAATGCTTTCGACGAGGCAGTAACGACGCCGACGGCAAACTCTGTGCGCCGGGCCCTGGCTATTCAGATGATCATCAACCGCGAATGGGGCCTGGCCCAGAATGAGAACCCGAACCAGGGATCGTTCATCATCGATGAGTTGACGGATCTGGTCGAGGAGGCAGTGTTGCAGGAATTTGAGCGCATCGCCGAACGCGGCGGCGTCCTGGGCGCCATGGAAACGGGCTACCAGCGCGGCAAAATCCAAGAGGAAAGCCTGCACTACGAGACCCTCAAGCACACCGGCGAATATCCCATCATCGGTGTCAACACGTTCCTCAATCCCGAGCCCGCCGAGGAGATGGTGCCCGAACTTCAACGCTCAACCGATGACGAAAAACAGAACCAGATCAGCCGATTGCGCAATTTTCAGGGGCGTCATGATGGCCAATCGGCGGCGATGATTGCGCGCCTGAAGCAGGTATCCACGGAAGGCGGCAACGTCTTCGCGGTGCTCATGGACGCGGTCCGGGTGTGCTCTCTGGGTCAGATCACGGATGCCCTGTTCGAGGCCGGCGGCCAGTACCGGCGCAACATGTGAGCGCCCAGGACGTCGAGATCGTCGCGGGTTACCGGCCCGGGGCGCTGGGCCGGCTGGTCGAGATGCACGGCGCCTATTACGCCCGTGAATGGGGCTTCGGGGCGTTCTTCGAAGCCAAGGTGGCGGCCGAATCGGCGGCGTATTTTCAGCGTTACGACACCCGCACGGACTGCGCCTGGTTCGTCTTCAGGGACAGCAAAGTGATCGGTTCGATGATCATCGACGGCGGTGAGGCGGGCGCTGCAGAGGCCGGGGGGCACTTGCGCTGGTTCATTCTGGACGATGGCTGCCGCGGCCTGGGGCTTGGCAACGACTTGATGCGCCGCGCCCTGGAATTCTGCGACGCGCGGGCCTTTTCGCGCATCTACCTGACGACATTCGCCGGCCTCGATGCGGCGCGCGCCCTGTACGAACGCCACGGATTTTGCCTGACCGGGGAAAAACAAGATCAGACTTGGGGACGCGACGTCACCGAACAGCGTTTCGAAAGGCCTGGCCTGGCATCTAGCGGAGCGCCGCGGAATATGTAATATGAACTGCCATGGTCGAACCACGCGACGTCAATCTGCGCGAAGTGCTGTACGAATTCATCAAGATCGGACGGCACCTGCGCGTCAACGCCATCGATCCCCGCACCGGCATCGAAGTCGCGATGATAGCCGACCCGCGCTACGGCGAAACCCTGATCAAGCGCCTGGCGGCGCGCAAGCTGGCTTATGTGATCGCCAAAAAACGCCCGGGTCTGGTGAACCGAAATTCATGTCGTCGTTTTGGGCGCGACGGCCGGACCGACGAGATCGCCTGAATGATGTTGCCGGATCAGCGTCTGCCAAGGCCCATTTTCTTGGCAAACTCGGAGCGCTTCTTGGCGTAATTGGGCGCCACCATGGGGTAGTCCGTGGGCAGCCCCCAGCGGGCCCGGTATTCTTCCGGAGTCATATTGAAAGCGGACCGCAGATAGCGCTTCAGCATTTTCAATTTGCGGCCATCTTCCAGGCAGACAATATAATCGGGATTGATCGAGCGGCGGACCGGCACGGCCGGCTTGCGCAGCGCCGTCTCGGCGCTTGTTTCCGCGGAATTGTTCGCCAAGGTGTCCAGCGTCCGGTGAACCTGGCCGATCAGGCCCGTGAGCGCGTCGGTGTCGATGGCGTTCTTGCCAGCATAGGCCGAGACGATGTCGGTGGTCATCCGCAGAATATCCTGCCGGGAGGCATTGCCCCCGTTTTCCCCTGTCATGAGACCTCCCTGGCGTTTATTGATTGTTGGCATCTTATGACCGAGCGGCCTCGGCCATCAACTGAAAAATGGCGGAAATCAGGGAATAAAATAGTACTCACCGAAGGCGACGCCAGGACTGGTGTGTGTCTTGGCATTGGGACTCCAGATATGGTACAGAAGGGGACGCGACGAAGCCGGCTTGACCCGATCCGCCAGCCGCAACCGCATCACGGAATTCAGGGCGAATTTTCATGTCACATCGAACCGTCGCCATCGCCTGCGATCATGCCGGTTTCGCCATGAAAACCATCCTCCAAGAAGAGTTGGAGAAGGCCGGACATGCGGTGCTTGATCTCGGCACGAATTCCGAAGAGTCCGTCGACTATCCGGATTTTGGTTTCGCCCTGGCCGACGCCTTGGCCGCAGATAAAGCCGATACCGGCGTGCTGGTTTGCGGCAGCGGCATCGGCATCAGCATCGCCGCCAACCGGCATCCGGAAATCCGCGCCGCATTGGTCCACGATGCGCTCAGCGCGCGCATGTCCAGGCTCCATAACGACGCCAATGTGATTTGCTTCGGCGGCCGCATGATCGGTGAAGAGGTGGCCAAGGATTGCCTGGCCATCTTCTTGGAAACAGAATTCGAAGGCGGTCGTCACGCCCGCCGCGTCGATAAACTTAACCGCCCCACTTGAACCCAACTGACCATCACCAAGTAAGGCACTCATGAGTATGCTTGATAACAACGAAACATATGCGACGGCGGAACTAGCGTCATTTTTCGACAGCACCCTTGACGAACGCGACCAGGACATTCGGGCCGCCATCAACGATGAATTGAGCCGCCAGCAAGACCAGATCGAATTGATCGCGTCTGAAAACATCGTCTCCAGGGCCGTATTGGAAGCCCAAGGCGGCGTGATGACCAACAAGTACGCGGAAGGTTATCCAGGCCGGCGCTATTACGGCGGCTGCGAATATGTCGATGTCGTCGAAGCCCTGGCCATTGAGCGGGCCAAGAAGCTGTTTGATTGCGCCTTCGTCAACGTGCAGCCGCATTCAGGCGCGCAAGCCAACGGCGCGGTCATGATGGCCTTGCTGCAACCAGGCGATACGATCCTGGGCCTGTCGCTGGCTGCCGGCGGGCATTTGACCCACGGCGCCCGCCCAGCCCAGTCCGGCAAATGGTTCAATGCCGTGCAATATGGGGTTCGCGAGGACACCCATTTGATCGACATGGATGAGGTCGCCAGCCTGGCCAAGGAGCACCAGCCGAAATTGATCATCTGTGGCGGCTCCGCCTATCCGCGGACCTTTGATTTCGCCGCGTTCCGACGGATCGCCGACGACGTCGGCGCCTATCTGATGGTCGACATGGCGCATTTCGCCGGCCTGGTCGCGACCGGCGTCCATCCGTCGCCATTGGCGCATGCGCATGTCGTTACAACAACGACCCACAAGACCCTGCGCGGGCCGCGCGGCGGGATGATCCTCAGCAACGATGAGGATCTCGGTAAGAAGATTAATTCCGCCGTGTTTCCGGGCCTGCAGGGCGGACCCTTGATGCATGTCATCGCCGCCAAGGCTGTCGCCTTCGGCGAGGCGCTCGAGCCAGGCTTCAAGGTCTACGCTCAGGCAGTCGTCGATAACGCTCGGGCCTTGGCCGAGGTGCTTGTGGAACGCGGCCTGGATATTGTTGCCGGCGGCACCGATACGCATCTCATGCTGGTCGATCTCAGGCCAAAAGGTTTGAAGGGCAACGACACGGAATTGAGCCTGGAGCGAGCCGGCATGACTTGCAATAAGAACGCGATTCCCTTCGATCCGGAGAAGCCGGCGGTGACGTCCGGCATTCGATTGGGCTCGCCCGCGGCGACGACGCGCGGGTTCGGCACCGATGAGTTCCGCCAGATCGGAGAGATGATCGGCGACGTATTGGAAGGGCTGGCGGCCCATCCCGACGACAACAGTTCCGCCGAGAAAGAAGCGCGGACAAAGGTTGAGGCGCTGTGTCAAAAATTCCCGATCTATCAGAGCCTTTGAGACGGCGGGGCAGCATAAACCTGGGGAGGCAAGAAAACGATGCGGTGTCCATTTTGCGGCCATTCGGATTCGCAGGTAAAGGATTCACGGCCAACGGAAGATAATGCGGCCATCCGGCGCAGGCGGTTCTGTCCGGAATGCGGATCGCGCTGGACCACATTCGAAAGGGTCCAGTTGCGCGAATTGACGGTTGTTAAGAAGGAGGGTGAAAAAGCCCCCTTTGATCGCGAAAAACTGGCCCGTTCATTGCGCATCGCATTGCGTAAGCGGCCCGCCGACGCGGAACGCATCGAACGTATCGTTAACGGTATCCAGCGCCAGTTGGAGGCCTCCGGGGAGAGCGAAATACCGACCAAGGCGATTGGGCAGATGGTTATGGAAAATCTCCGCGACCTGGATCAGGTAGCCTATGTGCGCTTCGCCTCAGTCTACAGGAATTTCCGCGAAGCCAAGGATTTCGAGGACTTCGTGGAAAATTTGAGTGACGGTGACGCCGCCGCCGACTGATAGGGACCGACGTCACATGCGGGCGGCCCTGACGCTTGCCCGCCGTGGCTTGGGAAATGTATGGCCCAATCCGGCCGTCGGTTGTGTACTGGTGCGCGAAGATCTAGGCGATCGCATTGTCGGCCGTGGTTGGACCCAGCCCGGCGGCCGGCCGCATGCGGAAACTGAAGCCCTGGGCCGGGCCGGCGAACTGGCCGCCGGTGCGACCGCCTATGTCACCTTGGAGCCCTGCAATCACAGCGGTGAGACCGGGCCGTGCACGGAAGCCCTGATCGCCGCCGGCGTGAACCGCGTCGTCGCCGCCGCCATTGACCCGGACCCGCGGGTCGCCGGCGCAGGCTTGGCGAGGCTGGATACGGTGGGGGTGCAGGTCGATCAAGGCCTTCTCATGGACGAGGCGCAATCGTTGAACGCCGGGTTTCTCTCTCGCACCCAGGGCGGACGCCCCCTGGTAACGATGAAGTTGGCAACGACCTTGGATGGCCGAATAGCCAGCCGAACCGGCCACAGCCAATGGATCACCGGTGCCTTGGCGAGACAACGTGGTCACCTGATGCGGGCTGGCCACGACGCC
>CAZQPC010000069.1:0-16767 GCA_964595005.1 uncultured Magnetovibrio sp.
GAAGCCGGCGTCGGGATGGCCGAAGGTGAAGATCCGATCATGCGCCGCCTCCGGGGCCGCACCTTCGGCCTTGTCGGACGCGGCCGCATCGGCACGGCGGCGGGCCTGCGCGCCAAGGCCTTCGGCATGAACGTCATCTTCTACGACCCCTATATCCCCGACGGCGGCGACCAGGCCGTGGGCTTTGAGCGGGTCGAGACCCTGGAAGACCTGCTGCGCGGCGCCGATATCGTCAGCGTCCACACACCGTTGACGGAAGAAACCCGCGCCATGATCAACGGCCAGGCCCTGTCGTGCATGAAGCCCGATGCGATTTTGCTGAACACGTCGCGGGGCGAGGTTGTCGATGTGGACGCGGTCACCGAGGCCCTCAAGGCGAACCGCATCGCCGCCGCCGGGCTGGATGTCCTGCCGGTCGAGCCGCCGGACCCGGACCATCCCCTGTTGGCCGGCATCCGCAACAACGAGGATTGGACCACCGGCCGGGTCATCGTCACCCCGCACGCCGCCTGGTACAGCCCCGACGGGGCCCGCGACTGCCGCGAAAAAGCGGCGAGCACGATGATCACCTATCTAAGCGACGGCGTGCTGCGCAATTGCGTCAACGTCCAGCACCTGAAGACGGGCGACGCCTGAGGAATTTTCAGAAAAAAGCATCGAGAGGATCAGCCGTGCAGTACACCCCCTTGGGCAAAACCGCGATGAACGTCAGCGTCGCCGGCCTGGGCTGCGGCGGCGGCAGCCGGCTCGGCATGGCGCGCGGGCTGTCGACGGAACAGTCCGTCGCCCTGGTCCGCCTGGCCATGGATCTCGGTGTCAATTACCTGGACACGGCCGCCGTCTACGGCACCGAGGCCATCGTCGGCCAGGCGATCAAATCCGTGCCCCGCGATCAGGTTCATGTCGCCACCAAGGCCCTGGTGCGGCGCGGCGGCGGGCTGATCCCCGTCGCTGAGATCATCGCCAGCCTGGAAAATTCCCTGCGTACGTTGGACACGGACTATGTCGATGTCTTCCAGTTCCACGCCGTCCCGCCCGACATTTACGACCGCATGCGCGACGAATACGCGCCGGCCCTGCTGCGTGAGAAGGAGAAGGGCAAGCTCAGGCATTTAGGCCTCACGGAAACGCCGCCCAATGATCCCGCCGGGGTCATGCTGACCCGGGCGTCCGAGGACCCCACCTGGGAGGTCATCATGCTGGGCTTCCACATGATGCACCAGGTGGCGCGCAAGAACGCCTTCCCGGGCACCCGGGCCAACGGCATCGGCACGGTGCTGATGTTCGTCGTGCGCGGCATCTTCTCCATCCCCGGCCGGCTGGAGGAAGCCATGGCGACGCTGGCCGCCGCCGGCAAGGTGCCGGCCTGGCTGGCCGAAGGCGGCAACCCGCTGAGGTTTTTGATCCACGACAACGGCGGTGCCACCAGCGTTATCGACGCCGCCTACCGCTACGCCCGCCACGAGCCCGGGTCCGACGTGATCGTGTTCGGCAGCGGCGTCGAAGACCACATCCGCACCAACGTCGCTTCCATCCTGGCGCCGCCCCTGCCGGCGGCGGATGTGGCGAAGTTGGAGGAATTGTTCGGGCATCTGGAGGGCGTGGGTCTGGATTTGCCGGAGACGCGGGGGAAGTAGACCCCATACCTATCGGGCGCGCTGGCCGGGTCGAAAATCCTCAGACAATTTCAGCGGGCAGCAGGAGATCAACATCTGACGCAGTCAGAACCCTATGGCTGGATGAGTGCGTCGCCGGCGATTGGCCGAGACCGGGCAATCCAATTCCATCCGTCGAAATTTCTTCAGTGAGACCTGGAAATTGCGTTGGCGATATTTGTATCATTACGATGACCCCGAGTGTCGGTGATAATATCTGAAGGGCACGGTTCGATGATTTCCGCGCAACAACTTGACGAAACCGTCGACTGGAATGGTCTCAAAGAGTTTGGTGTGTTTATCCTATCGCATTGTGAACCCGACAGATTACCGGATTACACGTTGATTGACTTGATGCGCATACCGCAGCTGGTCCCGTATATTTGGGTCTATGATTTGAGGAATTTTGCCAATGATAGAAAATTACAGGTGAATTTTGCGGGCGAGGAATTCACCAAGATGTTCGAGCGAAACATCATGGGCGAGTCCGAGACGACTATATTTCGCGACCAACCGATTTTTGATGATGTGACCGAATTTTACCGCAAATGCATTGACGACAATTTGGTCGGATACACGATGAGATTTGGCGATCACGCCCTTCACACGCAAGACGACCAGAAATTCAGGCAGGCCGAGTCGCTGTTTTTTCCCTGTTCGTCAGACCGGAAAACCATCGATTGGGGAATCGGGTGCGTCATTTTCAAGTTCAGTTCTTTTGAACACGAAAACATCTTTCTGCACTTCTGAACCGCCGGCTTGAAACCGACCGGGCTATTGGCAGACCCCTGGCCTGAGGCCTAAATCAACTCATCCCCCCGGTCATCCGTCTCGCCAAACCGTTTCAACACCGCCGGCCGCGTCCCCTCGTAAACCTTCGGCAAACCCTCGGCGATTTTCTTGTTTTCGCGCTCGAACAGGCTGTTGCCGGCCATGTCGCTCTCGACGATGAAGGGGCCGAAGTCCTTGACCTCCAACACCCACATGGCCTGGGCGATGCCCAATTCCTTGAGCCAATGGACGTCGCGCACCTTTTTGACGCCGCGGCCCAGCAAGGCGCCGGTGCCGTAGCCCACCGTGGTCAGATAGACCGCGCCGTTGGGCACGAAATAGCGCCGGTAGGCGTCCGGGTTCATGCCGCCCTTGCCGATGATCAGTTTTGACCCGGCGATCCGGAACCAGTCCTCCAGCCACTTGGAAAAGCGGAACGAGGCGGTCGCGGTGACGGCGCTGAGATCATAGCTGCCGTCGGGGCGGGGTGCTGCGGCCGGCGAGCAGTGAAAGTTGGCCGCGCTTTCGGCCGGCAGGTCCAAGGGCAGTTCGGCGCCGTCCTCGACCACTTTCATATACACACCTTCGCGGCCCGTGTAGACGACGCCGTCCAGATAGACGACGTTGCCAAGCTCCAGCTTGGCCAGGGCGTCGGCGTCCGGGTTGGTGCTCAGGCGGACTTTCTTGAGGGTTCCATCACTGGCCATTCGACCGTCTCCCGGCGTTGATAGGGGGTAAACCATTGCGGATCGGTGCGAAACTCAACCGACCCGTCGGCGTAAACGCGCGCGCACGCCCGTCTGGATGACAAACAAAAGGCGTGGACACTCATCTGCATGGCGCCCGTGTGGCAATAGCCGACCTCGATGTGGGTATCGATAACCATGGATTTGCCGACGAAACCCATGGCGCCCATGCCGATGGAATTGCCGGCCTCGGTCAGCTCTTGCTCCATCTCGGCGATCTTCGGGTCCGGGTTCCTGTCGCCGACCGTGCGCAGGCAGGCGGCGCGCTTGCCCAACACCATGCAGGCGTCTTTTGAGCCGCCCAGACCGATGCCGATGATTGCCGGCTGACAGGCCAGGCCGCGCTTGCCGAAGGCGACCAGGGAATCCAGGAAAAACCGCTTGATGCCCTGCAGGCCGTCGGAGGGGAACAGCATGCGGTAGTCGGTGCCGAACAGGCCGCCCTTGTGCACGGTGGTCAGATCGACCCAGTCGCCCTGGGGCTCAAAGGCATATTCGATTTCCGGCGCACCGATGCCGACGTTGTTGTCGTGGTCGGTGCGCCAAAGCGGATGCACCCGGTTGGGGCGCAGGGGGATCGCGTTGGTGGCCTCCGCCGTGGCGCCGCGCAATGCCGTCTCCAGCGCCGCCGGGCCGCCCTCCAATTGCGCCTCGTTACCCATTTTCACATACCAGCGCGGCGTGCCCGTGTCGCCGCACATGGCGCGGCGGTCTTCCTTGGCGGCCTCGTAATTCTCCAGCATGGCCTGCAGGACGAAGGACGAAAGGTCCCCGTCTTCCACCGCCGCGGCGTTTTTCAGGCCGCTCAGGTAATCGTCGGGGATTTCAATAGCGGCCTTTTCCATCAGGGTGCGGGCCGTGGTTTTGATGCTGTCCATGGGGATCATGGGCGTGTCCTCAAGCTGCGGGGCGGTGGAACAATTGTAAACTGCTCGGGCGGGTAATCCACGTAGAAATCGGAGGAGGACGGGCGGCGTGTTCGCGGTGCTTTTAATTTCGCCCCTCAGCCGCAGGGCGTTCGCTGCGTTCGCGTAATTTTTTTTAGCCCCTCAGTCGCCGGGCGCTCACGCCGTTGGCTTGGCTTTCGCGCCTCCCGGCGCGGCGCTCAGTCGCGCTAGGCGACGCGCACGCGCGTCGAACGGAGGTCAAGGATTGGTGAGCACCCGCCAATGGTTGGACTTCCAGCCAACGGGCCTTTGGCCCGTCGGACGTTCCCACGCCAATGAGAGCAGGTTCGAACCAACCACTTGGATTGGCATGGGACGACAATCGGGCCGCAGGCCCGAAGGCCGCGGCCTCACATGTCACAAATTTGGCTTCGATGTCGGCCACAATGTTCGGCGCACTTGCGCCGCCTAGCGCGACTGAGCGCCGGCGCGCGAGCGCCGAAAGCCAAGAGAGCGGAGCGAACGCCCGGCGACTGAGGGCTAAACAATAAGTGCGCAGCTTGCCGCAAACGGTGCCCATCATCGGTCTGGCCAACCCGGCCATCCCCAGACCTCACGTGGGCATTCGGGACGGCCGCTGATCAACCGCGCCGCATCACCTTCAGCGCCTGATCGATATCCTCCAGCAGATCCTCGCAATCCTCCAGCCCGACGCTAAGCCGCACCATGCCGTCGGTAATGCCGAGGTGCGCGCGGTCGTCTTCGCTGAGGCGTTGGTGGGTGGTTGTCGAGGGGTGCGTGATCAGGCTTTTGGCGTCGCCCAGGTTGTTGGAGATGTCGACGATTTGCAATGCGTTCAGGAACTTGAAGGCCGCTTCCTTGCCGCCGATCAGCTCGACCGTCACCATGGTGCCGCCGTCATCCATCTGGGCCATCGCCAGCTTGTGCTGGGGGTGGGTTTCCAGGCCCGGGTAGAGAACCCGTTCGACGCCTTCGTGGTCGCTGAGGAAATCGGCGATGATGCCGGCGCTGCGGCAGTGGCGGTCGACACGGATCTTCAGAGTCTCCATGCCCTTCAGCAATATCCAGGCGTTCATGGGGCTCATGGCCGGGCCCGTGTGGCGCATGAAGGGCGTCAGGCAATCGTCGATGAATTCTGCGTCGTTGGTCAGGATGGCGCCGCCCAAGGCGCGGCCCTGGCCGTCGATGTGTTTGGTTGCCGAATACATGACGATGTCGGCGCCGAACTCCATGGGGTGTTGCAGGATCGGCGTGGCGAAGACGTTGTCAACAATCAGGCGCGCGCCGGCATCGTGGGAATATTCGGCGACCTTCGCCAAATCAATGATGTCCAGCGTCGGGTTCGACGGCGTTTCCAGGAACACGCATTGGGCCGGATCCGACAGCGCCGCCTCCCATTGCACCAGGTCGGTGCCGTCGACGAAGGTGACGTCGACGCCGAATTTGGGCAGCATCTCCTGGATGATGTAGTGGCACGACCCGAACAGGGCGCGCGACGCGACGACCCGGTCGCCGGCCTTGATCTGAGAAACGATGGCCGCGTAGACGGCGGCCATGCCGCTCGACGTGCCGACGCAATACTCGGCGCCTTCCAGCACGGCCAGACGTTCTTCGAACATGGTCACGGTGGGGTTGGCATAGCGCGAATAGATGTAGCGGTCGCTTTCGCCCTTGAAGGCGGCTTCGGCGCTTTCGGCGTCTTCATAGACGTAGCCCGACGTCATGAAGATGGCTTCCGAGGTTTCGTCAAATTCGGAACGCCGGGTGCCGCCGCGCACCAGGCGGGTGGCGGTGCGCCAGTTGGCATTGTTGGAATCGGATACTTTGCTCATCGGGTCCTCCTGAACATCAAGGGGCCCCGGTTCAAAATATTGCCCTGAAACAAAAAACCCCCAACCGCAGGGGGTCAGGGTTCTTCGAACCGAGACCTTTTAGCGTGTTGTTTTAACGTGGCCGCAAGCCGGTCGGACAAATCACCACGTAACGTGCGCAACATACGCCATCCATGACTTTGGTCAAGGCAAAAGCGGTGCGGGATGCCCGTTCTAGGTGTCGGACTTGGTCAGCTTGCGGCGCACGTGGTGGACGCCCCACCAGACACCGCCGACGACGACGGGAAAGGCGGCCAGGCCGGCCAGATAGGGGTCGATCTTGACCCCCAGGCTTTCGGCGCCGCGGGCCAGATAGATGATCAGGGAGATGACGTAATAACTGATCGCCGCCACGGACAGGCCTTCGACCGTTTGCTGCAGGCGCAACTGCAACTGGACGCGCCGGTCCATGGACTGCAACAGATCGCGGTTCTGTTCTTCCAGGGCGACGTCGACGCGGGTGCGCAACAAGTTGCCGGCCCGGGCGATGCGTGCGCTGAGACCTTCCAGGCGCCTGGACAGATTGTCGCAGGTTTCCATGGCCGGCTCGAAGCGGGTCATCAGGAAAGCGCCGACGGGCTGTTGGCCGGCGATGCGGTCTTCGCGCAGCGCCTCGACCCGCTGGCGGACGATCTCCTGGTAGGCGCGGGTGGCATTGAAGCGATACGCGATCAGGCCGCTGATGCGTTCCGCCTCGCCGGCCAGCCGGGTCAGGTCGGTCAACAGGCGGCGGTCATCGACGGCTTCGTCCTCGCCGCCCAGTTTGCCGAGAATTGCGGAAAGCTCGCTTTCCGCCTCGGATACCCGGGGCCGGGCCTCTTGGGCGATGGGCAGGGCCAGCATGGCCATCAGGCGATAGGTTTCCATATCGATGATGCGCTGAACCAGCCGTCCGGCCGGTTCCGCCTCCAGCCCCAGGGTGTGGACCAGAAAGCGGCTGAAGCGATCAGCGTGGACGCGAAAGTCGGTCCACCAGATGGCCCGGCCGTCGAGCAGCTGACCGCCGGTCAGGGTGTTGTTGTCGAAGGCACCGGCGGCATCTTCGGCCAGATTGTCGAGGCTGGCGCGAACGTCGATGGCGACATGCAGGGCCGAGATCACCTCGCCCGGCAGACCGGCCAGCCAGTCGGCCGGAACCTCATCCAAGGCGGGCTTTTTGAAGGCATGGGTGAAGGCCCGCTCGGCAATGAAGGTATAGGCGGAAAACTCCGTGTGGCGCTCCCACTTCAGGCGGAACGGCCCCATGTCGGCGGCGAACACGGTGGCATCGCAGGCCGGCGGCGCGACCTTGAAATGGCTGCAGATCTCTTTCAGATGCTTGAGGTCCGCATGCGGATCTCCCTCGGCGGTCTTCACCGCCACATGGGAGATTTCCGCCGGTGCGCGGATGGTGCCGTAGGGCCGCGCATGCAGTTCCGCGGCCAGCGCGTCACGCAGGGGGTGTTCTGTAAACATCGAAGTCTCGTTTTTCCCGCCGCCAGTGCCTATATTACGTACTTAATATTACGGGGCGATGCGTTCTCCGCCATGGGGCAGAGGAAGGGCCTTCTAGAGGATTTTCGGGAACCTGCCAATGACTGATTTCGCCACCACGGACGATCTTTTCTTCAACCGCGCCGGCCTCGACCGGGGCCGGGTCGAGGGCCTGGTTGGTGATGCCCTGGCCGGCGCCGACGATGGCGAGCTGTTTTTGGAATACCGCCAGTCGGAAAGCATGGTCCTGGATGACGGCAAGGTCAAAAGCGCGGCCTTCGATACGGCCCAGGGTTTCGGGCTCAGGGCCGTCTCCGGCGAGGCCACGGGCTATGCCCATGCCTCTGACTTAAGCGAGCCGGCCTTGCAGCGCGCGGCCGAGACGGTGAAGGCCGTGACCCGCGGACATGAGGGCATCTTGGCTGGGGCGCCGGTGGGCACCAATGCCGGCCTCTACGCCGGCGACAATCCGCTGGGCGCCGTGGCTTTTGACGACAAGCTCAACCTGTTGGCGGAAATGGACGCCTATGCGCGGGCCAAGGATGAGCGGGTCAAACAGGTAACGGCGACCCTGTCTGGGGAATGGCAGGCGGTGCAGATCATCCGCGCCGATGGCTACCGGGCGGCCGATATCCGGCCTTTGGTACGGCTCGGGGTATCCGTCGTCGTGGAGAAAGACGGGCGCATGGAATCGGGCTCCGACGGCACCGGCGGACGCACCCTTTATGATCACTACATGGCGCCGGCGACCTGGAAGGCCAGTGTCGACGAGGCCCTGCGCCAGGCGCTGGTGAACTTGCGGGCGACGCCGGCGCCGGCCGGCGAGGTGCCGGTGGTGCTGGGGCCGGGCTGGCCGGGCATCTTGCTGCACGAAGCCATCGGCCACGGCCTGGAGGGTGACTTCAACCGCAAGAAGACGTCGGCCTTCGCCGGGCTGATGGGTCAGCGCATCGCATCGAAAGGCATCACCGTGGTCGACGACGGCACCATTGCCGACCGGCGCGGGTCCCTGACCATCGACGACGAAGGCACGCCGACGGAAAACACGGTGCTGATCGAGGACGGTGTGCTCACGGGCTACATGCAGGACCGCATGAACGCGCGCCTCATGGGGGCGGCGGCAACCGGCAACGGGCGGCGCCAGAGCTACGCCCACCAGCCGATCCCTCGGATGACCAACACCTACATGCTGGCCGGCGACATGGACCCGGAAGAAATCATCGGCTCCGTTGACGACGGCGTCTTCGCGACCTCTTTCGGTGGCGGCCAGGTGGATATCACGTCGGGCAAGTTCGTGTTCCAATGCACGGAGGCCTACCGTATCGAGGGCGGCAAGATCGGCACGCCCCTGAAAGGCGCCACCCTGATCGGCAATGGCCCTGACGTACTGACCAAGGTTTCCATGATCGGCAACGACATGCAGCTTGACCCGGGCATCGGCACCTGTGGCAAGGAAGGCCAGGGCGTGCCCGTCGGCGTTGGTCAGCCGACCTTGAAAATCGATGAGTTGACGGTTGGTGGGACGGCTGTTTGACGGGCGTCCGATCAGGCGTCGATGATCTTAAACACCTGGTTGGCCGCGGCCATGGCCTCGGGGCCGTGACGTTTGGCAATGTGCTGGCGGCCCTGGTCGGTGGACAGGACCCTGCGCAAATCATCGAGCAGCGTGTTGAGAAAAGTCTTCACCCCGGCCGGGCTCAATTCCCAGCCGGCATCCTCCTTGGGCACATCTTCGGCCGGTGTGAGGTGTCCGTTGATCAGCTCCACAAACCATTCGGAACGGCGCTCAAAATTTTCGAACTGCACGGCGATGTCGACCAAGGCATCGAGCACCAGCGTGCGGGCGTCCTTGGCGGCGTAGACATCTTCCCAGTCGAAGGCTTCACCCTTCTCTTCGCGGACCCGTTCAACGACCAGGCGGCAGCGTTCCTGCAGATGTTCGACGGCTTCCGGTCCCAACATCATGTTCAGGCCCAGGAAGAAGCCCGGTAATATACGCCGTGAGACCCGGTCAAACCGCGACATGTCGGTTTCCTTGAACAACGCCGAAAAGCGTTTGACGATCAATCGGTCGAAGGGATAATCGCGCTTCTCATCCCAGTTGGCGCGGTCCCGCGCCTCGGCAAATTCTTCCAGGGTATTCGCAAAAGTCGCGGACAAGGCCACCGCTTCGCTTTGCAATTCGCCGCGCATGGCGTCGATGTCGGCGACGCTGAGCGAACCCTTGCGATGCGCCTCGGCGCGCATTTTGTCGACCATGGAGGTGACCGCCGCTTTCGCCAAGACCTCGCCTTGGGCCTTCGACGACGCCGGATTGATGACCTCATCGACCTCTTTCAGCGATGGCGCCGGCTTGGCCACTGGTTTTGGTGCCGGGGCCGGCGAGGGATCGCGCGCCGCCGCCGGTTCCGGCTTCGGATCCTCAACCAGCTGAGGCGCCGGTTTTTCGTCCGGCACGTAGGCTTCGGCTTGTGGGTTTTGCGCTTCGTCGTCGTCCCACCCGGCCGCTTCGCGGGCCGCCTCGGGATCGTCCTTGTCCCAACTGGCGCCTTCGCGCGCTTCGCCCCCACTGGGGTCATCCGCATCCCAGCTTTTGCCTTCGGCGTCGGCGGCGTTTTGGCGGGCGTCGATGACCTTCGGGCGTTTGCGCCGTGGCCGGCTCGGGGAATCGATGTCGGCGCCGCCGTCGGCAACCTTGGCGTAACCGCCGCCATCCCCCGTCGGGGCCAGTATTTCCGCCCGCGGCTGCGACGGTGTTTTTTCCAGGTTGGTCTGGAAGCGCTCGCGCGGGTCGACCTTTTCGCCCGACAACATTACTTCCGAGGATTTTCTTCTGCGTGCCATGATCGCCTAGCATACGGATAAGAGGATCGGAATTCCATAAGGAACGGCGCCGAACTTATCGCTTATTTCGGCCGGCGTTGACAGGCCCCAGGGGCGCCGCTACACCCAGGCCATGAGCGACCGTCTGACCATCGCCCTGGCACAAATCAACCCGACCGTCGGCAATCTGGCGGGCAACGTCGCGCGCATCCGTGCCGCCGCCGAAGAAGCCGCCAAGGCCAACGCGGATCTGGTCGTCTATGGCGAACTGGCGGTCAGCGGGTATCCCCCCGAAGACCTCGTGTTGAAGCCGGCTTTCCAAGATGCCATCGCGGCTGCCATCGACGACTTGGCGGCGCTGACCACCGACGGCCGGCCCGGTCTCCTGGTCGGCGCGCCGTGGCGGGTCGACGGCGCCCTGCACAATGCGGCCCTGATGCTGGACGGCGGCGAGGTCACGGCGGTGCGTCTGAAACATGAATTGCCGAACTACGGCGTCTTCGATGAAAAACGCGTCTTCGTGCCCGGGCCCTTGCCGGGGCCGATCGCGTTTCGGGGCGTGCGGCTGGGCGTCATGGTCTGTGAAGACATGTGGTTTCCCGACGTCGCCGAATGTTTGGACGAATCGGGGGCCGAAATCTTCGTCGTTACCAACGGCTCACCGTTTGAGACCGACAAGCTGGACGACCGGCTGAATTTCGCCGTGGCGCGGATTACCGAGGCCAACCTGCCGCTCATTTACGTCAATCTGGTCGGCGGACAGGATGAATTGGTGTTCGACGGCGGCTCTTTCGTGCTCGGTGCCGACCGCAGCCTGCGCGCCAAGACCGAATCGTTTATCGACGAAGTGCTGATCACCGAATGGCGCCGCGCCGGTGATGGCTGGGTCTGCGAACAGGGGCCGACGGCCAGCGGCACAGACCTGACCGAAGCCACCTACCGGGCGATGGTTCTGGGGCTTCGCGATTACGTCAACAAAAATGGATTTCCGGGCGTATTGCTGGGCATGTCGGGGGGCATCGACAGTGCCCTGTCGGCGGCCGTCGCCGTTGATGCCCTGGGACCGGAGCGGGTGCATTGCGTGATGATGCCGTCACCGTATACGTCGCAAGACAGTCTGGACGATGCCGCCGAATGCGCCGGGCTTCTGGGGGCGCGGCTCGATACGGTCGGGATCGAGCCGGCCATGGCGGCCTTCGACAGCATGCTGGCCGGCCAGTTCGAAGCAACGGAAAGCGACACCACGGAAGAGAACGTCCAGGCGCGGTCGCGCGGCCTGACCCTGATGGCGCTTTCCAACAAGTTCGGCGCCATGGTGTTGTCGACGGGCAACAAGTCGGAGATGTCGGTCGGCTACGCGACGCTCTATGGCGACATGTGCGGCGGCTATTCGGTGCTCAAGGACGTTTACAAGACGACCGTCTATGCGGTCTCGAACTGGCGCAACCAGCACACGCCCGCCGGCGGCCTGGGGCCGGACGGCCGGGTGATCCCCGAACGCATCATCACCAAGGCACCGACGGCGGAATTGAAGCCCGACCAGACGGATCAGGATACCCTGCCCGACTACGACAAGTTGGACGACATCCTGCATTGCCTGATCGAGGAAGACCTGGCCCTGGCCGACATCGTCGCGCGCGGCCATGATGAGGCCACGGTAACGCGGGTTTGGCGGATGCTGGATCTGGCCGA
This sequence comes from uncultured Magnetovibrio sp., assembly GCA_964595005.1. Taxonomy (GTDB): domain Bacteria; phylum Pseudomonadota; class Alphaproteobacteria; order Rhodospirillales; family Casp-alpha2; genus UBA3470. The sequence goes on from CAZQPC010000069.1 coordinate 11,940, forward strand.
ATACAAACGCCGCCAGGCGCCGCCCGGCGTCAAGACGACGCGCCGCGCCTTCGGCCGCGACCGGCGCTATCCCATCACCAACGGTTTTCGCGGGCAGATCTGAACATGCCCGGCCTGCGCATTCATGACACCCTGAGCCGCTCCAAGGTCAATTTTCAGCCCCTCGATCCGACCCATATCAAACTCTATGTCTGCGGACCGACGGTCTATGACCATGCCCACATCGGCAACGCCCGGCCGGTCGTGGTGTTCGATGTTCTGGTACGCCTGCTGAGAAGGCTCTATCCAAAAGTCACCTACGTGCGCAACATCACCGACGTGGATGACAAGATCAACGCGCGGGCCCGGGAAATGGGCTGCGACATCCGCGAATTGACGGAAGATACGGCCGCGATTTTCCACCAGGACATGGCGGCGCTGGGCGCGCTTGAACCGGATGTGGAACCCCGCGCCACCGATTACGTGGTGCAGATGGTCGCCATGATCGAGGACCTGATCGGCCGTGGCAACGCCTACGCCGCCGACGGTCACGTCCTGTTCAGCGTGCCGTCGATGCCCGCTTACGGGGCGTTGTCGCGGCTCGACAAACGCGAGATCGTCGCCGGTGCGCGGGTTGATGTGGCGCCCTACAAACAGGACGCTCAGGATTTCGTCCTGTGGAAACCGTCCGAGCCCGGCCTGCCCGGCTGGAACAGTCCCTGGGGCCGTGGCCGGCCCGGCTGGCATATCGAATGCTCGGCCATGAGCCGCGCCCATCTGGGCGACAAGTTCGATATCCACGGCGGCGGCGTGGATTTGGTGTTCCCCCATCATGAGAACGAAATCGCCCAGTCGAAGTGCGCCTTGGGCGACGATGCATTCGCCACCTATTGGATGCACAACGGCTATCTCATGAGCGAAGGTGAGAAGATGTCCAAGTCGCTGGGCAACTTCTATACGGTGAACGGTCTGTTGGAAGAATTTCCCGGCGAGGCGATCCGCCTGTTGCTGCTGCAAACGCACTACCGCCAGCCGCAGGACTTCACCAAGAGCGGCATCGCCGAGGCAAGGCGCACCCTGGACCGCTGGTACCGGGTGGCTGAAACCGTGACGGATCAGACGGGTCCCGTACCGCAAGCGATTATTGACGGCTTGGCCGATGACCTGAACACGCCGCTGGCGATTTCAGAATTGCACAAGTTGTCCGGTGTTGATCCGGCGGCTTTCAAGGCAGGCGCCCGGTTCATGGGGTTGCTGAATAAAACCGCCGATGATTGGTTCAAGTGGCAGCCGCCAAAATCCGCCAACGCCGATGGTCGCTTGGACGATGCGGCCATTGACGCCCTGGTGGCCGAACGGATCGAGGCGCGAAAGAACAGGGATTTCGTCACGTCCGACAGCATTCGCGACGACTTGACGGCGCAGGGTGTGATTCTCGAAGACGGCCCCGACGGCACCATCTGGCGGCGCGGTTAACGCGCGCCAAACGCATCTGCATTTGCCGCCAGCCGGTATGACCCAAACGGGCAAGTTCAGCGTGTTTGGGCGCTGCGCCTGAACTCAAAGGATTCGAGCATTTTCCACATCACAATCGGAACGTCCGAAATGACGGATTGAGGAATTTCATAGATGCGGCACGGTTCCACCACACGGTAACTGTATTCGTCGTTCGGGCCGAACAGGACCTGCTCTTCGGCGAAAAAGTTGCGCGGCCCGATGTTGTCCGTGACCTTGCCGTCCCGCACCTGTTCGATTTTGCCGGACTCGACGACGCAAACGGCGTCGGCGCGCAGAACGTCAAGCACGGCGCCGGCCGCATGCTCGTGCAGGACCATGGAATCGGCGATTCTGTTTTGAACCGGCGGCGACACGGATTCGCCGAACAGCCACGATTGTTCGAGAATTTCACGCCCCTTCGCCCGGTGGTCGATCATGTCGGCGAGGTTATTCCGGTCGATCACTTCCTTGTAGGCCGGCAGGGGAATGCGCAATGCCCGGACAAAGTTGACCGTCCGATAGGCGGATGTGGACGGCAGACCATGGATACCCGTGTACTCGCCGATGAGGCCGCCGGCGGAGACAATGTTGTAGACGTCATCCTCGGCGCGAATTTTTTCCACCGTGCCGGTGACAACCAGATAAACGTTCTCCGGCACGATGCCTTTCCGAAGAATGATCTCGCCCGGCATGAACTCGACCAGGGGATTGTTGAGCAGCGTTCTTAGATAGTGACGCGGCAGGTCATGAAAATAGGCATGCAGGAAATCGAAGGCGAACCGGCGGAGATTTCCAGAGGTATCGGGAATAAGCGTATCGACAACGCCGAACGGCGCGCTGGAGCCGATTTCCTTCTGGCTGTTGGTCAGAGGTTCGGAGCGGTGTGCCAGGACAACCTTGGCCGACTCATCGGTTTTGAAATCCTCGACCTCGCCGTGGATCATGCCGCCGCCAATGTCGATCTTTTTCAGGTCGACCGGCGTCAGGTAGTTCTTGCAGGCCAAATCGAAGTCGGCCTGCGAGATGCCGGGCGCGCTGTCATCGTCGGTGATCATATTTCGCATCACCTCAAAAGACGCGATGTCGGCCAGATGGGCATAGGTCAGATACCGGCTTTCCCAGAAGGCGCGAAAAAAGAAGGCGCTGGTTTCAACAGGGTGCGGCGACAAAAACGGAAAGACTTCAAGGCCGCCGACATCGTTCCAGCTGTCGAATTCCAAATCCTGCACGTCGAAGTAGCTGGTGATCTGCTCTTCGTCGACGGACAACAGGGCTGAAAGTTTTTTAAACACGGAATCGCGGACCAGCGGGGTTGCGAAGTATCTGATTCGCCGGTCCGTGCGCAACAGGCTGGTGATCCCGGCGAAGTGGTCATCGTGGCAATGCGTATGGAATATCCCTTCGATCTCGTTCACGCCGATGCCCAGCGCCGTCAGGCTGTATGAGATGTTGGGCCCGGCGTCGATAAGATAGATCTTGCCCTGGTAGACAAGGATGCTGGCCATGCAGGGGCGGTTAATATCCCAGCCGTCGCCCTGGCCGGAATGGATGATCGAGAAATAATCGCGCGGGATACTTTGGAAACCCAATGGATAGGCGGATCGATCATTCCTGCCGCGTTTTACGGTCAGGTCAATTTCCTCTTCTTCGCCATCGAAGGACAAAACAAAGACATTCGTCCGCAGCCGTCGGATCGTGGCGCCATTGCGAAGCTCCACCGGGGTATCCTCGACCACCCGATGGTCCAATAGCTCCTCGGTGGGAAGAATGCGGCCGAAGGCGAACTTCAACTTCATGCGCATGATCATTTCCGCGCGTTCCGGCGTCTCGCCGGCCGCAATGATCTCGTCAACCGAGGTCAGCCCGTAATTGCCCCGGTAGATGTATTGCATCTGAGCCGCGATTTGATCCTTGCCGCCAACGAGCAGCGGCTTCGTGCCCGTGTTGTTGGGGTGGCCCGGGATCAGCATCCCCTGGCGGTAGAGCATTTGCAAAACCGGAAATTCGGCCAGATTGCAGAATTTACCGTTCTGCAGCGCGACATCGGAAAGCAGGATTGCGTTCGGCCCCGTCTCGAACGTGACGCCATCCTTTTCAGTCGGGATGATCAGCCGCAGCCGCATCAAATGCTTGGTGGCGTCTTCCGGGGCGCCGCACAGCAGATATAGACCTGCAGCCGGTATTTCCACCCAGTAAACCCCCTTGATCACTTCCGTCTTTTTGATTTTCTGCATCTCAAGTTTGCCTTGTTTCGGTTCGGCGCCTCGCCGTGACATTCGTCGACACGGCATCACCAAGCCGGGGAAATCAGCCTATAGGCTATCGCCAACCGTCGTTGGCCGCTACACGGAATTATCTCCGTGCCGCCAACCATAGCCAATTGCGCCCGAACAAGAAAATCATAGGTGGCGTGCGGAAAATGCCGAGGCCGGGGCGTGCCGCGAAAGCACCGGCGGCATCTCTGCGCTCCAACTCAATTGATCTGAAATTCTGAATGATTGCGACGAAATTCGGATTCTAGGCGAATCGCCGATCAGGCGGCAAAACCGCCCGTCGGGGGCGGCCAATTGAAACCAAGCAGCTCGGGAAAGGCGTTATTGAGCGTCGAGCATACAGCCTAATTCATCCAAGGGCCTAATTGAGCGGTGCGGTGTTTCAAAAATCCCTTCACCGCGAAGTCCGCGCCTCTTCATTCCAGGCGTAGGCCCTGAGGGCAGCGGATGGCGATGCGCAATCTAATGTCATCACCAAAAATATTACAGTCCAAGCCAATGTCTGGCGCATTAATAAGATATATCCGACAAGACTTTCTCCCGACGACTGAGTTCGTGCAAACCAAACCACTAATATTGATGCTCGGGCAGCATTGAGTAAAAGTTGCGACTGGCGCATCGGCGCCGAAATTTAGGCACCACTTGCCCCAGCACACGCCGTTGGTGCCATCGATGGCCCTTCCGCTGGGAAAGACGATAGCCTTCACCCTGGACGGAAAATAGCTTGACCCCAACTGTGTCCAACTGGGCTTCGCCTGGGCCGGCCCAGCCATCAACACCGCCAGGGTGACAAGGGTTGCGGTGAAAAACTTCGTCAGTAAGAATGTCTCCGATTTCATGATCTTCATCCCTCACTGCGCTGCGAAACTGCCAAATTCATCATAGCACATTTTTCCCATGGGGACTGACGGGTCCGGATGACCACGAGCCCGAGATGGCGTGCCTGTACGAGGGAACCAACTTGCCGCATCAGATTGATCGCTATCAATCCAGATGAGACTCCACATCTCGGTGCCAAACGGGTGGATTAATACCAAATTGCATTAATAATGACCCATAGAGATCGTCCGTACAGCCCG
>CAZQPC010000070.1:0-16752 GCA_964595005.1 uncultured Magnetovibrio sp.
GGGCGCCGTCGGCCAGCGCATCCAGGGACCGCGTGACGGCGGGAAGCACGGCAAATTCGACCTCGACGGCGTCGGCGGCATCCTCGGCCTGGGCGCGGGTTTCCGCGACCACCATCGCCAGCGCCTCGCCAACGTGACGGACTTTGTCCGTCGGCAAAACCAGATGCGGCCCGATAAAGATCGGCCGCCCGTCGGGTCCCGTGAGGCGCAGGTCGTTATCCGTTGACGGGATCGGATTGTGGGGGATCGGACGAAGGCCATCGGCGTCGCAATCGGCGCCGGTGAAGATGCCAAGGACACCGGGCATGGTTTCGGCGGTTCGCGTGTTGATGGCGGAAATTTCCGCATGCGCATGCGGAGACCGGACCAGAGCGGCGTAGGCCTGCCCCGGTGCCGAAAAATCATCGCTGAATTCGCCGCGCCCGGTCAAAAGGCGGGCGTCTTCCTTGCGGCGGATCGGTTGTCCGATACTTTCGATCATCTATTGAACCGGTCTGCGGATTGCGAAGTGAGGCGGTGATCGGAATTGTTGCGCATTCTGGTCTCTGGGCAAGGGTTTTCGGCACCCGTCTGCACAAACGCCGGGCCGGACCTTTGACAGGTGCGCCGCGGTGTGGGAAGACCGGCCGGCATATAATAGCGAGGTTGCCATGTCCGACGAACAGTTCGCCGCCGATTTCGACCGGGCCGATGCCATTCTGGCCGAGGCCTTACAACAATTTCAGGCCGAAAACGTCAATCCCTACGTTTACGGCATGGCGCTGTTGGAGATCGGCGTTGCCGCCATGATCAAGGTTGACGAGGACGAAAACGGTATTCTCGATACGGTGCGCCAACTGGACGCCAAAATCCGCCCTGGAATGACCGGCGACAGGCCGGCATAAGGCCGACATATCCACAATTTGCCGGCTACACGGGCTGGCACATAGGGTTCGATGATTGTACAGTCCGGGCCGGAAATTCAGCAGGGGGTCCCCATGGCAGGCTCAGTCAATAAAGTCATTCTCATCGGTAATCTCGGTGCAGATCCGGAAATTCGATTCACCCAGGCGGGCAAGAAGATTGCCAACCTTCGCCTGGCGACGTCAGAAAGCTGGAAGGATCGCCAGTCTGGCGAACGCCGTGAAAAGACCGAATGGCACCGCGTCGTCGTGTTCAGCGAAGGCCTGGCGAATATCGCCGAGCAATATCTGAAAAAAGGCTCGAAGATTTATATCGAAGGCCAGTTACAGACCCGCAAATGGACCGGCAATGACGGCCAGGACAAATACACGACCGAAGTCGTTTTGCAGGGCTTCAACAGCACCCTGACCATGCTCGATGGCCGTAGCGGTGGCGGCGGTGGCGGCTTTGACAGCGGCCCCTCCGACTCCGGTGGTGATCCCGGCTGGGGCGGCCCCGACAGCGGTGGCGGTGGAAGCTCTGGCGGCGGCGGTCAAGGCGGCGGCGGGCCGGCGGGTGGCGACCTGGACGACGAAATTCCATTCTAAACCGTTATTCAGCGACGATTTCCTGGCCGATGAAAATGCGTCCCTCCCGGGCGTGGAAAAAGCCATTGGAGAAAGGTGTATCGGCGCATAAGGCATGGAGCTTGTCGTCGGCTTCATCGGCGTCCAATCGGTCATTCAGCAAGGCGTCGAAAACCGTTGCGACGGCAACCATATCCACGTCCTGCGGCGACAGCCGGAACCGGTGCACGCCCATGGACCGCAGCATCGCCAGTTCAGCCGAAAGGTTCAGATAGCTGAACGACAGGGTCTGGGTGCCGTTGACCGCCAGGAACGGCTCAGCCTCCAGGGTGTCGATGACCATACCGTCCGCGTCGTCGGCGCAGACATACTGGCATCCGTCCTTTCCAAGACCGCGCGACCGGGCATGATAGCAGCGCGCTGAAATGGCCAACGGAATGCGGCCGAACACCTGGACTTCAAGCTCCGTTTCCGCCGCCATGGCGAGAGCAGCGATGGATTTTCCCGACAGTTCCGGCGGCAGGCAGACGCGGACGGCGCCGCGCTCAGCCAGATAGGTGAGCGTTCCTTCGTTGTAGATATTGATCATCGGGCCGATGGCATGGGGCTGGCCGGCGAGCGCCGCGGCGACAGAAATGTCGTTGGCCTCGACCAGCACACCGTCGATGTCGAGGAGCGCGCGGGCGGCGCTGCGCTCGCGTTCGCTGGAGATCAATCCGAGGCTGGCCACCATGACCTGCTTGCCAGCCCGCTGCAGGCGTTCGATGACTTCTGGAATATACGGTGTGTTGAAGGGCAGACGCTTCTCGCAGACGATTTCGCCGACGACGACAGTATCCAGCGCAGCCTCGTCAGCCATCCGGAAATAGAAATCCCGCCACTGCTCCGCCGGCCAATTGAACAGCACGGGCCCAAGCGTCAATCTGGGAGTCGGGGCCATCGATCGCGTCCTATTTCCAACCGCGCTGATAGGCGCCGGCGGTGTCGCGCTGGCCCTCGGAAATGTCGACCAGTTTATCGACGGGCACCGGCCGCCCCTCGGCGGCCGCATCGACGGCCGCGCGGAACGCCGTGACGACCCGCGATACGTAGGCCCGGCCGCGCTGTCGGCCTTCGATTTTCAGGGCGGTCACACCGGCTGCCATCAACTCCGGCAGCAGGTGGACCAGGCTGAGCGATGTCGGCTCCTCGAAAAGATAGCTCGCTTCGCCCTGGTGCCGGAAGCGGCCCTTGCAAAGCGTCGGGTAGGCGGCCGCCTCACCCGGCTCAAAAGCATTGACCACACTGCCACCGAGCCGCGAGGTCAGCCGCTCACCGGTATCTTCGTAGCGGACGTGGCTGGCTGGCGAACAGGCCCCGTCCTTGTTGGGGGAAACCCCGGTGACATAAGACGACAGGGAACAACGTCCTTCCGCCATGACACAGAGCCCGCCGAAGACGAAGACTTCCGTTTCGACGGCAATTTCAGCGTTCAGGGCGGCGATTTCCTGAATGCTCAGAACCCGCGGCAGAACCACCCGTTTGACGCCCAGTTCCTCAGCATAGAAGCGGATGGCCTCGGGATTGGAGGCGGCCGCCTGCACAGAGAGATGCCGCCGTGTGTCCGGGTGGCTATGCGCCGCGTAGGCGGCCAAGCCGATGTCGGCCAGAATGAGCGCATCGGCGCCCATGGCCGCGGCATCATCGACGGCGCGCCGCCAGGGGCCGGGATTGCCGGCCTCGGGGAAGGTATTGACGGCGACCAGAACCTTGACGCCGTGATCATGGGCGATCCGCAACCCGTCCGCCAATTCGTCACGGCTGAAATTCAGGCCGGGGAAGTTCCGCGCGTTGGTTTCGTCGCGGAAGCCGAGATAGACCGTATCGGCGCCGGCGGCGACCGCAGCCTTGAGTGCTGCCGGCGTGCCGGCCGGGCAAACCAGTTCCAAGCGCCCCGTTTCTTGCGATCCGCGCCGCCCGGTCATGGCATTCTCCGCGGTCGGCGGCGCTGGCCGGCCTGCAGGTTGTCGAGGCGTTTCTGCAGTTCCTGGTTGGCCTTGGCCTGACCGTCGAGACGCTGCTTTGCCGGTTCCAGGATGGCATCGCGGACGGTTTCCAAATCCTTTGCGGCGCGATCGAAGACCCGGCTGGCGAGCCCGGAGGCGAGCCGCAATGGCGGCGCCAGCGGCCCGGCGCGTTTCAGGATATCGCGCCGGATATTGATTTCGGCGTCGTCCAGGGCATTGCGCAAGGCAACGACGGCTTCGGTATCTCCTTCAATGGTCAATCGGCGTGCAAAGAACAGCGCGTCACCATCGGTTCGGCCTTCCAACAGTTCGATCAAAGCCGCAAAAGGTCCACGGATGACGGCGCCGGCATTGGACAGTTCCGCGTCATCCTTGCGCAAGGCCCGTAACCTGGGTGCCCGGGCGGTCATCCGCAGGATAAAATTGATCGGTAGATCGACCGGGTCGATTTCGTAGACCGGGTTCCCGATCCCTTGCAGGCGCGCGAAGACTTCGGGGTGTCGCCGCCGCAGGGTGGCCATGATGAGGTCAAGCGCCGGTTGCAGGATGACCGGCGGTAAGGCGCGCAGGGGCAGGCCCGCCAGGAGTACGGGGGATAGTTGGGGCTTCGTTCCGGCGTGGGTCAATGTGATTCCGATTTATTCGGTTCTGCCGAGCGGAGGGTTCCGAACAGCCCTGCATGAATTTCTAGGGAAACTGCATCGTTCGGCCATGATTCATGTCAAGAGATCAGATCGCCGCCTACGGTGCTTGCACTCGGTGAATTCCTGAGTACCCTACCGCTCGCCACCCTCGACCGCGTACATCCTTGGCAGCACACGGGACCAGCCATGACGGCGCCGGAAACATCAACAACGCCCGAAGGCGGTGCGGACATGCGCCGAAATGTCATGATTCTGGTCATTTGCCAGGCCCTGGCCATGAGCGGCACGGTGATGGTCGTTGCCATGTCGGGCTTGGCGGGTCACGTGCTGGTGGAAGACAAGGCCTGGGCGACGGTGCCTTTTGCGCTGCAGTTCGTGGGGACCGGACTGGCGACCATACCGGCCTCAAACCTGATGGGACGGATCGGTCGGCGGGCCGGTTTCACCATTGGCCAGTTGTTTGGCATCGTCGGTGCGTCGATTTCCTGCTGGGCCCTATTCGAGGGCAGTTTTCCGTGGCTTGTCGTCGGTAGTTTCGTGTTGGGTGTCCACAACGCCTTTTGGCAATATTACCGGTTTGCCGCCGCCGACATCTCCACACAGGCGTTTCGACCGAAGGCGATTTCATATGTGATGACCGGCGGCGTTTTCGCCGCCATTGTCGGCCCGCAGCTGTTCAAGACGTTCAATGACTATTTCGCCCCGGTGCCTTATGCCGGCGCCTATGCGTTGATCATCGGGCTGTGCAGCGTGACGATCATCTTGCTGCAATTCGTCCGCATCCCGAACCCCAAGACCACCAAGGCGGATCGAAAGGCCGGCCGGTCGCGCCTGGAGATCGCCAAGCAACCGGTTTTCATAATCGCGGTCTTGGCCGCCATGGTCGGCTACGGCACCATGAATCTGGTGATGACCGCGACCCCCCTGGCTATGCAGTTCTGCGGCTTTACACCAATAGATTCGGCGACGGTCATTCAATGGCACGCGCTGGCCATGTTCGCGCCCAGTTTTTTTACCGGGCATCTGATCAAACGTTTCGGGGTGATCAATATCATTTTGGTCGGCACGCTAGCTAACGTCGCCTGCATGGCCGTTAATCTAAGCGGCATCAACTTCTCCAACTTCATCGGTGGCTTAATGTTGTTGGGCGTCGGATGGAACTTCATGTTCATTGGCGGCACCACCTTGGTCACCGAGGCCTATCGGCCCGAAGAGACGGCGAAAGTGCAAGGCATGAACGATTTTCTAGTGTTCACGACGGTCGCCTTGTCGAGCTTCGGCTCCGGTGTGCTGCACGCCAATTTGGGCTGGGCGGCTGTCAATATGATGGTCGCCGTGCCGGTCTTTATTGTGTTCATGGCGGCCATTTGGTTCCGCACCCGTCAGGACGCCGCTGCAGCCGGATAATCCCCCTAAAAAGACCGAATTTCCGGCCCCCGTTTGCTTGTCTGTGCGGGTGCAAAATGGTAGATTGAAGATGTTCGGAAGTGGGCGAATCATTCTCTCAATTTATTCCGTCAAGTCTTTGAAAATATTTGGTAAATACCTTTGGCTAACCCTCCGGAAACACCACCTCCCAGCGCCCCTGATTCGGACATAACACCGATCTCTATCGAAGACGAGATGCGCTCGTCGTATCTCGACTACGCGATGAGCGTGATTGTCTCACGCGCGCTGCCCGATGTGCGCGATGGATTGAAGCCGGTGCACCGCCGGATACTCTATTCCATGAAGGAAAGCGGCTACGAATTTAACCGGCCCTATCGGAAGTCCGCGCGTATCGTCGGCGACGTCATGGGTAAATATCACCCGCACGGCGATCAGGCCATTTACGACGCCATGGTCCGCATGGCGCAGAATTTCTCCATGCGGTTGCCACTTATTGACGGGCAGGGCAATTTTGGCTCCATGGACGGCGACAAAGCCGCCGCCATGCGGTACACGGAAGCCCGCATGGCGCGCTCGGCGCATGCCCTGATTGAGGACATCGACAAAGACACGGTCGATTTCCAGGCCAACTACGACGAATCAACGCGCGAACCGCAAGTCCTGCCGGCCGGCTTCCCGAATTTGCTGGTCAATGGCGCCGGCGGCATCGCGGTTGGCATGGCGACCAACATCCCGCCGCATAATCTGGGCGAGGTGATCGACGCTTGCTGTGCGATTATTGAAAACCCCGACATCACCATTGATGAAATCATCGAACATTACGTCGAAGCGCCCGATTTCCCCACCGGTGGTCAGATATTGGGCCGCAACGGCATCGTCTCGGCGTTCCACACGGGGCGCGGTTCCGTGGTCATGCGCGGTAAGACGTCGATCGAAGAAATTCGCAAGGACCGCTTCGCCATTATTGTCCACGAAGTTCCCTACCAGGTGAACAAGTCACGGATGATCGAAAATATGGCGGAAGCCGTGCGTGACAAGCGCATTGAGGGAATCAGCGACCTGCGCGACGAATCCGACCGCCAAGGCGTGCGTGTCGTCGTCGAATTGAAGCGCGATGCCGAGCCCGAGGTGGTGTTGGCGCAGTTGTTCCGGTTCACGCCGCTGCAGACGTCTTTTGGCGTCAATATGCTGGCCTTGGACGGCGGCCAACCCAGGCTCATGAACCTTAAGGAGATTTTGGAAGCCTTCATCGTCTTCCGCGAGGAAGTGATCCGCCGGCGCACCATATTTGAGTTGGGGAAAGCCCGCGACCGGGCTCATATCCTGGCCGGTCTGGCCGTTGCAGTGGCCAATATCGATGAGGTGATCGCCCTGATTCGCGCCGCCTCCGACCCGGCCACGGCGCGCGCCCAGTTAATGGAACGCGAATGGCCCGCCGCCGATGTGGCGCCGATGATTGCGTTGCTGGATGAGCCAGGCCATGAGGTTGTCGACGGTAAATACAAACTTTCCGACGAACAGGCGAAAGCTATCCTGGAACTGCGCCTGCATCGTCTGACCGGTCTGGAGCGTGACAAGATTGGCGATGATTTGAAGGCGCTTGGCACCGAGATCGAAGAATTTCTATCGATCTTGCGTTCCCGGGAAAAGCTCTATGGCATTCTTCGCGACGAACTACTCGCGATGAAGGAACTGTTTGCCAACGAACGGCGCACGACCATCGAGGAAAGCGAGTTTGAACACGATATCGAGGACCTAATTCAGCGCGAGGATATGGTCGTCACGGTGACCCGTTCCGGTTATGTGAAGCGGGTGCCGTTATCGACTTACCGGGCGCAACGGCGCGGCGGCAAGGGGCGCTCCGGCATGGCGACCCGGGACGAAGATTTTGTCGATCAGGTGTTCGTTGTCAACACCCACACACCCGTGCTGTTTTTCTCGTCAACGGGACTGGTCTACAAGCTGAAGGTTTACAAATTGCCCTTGGGCACGCCGCAGGCCCGGGGCAAGGCCCTGGTCAACCTGTTGCCCCTCGACGAAGGCGAAACCATCACCACCATGATGCCTTTGCCCGAGGACGAGGAAACCTGGGCCCAGTCCTTCGTCATGTTCGCCACCTCATCGGGCAACGTTCGGCGCAATTCCCTTTCAGACTTCACCAACGTCATGTCGAACGGCAAGATTGCTATGAAATTGGCCGAAGGTGACAAGTTGGTACGGGTGCGGACCTGTACGGAAGACGACGATGTCTTGTTGTCGGCAAACGGCGGCAAGGTGATCCGGTTCCCGGTTACCGCGGTTCGGGTATTTTCGGGGCGCACGTCAACCGGCGTCCGCGGCATGAAATTGAAAACCAGTGACGAAGTGATCGCCATGTCCGTCGTCGGCCACGTGGCAGTGGAAACGGAACAGCGCGATCAGTACCTGCAGGCCGTCAGTGCGGCGCGCCGCTTGAAAAGCGGCGATTATACGGACCGCGACGAGGACAAGGCACGCGACGAGGAATATGCGTTACGGCTTGAGCAGCCCCTATTCGCTGAAATGGCCGAGAAAGAGGAATTCATCCTGACCATCGCCGAAGACGGCATGGGCAAGCGCACATCGGCCTACGAATATCGCATCGCCGGCCGGGGTGGGCAGGGCATTACCGGGATTGAACTGTCACGGGGCAAGAACGAGCCGCCGTCATCCATCGTCGCCGCCTTTACGGTGCTGGAGACCGATCAATTGGTGATGGTATCCGATGCCGGGCAGATCATCCGTTGCCCCATCGACCAGATCAGCATCATCGGCCGCAGCGGCCGCGGCGTCACCGTTTTCAAGGTTGCGGATGACGAACATTTGGTTTCCGTCAGCCGGTTCCGCGATGTCGACGATGACGACGATGTTGATGATGACCAAGCCGTTGCTGAGGACAAGGACGTCGTAGAAGTCGCTGAGACAATCGACACGGACACAACCGAACATGCCGACGAGATGGACACGACCGACGGCGATGGAGACGAAACATGAGTGAAGGTACCATAGCCGTATATCCGGGGACCTTCGACCCCGTCACCAACGGTCATATCGATATTATTTCCCGGGCGGCGCGATTGGTCGACCGGCTGGTCATCGGCGTTGCGGTGAACGTCGGTAAGAATCCACTGTTCAATTTGGACGAACGGGTTGCCATGGTCGAAGACGAGATCGCCGCCATGGGTGATGGCTACAGTGAGCGCATTGCCGCCGTGCCTTTCGATTCGCTGCTTATGGATTTCGCCAGCCAGCAAAATGCCGGCATGATTGTTCGCGGCCTGCGGGCTGTGTCTGACTTTGAGTACGAGTTTCAGATGGCCGGCATGAACTCACGCCTCAACCGTGATGTTGAGACAGTGTTTCTCATGGCCTCGGAACGTCACCAGTTTATCGCGTCGCGTTTCGTCAAGGAAATCGGCACCATGGGTGGGGATATCGGACATTTCGTATCGCCTCGCGTGAGAGACAGAATGAAGACGAAATTCGACGATATGAACCCTAAATAGACGGTATCGCGCAGGCTCTGCGAACACCCGTCGGGGGCGATGTGGTAGCCGTTCAAAACATTCATGGTTCGGGCGGAAAGTGCATTGACCGTGCGGCTTTGCCTCCCTATGGTCGCGCCGGTTCCGGTGTCGGCCCCTGGTGAATTTGGGGGCGCTTAGCTCAGTTGGTAGAGCATTCGACTTTTAATCGAACGGTCGTAGGTTCGAATCCTACAGCGCCCACCATTCCCTGCATGTCGAAAATTCTGTAAATTCAAACATCAATCGAATTATTGCGAGGCCGCGCGGATACGTCCATAGTTCGGGCGTTCGTGAGCCAGCAAAGGAGCGTCCGCCATGGATGATGAAACAAAAAGATTGCAGTTCCTGAAAATGTTGGAGCCGGCAATCGCGGAAGCCAATCGGCATGCGATCCACGCGAAACTGCCGAAACTGGACCAGGAACTGTTCCTTCGGTTTGCCGTGTCCGTGGCCCGGGTCCGCGCCCGATATCTCGAACAGGCGCTGACGTTTTCGGAAAACGATCCTCCGGAAGAGATTGCGATAAAACGGCTTGCGGAACTGCGTATGATTTATGAAGAGGCGGTGAAGGCCTACGACGCCTTAGGACATGCCGTGGAACGAGGTTACGTTGAGGTAACTGACGCGGGCTGACGCTTGCCTGACCGCCCTCAAACGAAAACGCGCGCCGTCAGCCGACGGCGCGCGCTCACGTTAGGCAATTAACTTGCGGAATCAGCCGCCCGTATCGGGCTTCGGTGTCTGTTGGGTCTGACCATCCGCGATACTGCTGCTGGTGGTTTGAGCCGTTTTCGTATGGCCCCATCCACAATCGCCAGCGGCCAGCGCCGTACCCGCCGACGCCACGAATAGTCCCATCGCAAAAGCAGCCGCGAGGCTCAATGTAAGGGTCCGCATAAACATTCCTCCATAAAACTGTAACTCAGTTTAGTACGCGCCGAACAAAAATGCATCGGTTTTGATGGCCGCCCACTTCAACTTCCCGCGACGTCGATTTTCCGTCACTTGGATTTCCCACTACTTGGATTTCAAAGTGTAAATGCCGCTCCAGTCTTCCGGCGGCGGACTGCTCCGGTATTCGTGGCACCGCGACAGGAACATGGACGCCACCCGGTCATTCGGCGCCAGGGTTAAAATATCTGAATAGAGCGCGTGGGCCTCATCCCATTTGCGTTCCACATAGGCGTAGAAGGCTTGGCGAGATTTATCAGCCAGTAATCTGAGTTCATCTGAGGCCTGGAAATCGGGATGGCCGTCGTTGATCGTTCCCAACAGCTCATAAATGATGATGCCGGCCCGGCGGCCCTGCACGGCAACCATGTCCAAGGGCCGGAACAGGCATCGCTCACCGGCTTCCTGGTAGACGCTGTGGCTGGTAATCAATTGCGTTCCATAGACCTTGTTGACGCCTTCCAGGCGCGACGCCACGTTGACGCCGTCACCAAGAACGGTGTAGCTGAGCCGGTCGCGGGCGCCGATATTGCCGACCAGAACAGCGTCCGTGTGCAGGCCGAAACGCACATGGAACTGCGGCCGCCCTTCCTTGGCCCATTCCTCGTTCAACAGATCAAGATGGCTTTTTGCCATCAGCGCCGACAGACAGCCTTGATAGACGTGATTTTCGTCCCAAACCGGCGCCCCCCAGAAGGCCATCACCGAATCGCCGATAAATTTGTCGATGGTGCCATTGTTGAACCGGATGGCTTCGGTAATGCATTCGAAATGGTCGGACAACTGCAACATTAACTCACGGGTCGGGGATCGTTCGGCGATCGTTGAAAAGCCCTGGATGTCCGTGAACATCATGGTCAAATGGCGGCTCTGGCCGCCCAATTCGACGGATTGGCCCGATTTCACCATTTCGCGGACCAAGGTCTTGGGGACGAACTTTCCGAATGTCTGCAGGGCGCGTTTCATGGTCTTGATCGAATCCGAAAGGGCCATGATTTCCGTCATGCCCGAGCGGATTTTGACGTCGCCGGTCAAGTCAAATTCTTGAATTTTTCCAATCTCATCAACCAGTTGGCGCACCGGCGTGGTGATCCATCCGGCGAAAGCGCCAACCATCAAAACGCCGAGGATCGTGATCAGGATGGCGATAAACAGAATATTGCGGTTCGACGCCTTCAGCGCGCCGACGAAGTCGCTGGTCGGCACGATCACAGCCATGATCCATTTCTTGCCGAAATCATCGGGGAACGGCGTAAAGGAAGCGAGATATTCCGTGCCGTCGACGATAATCCTGAATTTCTGCATGTTGGTCGCCGCGTATTCCTTGACCGCGCCGGAGACCCAGGGCTCGGCCAGTTCGTCGGCCTTCACCAGCACCAGTTTCTTTTCCTTGGTGCGCTTCATCGAGCGCTCGGTCTCTGGATGGGCGATCAACTGGCGGTTTTCATCCATGATGAAGGCGACGCCATTCTTGCCGACTTCCAGTTCACTGAGGAAACGCGAAACCGTATCCAGCGTAATATTCGCGGCGGCGACGCCGATCGCTTCGCCATCCTCGTCATGTATGGGAAAAACCGGCGCGAATCCCGGAAGCTGGCTCGACGTGAAGACGACGACGTTAGTCCAGGATCGCTGGTTCGGATGGGTCAGCGCATCCTGGAACCATTTGCGCTTGCGAACGTCGTATGACATCCGGAAGGCGTCCTCTTGGAACAGCAGATCGCCGTCTTTGCTCAAATATTCCCAGTGGTCGGATGGATCACCCGTCCAGGTCAAAGTCCGTTCAATATAATGCACGCCATCGGGCAAGGATGTGTAATTGGGCCGGCCAAACACTTTCGTATTTGGGGGTATCTGGTAGGCCATCAAAAACCGCCCGTCGCTCTTGAATCCGTAATAGACCGCCTGCAGTTGCGGATAGGTGTCGAGTACCGTCCGGAGTGTTGGGAAAATCTCGTGGCTGCGCGCCATCGCGGGATTGCCCTCTGCCAACTTGGCCAAGTGCTGCATGGTCGCTGCCAAGGGTTCCAGGTGGTCTTTGGTGCGCTGAACGGTCGCTGTGCTTGTCCTGGTGATGAACCGGTCGGCAAGATCGAGAACCGCCTCGGTGTTCTTGAAATAGGTAATGTAGGCGATCGTGCCGACAATGGCGGCAATCAAAATGACGAACACCGCCGTCAGGTGAAAGCGCAGGCTTGAGCCTTTGCGCACCGGCTTTCCTTTGGCCGCCATGTCTTCCTGGCTTGCCATATCCCCCTCGCTCGCCATGCGCATCGCCCCCTTATGATTTTCCGCTCCGCATGCGCACCGGTAGCGGCTTGACAATTTAACCTGATGATAAGGGCTGGCAAGGGGATTGGGAAGGGCGGCAACCTAGACCACGGGCGCACCGTATCCCCAGCTATAGGGGACGGGCCCCGAAAGCGCGATCACGTCGCCCGGCGAAGGCCGAAAATCCGTGCGCACCGCGCCGCCAAGTTCAGGGGTCAGATCGCGCCCGTTTCGCATCACCAAGAACACTTCCGAAACGGCAATGCCGAACATTGTCAGAATATCGCCGATGGTACCGCCGGCAGGTAAGGTAATGGTACACGCGGTGCGCCGGCCGCGAAGGTGATGGGCAAGGCTGTTAAACAGACGCACCTCAACCTCTATGGTGGCGCCTTCGGAATTGTCGCCAATGCCGCGCCGGGCGGGCGGTGGTTTCTTTCCGTGCATGGGGCGGTGATATCAGCATCTGGACGATCAGGAATTGATCAAAATCAACGGTGGACCGGCGCGGCCGTTCGACGTCAAGTGACCGCGGTCACTGCGCCGTTCATCAGGAATACCTAGCGTGGATGTAACAACAGGCGCGAAAAGCGCCGTGGCCTAAACAACAGGAGGTCTGAAAATGATCAGAAGGCTCTCAAGGGTCATGGGAATGATAGCCGGTACGGCTTTTGGTACGATGGTCTGCGTTTACGGCGCGAGCGAGTTGATCAGCCAATGCCTGCGGTGCATCCTGCCGTAAGTGAAATAGCCGTCAATTGAAGCTTCGTCCCATTGCTTCTACAAGCGGAGGTGCGCGTGGATACACTCGACGCAGGCAAGGGGGCAGGGATCATGACGGGGCTGGCAGCCGGACAACCGGGAACACGTGAAGCCGGCTGGCAAGCGCTGGGCCTGCTCTATCACAATTTCTTCACCGGCCTGATATTGAGCGTCGCGTCACGCGCCGGTCATGACCTTGTCGGCGAGTGGACCTACAATCTGTTCCGCCGCCAGCACACGGAGAAGTTTCTCTCAAGCTTCGAGAAATTAGGCCTCACCGGTCTTCCCGACGCCGTCGCTGCGGCGCGCTATCATTATCTGGCCAACCGCATCGGCGGCGTCGACGTCGAATATGTGGAGGAATCCGACACCAAGGCCTGGGTCCGGTTTCCGCATCCCAGGTGGGTTTATATGGGGACGGCCATTTGCGGTGTGCCCGATTCTGTTGAGGACGGGTTCGTCAAAGGATGGTACGGACACAACGGGGTCAGCCTGGGAAACCCCCGGCTTGGATTCGTTTGTACCAGCCGTGATACCCACGCGGAATACGGCTACGCCGGATATTTCATGGAATACGACCATGATTTGGCGGCCGATGAGCGGGCCCGCTATGCGCCCGGCGAAGTGATGCCGCCCTTCGATGCGGCGAAGGCTCCCGGCTTGGATGGCGCCATCTGGACGCCGGACAGGCTGAACAAGGCTCGGCGCAATTACGCCATGGAGTATATCCGCAACGGGCTGTTCGAATTGACGGAAATGATTGGTGAGGCGCAGACCCGCGAACTGGGCGAGATCACGGCGCGCCTCATCGGCCGGCAGTTTTATCCGATCTTACGCGAAACCCTTGGCCACGACACGGCGGACACCAGTCTTGAAGCCTTCGGCCGGTTTATGGCGGACATGGCTGCTGCCCACGATGATACGATGGAATGGCGGGTCCAATCGGGCCAACTGGAAATCAGCCAGCAGGGCTGGCGCCTGGTTCGTGGTTTGAGTGATGTCCCGCCAACCATTTTCGATTCGTGGAACGGTTTTTGGGAAGGTTGTCTGAACGTCCATGACCGCTTTCGAACGCTGCAGACAATTGAAAAACCGAACGGCGTCGACGGCCGCATTGTCTGGCACATCAAGTGAGGTAGGGAGGCGCGTGGTATGACTGGCGAAACTTGGCGGATTGGCGATATCACCGTAACGCGGGTC
Organism: uncultured Magnetovibrio sp.; assembly: GCA_964595005.1. Lineage (GTDB taxonomy): Bacteria > Pseudomonadota > Alphaproteobacteria > Rhodospirillales > Casp-alpha2 > UBA3470. The sequence goes on from CAZQPC010000070.1 coordinate 14,238, forward strand.
GTCGAGATTGAGATGGCTGGCGGCCTGAGCCGGTTTCTGCCCGACGCGACGCGCGACGCGGTGCGCGAAATTTCTTGGCTGCAACCGCATTTCGCTGATTCCGACGGACGCATGCGGGGCAGCATCCACGCGCTGATTATCGACACCGGCGAGGCCCGGATTGTCGTCGACACCTGCGTCGGCAATGACAAGGTCCGCCAGATCCCCGCCTGGGACCACATGCAAACCGGTTTTCTTGATGATATGACCGATGCGGGTTACCCGGTGCCGGCCATCGATGCGGTGCTGTGCACCCATTTGCATGTCGACCATGTGGGCTGGAATACGCGCTGGGAGGATGATCGCTGGGTGCCGACATTTCCCAACGCGCGCTATCTCATGGGCGCGGACGAATTTGCATTTTGGGAAGCCCGGGGCAACGATGAAAATTTCGGTCCGGTTTTTGACGATTCCGTGAAGCCCGTGTTCGATGCCGGACTTGTCGATTTGGTCGCCACCGACCATCAGGTGGCGCCCGGTGTGAGCCTCATTCCGACACCCGGCCACACGCCTGGACACGTCAGTGTTCTTATCTCGGCGCAAGGGGAGGACGCCTTGATTACCGGTGATTTCCTACACCACCCCTGCCAAATGGCACACCCCGAATGGGGCGCCGTCGTCGATGAAGAACCGGCGCAGGCGGAACAAACCCGGCGCCATATGTTTGGACGTTTCGCCGATACGCCGACGCTGATTATCGGCACCCACTTTGCGACACCGACCGCTGGCCATCTGGTCCGCGATGGTGATGCTTTCCGCCTCGATGTTTGAGCTCCGTCATTCAGGCCGCGGGACGTAACGGCAGGTTTTCAATTTCCAACGCCGAGGCTGCTTCGGCGATCAGGCCAACCCGCATTTGATCAATGCGCGTGGCCAGTTCGGCCATTGACGCCGCATCTTCGGGGCCCCGGATCTTTGCTTCGTCAATGAGAGCCAAGGCGGCTTCATTCAGAATATGGAACAGTTGGTTTCGACGCCTGGTCAGCATGGGGTTACTCCCTATTGCCGTTGGTGAGGCTTGTGACGTCCATGGAGATTATTCCACCTGTATGTCGGAAATGTGACAAAAACCCAACATATTGATGTCAGAGTGTTTCAGTAGCGAGATATGGTGGTTGTGACATTAGAAGATTCTTCCCGAATCTAGACACTTTGCGTCTTCCACTGACCATGGTATAGCGTGGTGCCTGAGTCGTAACGGTAAGGCTTGCGCGGGCCAACGTAGTCTTCAACGGGTGAGGCAAACTCAATGTCGGACGACGTTCAATTTGATGATCTGACACAAGTGACGCAGCGGGCCCGCATGGCCTTTGGTGTTCTGTTCAATACGGAAGGTGCGGTTTCCGACGTTGAAGAGTGGCTCGACAATAGCTGCGAGGGAGAATGGAGCTTGATTGTCGAAGGGATGGATGAAGACCTCATCAAGAAAAGCCTGAAGATCACTTTTGAATTGGAAATCGATAAGCTTCGGTTCATCAACGAATACGCCCGCGCCTAGGGCATATTTTGCGCTGCATGCCCTTCCGCTATGTTCTTTGGGCCGTCATTGCCGGCCCGGTCTTCTTGTCCGGATGTTCCTCAACCGAAATCAAAGACGCCTTGTACGTCAGCGGTAAAATTGCCTACGACACTTTGAAGGAAGCGCAGGAGTCGAGGCGCCCGGCGCACTGACTTTTAGCGGGTGTTTGGCGCTGGATTTCCAGCTGTGATATCATCACTGAATGAAGAATAAATCGGGCACCCGAATACTGATGATCGCGGCGACGCTTGTTGTCGGAGGCTTCGCCATGGCCGCCTGTTCCGTCGCTGGTGATGACGAAGGCGTTTGGGTCAAACATCCGGCCAATCAATTCATCATCGCCGAAAAGGCCGCAGAGCGTCATTGTGCGGAGGTCGGCAAGGTTTCGCGGCATCTGTCGACATCCGAGGAGCGGGGTTTTGATTTATACTTCCTGACGGCCCGGATCAGCCTCTTCGCATGTGACCCGATTTGACTGGCGGGGTTGACGGACCCACTTCTCGATTATGAAGCGACCATCCAAATCCTGGCTGATTTTCGGAATATTTGCCCTGGCAGTCACGGTTCTTGTGATTTTCCTTGTTCAAACATACCCCGAAGCCATCGCCGGGCGGGATGGGCAAGTGGACCTGACCCGCAGCCTGCTAATTTTGGCATTTGTCGGCGCCAGTTTGTTCGCCCGCGGCCGGTTGCCGGTCGGCCATGCGCTCCGTTACGCGATGATCTGGATGGCTTTGGGGGGCGTTCTGGTTCTGGGCTACAGTTTTCGGTATGAAGCAAAAGATCTTGGCAACAGGTTCCTCGCGGAACTCATCCCGCATCGCCCACAGGACAATGGCGGGGCCGTATCAATCGCCGTCGGCGACCATGGGCATTTCGTCGTTGAGGCCAATGTCGACGGCCAGGATATAAGATTTCTTGTTGATACCGGTGCCAGCGATGTTGTCCTCAGTCCCG
>CAZQPC010000071.1:0-16709 GCA_964595005.1 uncultured Magnetovibrio sp.
AAAACGGCCATGGAAGCCGCCGGTGTTTCCCTGGATGATCTGAGTTTTGCCGAAGTGCACGACTGTTTCACCATCGCCGAATTGCTTATTTACGAAGCCATGGGCCTGGCGTCGCTGGGCCAGGGTGACCGGGTCATCAACGAAGGCGTGACGACCATGGACGGCAAACTGCCGGTCAATGCGTCGGGCGGCCTGAAAGCGAAGGGACACCCCGTGGGCGCCACCGGTGTGTCGATGCATGTGCTGGCGGCCATGCAATTGACCGGCGAAGCCGGCGATATTCAGGTCGCCGACGCAACATTGGGCGCGGTCCTCAACATGGGCGGCCTAGCGGTGGCCAATTATGTCAGTATTCTGGAACCGCGCCGCTAAACCGAAAGACGAAAGCGAAAATCATGAGCGACGATCCTCATCCCCTGTGCCAAGGACCTGACCCAAATCCGATTGAGCCCAACTTCGATGTTCCGGCCGGCGCGATAGACTGCCACGCCCATATTTTCGGCCCCGACGCGCGTTACGAATTTTCACCGAAGCGCGGCTATACACCGCCGCAAGCCAGCCTTGAAAGTTTTCTCGGGCTTCACAAGGTCCTCGGCGGAATCAGCCGCGCCGTGCTTACGCAACCCAGTGTCTACGGCACCGATAATTCCTGCATGCTGGACGCCGCCGACCAGATGGACGGCAAGTTTCTGGCCGTCGCCGCCGTCGCTGCCGATATCACCGACAAGGAACTGGAAGCGCTGCACGACCGCCGGGTGCGCGGAGTCCGCATCAATCTGGTCGACAAGGGCGGCATGCCTTTCGAAGACATCAATGCCGTGCGCAAGTTTACCGAACGCATCAAGCACTTGGGGTGGCACCTGGAAGTTCTGATCCACGTTCAAGAATTCGACGACCTGCGCGCCACCATGAACGCCATGGCGGTTCCCGTGTCCGTCGGGCACCTGGGCTACATGAAGACCTCGAACGATATTTCCCATCCGGGCTTCCGGGATTTCCTGGATCTTGTCCGTGATGGCAATTGTTGGGTCAAGCTGTCGGGTTCGTACCGTATAACAACCCAGGAAAAGCCGCCCTACGCCGACGTAACGCCCTATGCCCGGGCCATTATTGACGCCAACGAAGACCGCGTGATCTGGGGCACCGACTGGCCGCATCCCTGGGTCTTCGGACACATGCCCAACGATGGTGCCCTGATGAGCCAGTTGACCGATTGGGCGCCGGAGGCAGCCGTCAGGCAAAAAATACTGGTCGACAACCCAATCGCGCTTTTCGGTTTTGAGCCGTAAATTTGAAACGTTCGAGCAAGGAGACATTATGGCGAAACGTGAGATGCAGGATATCAAGCCGGGCTTGCGGGTCATCGTCACGGCCGGCGCCGCCGGGATCGGCCGCGCCATCGCCGAGACCTTCGCCGACCGCAGCGCCAAGGTGTTTATATGTGATGTCGATGACAATGCCTTAGTCGACATGGCCACTGCACGCCCCGACATTGGCCAGACAAATGCGGATGTTTCTGACGAAGCTCAGGTGGATGCCTTGTTCGATGCCGCTGAGGCATCCTTGGGGGGCCTCGACGTCTTGGTCAATAACGCCGGTATCGCCGGTCCCACCGCTCCGGTTCATGAGATTATGCCCGACGAGTGGCGACGCACGGTGGATATCAACCTCAACGGCCAATTCTATTGCCTGCGCCGCGCAGTCCCGTTGCTCAAGCAATCCGACGATGCGTCGATCATCGCTCTGTCGTCCGTCGCCGGGCGTTTCGGTTTCGCGCTACGCACCCCCTATTCAGCCACCAAGTGGGCAATTGTCGGCCTCACGGAATCACTAGCCAAGGAGTTGGGCCCCGACGGCATTCGCGTAAACTGCCTGCAACCGGGCGCCGTTGAAGGGCTGCGTATTGAACGGGTCATTTCAGCGAAAGCCGAGGCAACTGGAAATTCCTATGAGGAGACGGAAGCCGAGCTCATGTCGAACGTCTCTCTCCGCCGCGGCGTCTCGGCCCAGGACATCGCCGAAATGGCGGCCTTCCTGTGTACCCCCATGGGCGCCAACATTACCGGCCAGGCCCTCAGCGTCTGCGCTGGCGTCGAGACCATCTAGTCAAGGGAAGCGAACACATGAGCGAAAAAATTGCCGTTATCGGTTCCGGTTTGATCGGGCGCGCCTGGGCGATCTCCTTCAGCCGCGCCGGATACAACGTCCACATGACCGACAGGGACGACAGCGCCCTGGATCAGTCGGTCGATATTCTGAAGGGCAGTCTTGGCGATCTGGCTGAAAATGATTTGCTGGATGGCCAAAATGTCGATGACGTTTTCGCCCGGGTCACGCCGCAGCGGCGTGTCGCTGATGCTCTTAAGGAAGCCATCTATGTCCAGGAAAACACGGCCGAGGTTCTCGACGTGAAAAAGCAGGTCTACGCCGAATTGGACAGCCTAGCCGACCCGGAGACCGTGATCGGCAGTTCCACATCCGGGTTCATGGCGTCGCTGTTCACGGAAGATTTGGAAGGACGTCACCGCTGTCTTGTCGCCCACCCCATCAATCCGCCCTATTTGGTGCCGGCCGTCGAGCTCTGCCCGGCGCCCTGGACGGACCAGGCGGCCATGGACACGGCCGCGGCGATTATGGAACGCGCCGGCCACGCAACGATCCGCATGGAGAAAGAGATCGACGGCTTCATCGTCAACCGCATGCAGATCGCGCTCCTACACGAAGCCTTCCGGCTGGTTGACGGCGGTTACGCGTCCTGCGCCGATGTGGACCGGGCGATCAGAGACGGTTTGTCGCATCGTTGGTCCTTCATCGGGCCCTTCGAGACCGGCGATCTGAACGCGCCCGGCGGTATTCGCGATTATTGCACCAAGTTCGGCGAACTGATCGAGCGGGTCGGCCGCAGCCAGACAGAGAACGCCGATTTCCGTGGTCCCCTGCTGGATGAATTGGAAACACAGCGCCGCCGTGAACTGCCGGCGGACCAGCTGGCAGAACGGACCGCCTGGCGCGACCGCCGCCTGATGGCCCTGGCCGTCCACAAAAAGCAAGCTGGCGAAAAAATCGGCAACTAGAACTCCCCGGAAAACAGGATCAGATCATGGCAACAGGCCGCAAAGTTATCATCACCTGCGCCGTCACCGGCGCCATCCACACTCCCTCCATGAACCCCAACCTGCCGGTCACGGCAGATGAAATCACTAATGCGGCGTTGGGCGCGGCGGAGGCCGGCGCCTCGGTCATCCATCTGCATGCCCGCAATGAGGAAACCGGCAAGCCCGACCAAAGTGTCGAGGCCTTCATGCGGTTCCTGCCCCGGATCAAGCAGAACACGGAAGCCGTGGTCAATATTACGTCCGGGGGCGCGCCGGGCATGACCATCGAGGAACGCCTGCAGCCGGCCCTCATCTGCAAGCCGGAAGTGGCGTCCTTGAACATGGGGTCCATGAACTTCGGCCTCTACCCCATGCTCGACCGGTTCAATGAATTTGAGCACCAATGGGAACGCGATCACCTGGAAGCCAGCCGCGACATGGTGTTCAAGAACACCTTCGCCGACATCGAATACATTCTGACGTCGTGCTCCGATAACGGCACCCGGTTCGAATTCGAATGCTACGACATTTCACACCTATACAATCTGGCCCACTTTCTTGAGCGCGGTTTGGTCAAGCCGCCGCTGTTCGTGCAATCCGTGTTCGGCATCCTGGGCGGCATCGGCGCCCATCCGGAAGACCTGATGCACATGCGGCGCACCGCCGACCGTCTGTTCGGCGACGCCTACCACTGGTCCATCCTGGGCGCCGGTCGGAACCAGATACCGCTGGCCGCCATGGGCGCCTCCATGGGCGCCAATGTGCGTGTCGGCATGGAGGATTCGCTGTGGTGCGGACCCGGCCTGCTGGCCGAAAGCAACGCTCAGCAGGTGACGAAGATGCGTCAAGTCCTGGAGGGCATGTCTTTGGAGGTGGCGACACCCGATGAGGCGCGCGGCATCCTGCAGCTCAAGGGCGGCGATCAGGTGGCGTTCTAATTTCGCCGAGATAGGTGAGTTTCCGGCGCTGGCCGGCAGGCCGGCCTAGTTGCTTTTTTGGCGCAGGATGAAACGTCCGTCCTGCATGCCCTCGAAGAACTCTTCCAGTTCCGGATGATCAATGGGATCTTCGCCGCGATCCTCCGGCACCAGGTTCTGTTCGGAAACATAGGCGATATAGGGCGAACGCTCGGGCTCCGGCGTCTCCGCCAACAGGTGGTAGAAGGGCTGGTCCTTACGCGGCCGCACATCTTCGGGGATGCTGTCCCACCATTCGTCGGTGTTGTTGAAAACCGGATCGACGTCGAAGATAACACCACGGAAGCCGTAGACGCGGTGCTTCACCGGCATGCCGATCTCGAATTTCGCCGAGGCAATGACGCGCGGCACGGGCTGGGCACCGAGAGCACCATCAATATCGCCAAAATGTTCCATAACTGGAATTGTAACCGTCAGGGGTTTCGGGTCAATGCCGTAACCGGTTTCACCCCGTGACGGGGTGTTACCGGAAATTTCAGGATGTCACCGAGCCAAAAGCCCGCGAGATGAAGTGAAGTGCCTTAGGCGGCGATGCCGCCGGAACGCCACACGGACGTTTCCTTGCACGACGGGCAAACCCGCTCACCAATATGATTGGACTGGAATTCGTTGCTGCACATCAGGCACTTGCGGTGTTTCTTGACGGGCGGACGATCGGGCTCGGGCTTTTTGGTATCCGTGCGACGAGAGGCCATTATGCCGCCTCCCGGGTTTCTATCTCCGGCACGGCCGGACGGTTCAACACCGACGTGGCCAGGGCCAGGAGTTCTTCGGCTTCATCAAGAAGGACTTTGGCACCTTCCGGCACCGCCGCTTCCGCTTTGCTGAGCGCCTCACCGGCGCTGTCCGATAGAAACCGGACGAGTTCAATATTTGCCATGGTTCTTATTCCCACACTTTTGACGGCTCGTTTCGGTGACAATGTCCCGACGGCCGAACCGTCATATTTCTGTAATGGGCAATTATATACACGAATTCGTTTTGCAATGCATCATTTTTTTGTGCAACGCAATATTTTTTGTTTCAATCCGTGAAACGCCCTTTCACCTCATTGTCGACATTATTTTTTATTGTTTAGTAACAGCACATTAATGACTCACACGCCGATGCCGGCGCGGCAGCACGCTCACCACTTCAAGAGATTTCGTCGCCAGCGCGTTCAAATACCGCTCTTGATCCATGGGTGTGCCGACAAGTTCACGGGGCAATCCGGTGAAATGCTGGACGTAGTCCCGCAGCGTTGAACCGTCGCTGATCTTACGAAAATTGATGGGCTTTCTTGACGCCATTTTAAGTCTCCAACCCTGGTCGTTTTCTATTTGCGACACTATGGGCGCGGAGTCATTAACAACGACTGAATCACCGGTTAAAATTCAAAAATAATTGGCTTGGCGGTGCTCAGCATGACTGCCGTTCATCAAGCCATCCTGGCCACGGTTTCAGGCGGTGCATACGGCAGCTTGCGGACCCGTGGCTGGATTTCCATCTGCCAACAAGCCGAAAGCAGCGCGGCCGCCCCATTGTCGCCGATGACCGGCGTCACCAATTCCCGGTACTTGTCTTCCAGTTCGCGATCACTCAACGGATTATCCGGGTCCCCCTTGCGGGTCGGCGAATGATGCTGCCATTGCTGGCCGTCCGTGGTGGTGACGTTCACCGTCGCGGAACGAAAATTCGGAAACACCGCCTCCGCATCCGGATCGGTCTCGAAAGTTATTCGGTCCATGACCGAACGAATCACCGGATCATGCAGGCGTTGTTCGGAAAAAGCCGCGAATCGGGCACGCCCGAGCACCAGACCGACGGCCACCGCATAGGGCAGCGAAAACTTCGCCTCATAGACGGTTTTCGGATCCTTGTTGCCGCAAATCTCGACGCCTTTGGCATAGGTGCCGATGTGGATCGATGCCACATTGTCGGGGTTCAGGCCGTGCTGATTGGCCAAGGCAATCATCGAATCAATGGCCGCAAAGGTATGACCGCAGCAGGTGTGATTTTTCTGGGTCATGCGGGTGATCGTGTAATCGCCGACCAAATTGGCGACGGCGGCGTCCCAATCCACATCACGGCTCATGGCATTGCCGAAGCCCCTTGGGCCTTCGAACATGCCGTCGGCCCCGGTGACGCCGGCGCCGGCGACGATGGCCGCCATGGCGCCGGCCTCGGCGGCATGGCCGGCGTGGATGGGCTTGCCCATGGAATCGGTGGCGAAGGCCTGCTGCAGAGCCGCCGCCATGGTTACCGAATTGGCCAAGGCGTGGCGGGTCTGTTCGGCGTTCAGACCGAGCGCCACCGCCACCCCGGCAGCGGCACCAATGGTGCCGATGGTGCCGGTCGTGTGCCAATAGTCGTAGTGCGCCGGCTGCATGGCCTTGCCGACCCGGTTCGACACTTCATAACCGGCGATGATGGCGCGCAGCAACGCCATGCCGTCGGTGTCTTGTCCCTGGCAGGCGGCCAGCACGGCGGAGATCACCGGCGGTCCCGGGTGATAGACGGCGTCACGGAAGATGTCGTCAACCTCCATGGCGTGGGCCGCCGCACCGTTGATCAAGGCCGCCGTGCGTACCGGCGCCAATCGCCCCGACGGCACGATCTGCGCGCCGCCGTGATCCAGCTCTTCCGAAAGCGCTTCGGTCATCAGCGTCGCCGGCGGATGCACGGCGCCGCAGATCATCGCCGCCAATCCGTCTATCAGGCAGCGCTTGGCGGCGTGAACAACCTCATCGGGAAGCGGGCGTACCCCCAGATCAACGGCAAAACCGGCCAGTTTTTCGGCAATCATCGTTTCATCCTTCGCAACTGCCGTGCATGGATAGCATGCCGCCTCATCGGGCGGAAGCGGTCTCCGCTTTTGACTCGCCGGCCCTCATCATTCATATTGTATACAAATGTACACAATATCGAACAAGGAACCGAAACATGAGTGAGATGATGGCTGACGTGATCGTCGTCGGCGCCGGCAATGCGGCATTTTGCGCCGCCCTGGCGGCCCAGGAAAACGGCGCCAAGGTTCTAATGTTCGAACGCGCCCCGAAAGAGGAATGCGGCGGCAACAGCGCGTTCACCGCCGGCGCCGTTCGGTTCGCCCATGACGGTATCAATGATCTCAAGGAGATCATGCCGGACCTCACCAACGAGGAAATCGCGACCACGGATTTCGGCACCTATACCCAGGATGCCTTTTACGACGATATGTTCCGGGTGACCCAGTACCGCACCGATCCCGAGCTCTGCGAACGCCTGGTGACGACCAGCCTGGACACCATGAAATGGCTGCGCGGCCGGGGCATGCGGTTTGTCCCGAGCTACGGCCGCCAAGCCTTCAAGGTTGACGACAAGTTCCGCTTTTGGGGCGGTTTGTGTGTCGAATTTTGGGGTGGCGGCGAGGGCCTTGTCGAATGTGAGACCGACATCGCCAAGGCCAACGGCGTTCAGGTCGAATACGGTGCCCGGGTGACGGAGCTGATTTACGACGGCCTTCAGGTCAGCGGTGTCCGGGTCAAACAAGGCGGCCGCATTTATGATGCCCGCGCCAAGGCCGTCATTCTGGCGTCCGGCGGTTTCGAGGCCAACCACGAATGGCGGACCCGGTATCTGGGACCGGGCTGGGATCTGGCCAAGGTCCGCGGCACCCGGTTCAACACCGGCGACGGCATCCGCATGGCCTTGGATATCGGCGCCGCGCCCTACGGCAACTGGTCGGGCTGCCACGCGGTCGGTTGGGACCGCAACGCACCGGAGTTCGGCGACCTGGCGGTTGGTGACAATTTCCAAAAACACTCCTACCCCTTCGGCATCATGGTCAACGCCACGGGCCGGCGCTTCGTCGATGAGGGCGCCGATTTCCGCAACTACACCTACGCCAAATACGGCCGCGTTGTGCTCGAACAGCCACAGCAATTTGCCTGGCAGGTTTTCGACAGCAAGGTCCTGCATCTGTTGCGCGACGAGTACCGCATCCGCCAAGTCACGAAAGTCAGCGCCGACACCCTGGAAGGCCTGGCCGACAAACTGGAAGGCGTCGACCGCGATGCTTTCCTCGATGAGATGGCCGCCTACAACAAGGCGGTCCAGACCGACGTCACCTTCAACCCGACGGAGTTGGACGGCCGCGGCACGCCGGGACTTGAGGTTCCGAAAACCAACTGGGCCAACACCATCGATGAGCCCCCCTTTGAGGCCTATCAAATCACCTGCGGCATCACTTTCACCTTCGGCGGCCTGAGAATCGAGCCGACCACCGGTCAGGTGTTGGACAATGATCACGACCCGATCCCCGGCCTCTATGCGGCCGGCGAGCTGGTCGGCGGCGTGTTCTACTTCAACTATCCGGGCGGCACCGGGTTGATCAACGGCGCCGTGTTCGGACGCCTGGCCGGCACATCGGCCGGCGGCGCGGCCAAAGCCTAGGGCGGATGGCGAAACACAAAGCCAATGCCGCGCCGCAAGAAGGCGCCAACCTGTCGCGCGGCGAATGGGTTCATGTGAAACTGCGTGAAGCCATCCGGGCCGGCAAGTTCGCCCCCGGCGACCGGGTCCGGGAAATCGATGTGGCGAAATGGCTGGGTGTCAGCCGCACCCCGGTGCGCGAAGCCTTCCGGCGCCTGCAGGCGGATGGATTGCTGGTTTTCGAACCCTGGCGCGGCGTCATCGTTGCCGAGTTGAATCAGCAGCAATTGATCGAATTGTACGCCATGCGCCGGGTCCTGGAGGGCACGGCCGCCGGCTTGGCCGCACAACACGCGGCCCCGTCGCAGATTGCGACGCTGCGTGATCTCATGGATCAGGCGGACGCGGCCAGCGGTGCCGATGAGCGGGCCGAGCTAAACCGCCTGTTTCACCAAAACATTTACGCCGCTGCGCACAATCGGTATCTGTTGCAGGCCTTGAACGCGCTGCGCGATTCCATGGCTTTGCTGCCCAGCACCACCTACGCCCTGGAAGACCGGCACGCCAAGGCTCAAGAAGAACATCGGGACATCGTCAATGCCATCGAGGCGCGCGACGCCACGCAAGCGGAAAACGCCGCGCGTCATCATATCAGCGAGGCCGAGAAGGCCCGCTTGAAGGTCATTTTACAAATGGAACGCGACATTATTCGCGAAAATGAGGAAACCGGGACATGAACTATTTTCCAGGCCGCGGGTCAGATTGGGCCTCCGTCACCGCCGAAGAGGCCGGTCTCGACGCCGCCAAACTGGCCGGCGCCGTCAGCTTCGCCGAGGATCATGAAACCCATTGGCCGCGCGACATACAAGAGGACGGAAACATTCCCAGCCTGACCGAATTGGAAGCCCCGCCATGGAACGAAATTCTCGGCCCCATTGAGCCGCGCGGCGGCCCCAACGGATTAATCATCAAAGGTGGCCGGATCGCCGCCCAGTGGGGTGACCCGGCACGCCCGGATATGACCTTCTCGATCGCCAAAAGTTATCTCTCCATCCTCGCCGGCGTTGCCGTCGCGGATGGTCTGATCGGTGACGTCGATGACCGGGTCGGCGCTTCGGTTGGCGGTGAATTGTTTGCCGGCCCGCACAACGGCGCCATTACGTGGCGCCATCTGCTGCACCAGACCAGCGAATGGGAAGGCACCTTGTTCGATAAGCCGGACCTGGTCGACCGCAACCGGCAGGTGGGACCCGGTTCCGACAACAGCCGCAAGGGTGAGCACCGGGACCTGCAGGTGCCGGGCGCCTATTGGGAATACAACGATGTTCGGGTAAATCTGCTGTCGCTCAGTCTTTTGCACTTGTTCAAGCGACCGCTGCCGGAGGTGCTGGCGGAGCGCATCATGGCGCCCTTGGGGGCCTCCGACAGCTGGAGCTGGCACGGATACCGGAATTCCTTCGTCGATATCGACGGGCAATCCCTGCAATCGGTGCCGGGCGGTACCCATTGGGGCGGCGGCATGCATATCAATTCATTTGATCACGCCCGCTTCGGGCTGATGATCCTGCGCCAAGGCCGGTGGCGGGACCAGACCATTCTGCCCGACGGCTGGGTCCGCGACCTTCACACGCCGTGTCCGATCCGGCCCGGCTACGGATATCTCTGGTGGCTCAATACCGGGCACGGCGAATGGCCCGGCGCCAGTGAAAACTCGTTCGCCGCCGTCGGCGCCGGCACCAATATAATCTGGCTCGATCCGGATAAGGATTTACTGGTCGTTGCCCGGTGGATGGACCAGGGCGCGGTGGCCGAATTTCTGGCCAGGGTCAGCGCTGCCGCCGGCTGAATAAAGAGCTGATCACCCGGCCGCTGCTTCGCCTTCGTCGGCGATCAACCGGTCGGCCGGCAGGGTAACGGTCACCTCGGTGCCCTTATGCGGCTCACTTTCGATGCCCAGCGTACCGCCGTGCAGCTCGGCCAGCACACGGCTAAGATAGACACCAAGCCCGGTCCCCTCGCTGGCCAGGATTGGACTATCGCGGACCTGTTCGAACGGTGCCAGAACCCGCGCCATGTCTTCTTCGGCAATGCCGATCCCCGTATCGCTGAACGTGAACACCATCCGGCGTTCTTGATCAACGGCGGCGCTGACCGTTACCCGACCGCCCGGCGGTGTATATTTGACCGCGTTGGAAAGAAGGTTAAGGACGATCTGCTTGATACGCAGCTCATCGGCCCAGAGCTTCGGGATATCCGACGCGACTTCCGTCGCCAATATTAATTGAGCCCGGTCGGAACGCTCACGCATCATCTTCATGCAGGTCAACAGAACGTTCGGCACGTCGACCATTTCTTCGCTGATGTTCAACTCACCGGCTTCGATCTTGGAGATATCGAGAATGTCGCTGATGACGTTCAACAGATGCAGGCCCGAGGTATGGATGTCGCCGACGTATTCCTTGTAGTTGCCGTGCCCCAACGAGCCGAACATTTCGCCCATGAGGATTTGCGAAAATCCGATAATGCAGTTCAAGGGGGTGCGCAATTCATGACTCATATGGGCCAGAAATTCACTTTTCGCCCGGTTCGCCAGTTCCGCTTCTTCCTTGGCATGGATCAGGCCCCATTCGTTGGCCCGCCAGGCGGTGATGTCGATGGCCGCCCCTTCGAAATATTTCACCGGTCCTTCATCATCGTGAATGGCCCGCACCCCGACGGACACCCAAATGATTGAGCCGTCTTTGCGCCGCCACCGAAGTTCCTGGCGTTCCAGGCGCTCCGCGCCATCGCGGCGTTCACGCAGGATCACACGGTCCTCGGGGTTCACATAAAGCTGGCCCTCAATATCGTGCACGCTGTCCATCATGTCCTGCGGGCCGTCATAACCAAGCATGTCCGCGAGGGCCGGATTGACCTCGACAAACCGGCCTTCAGGAATGGCCCGGAACAGCCCTTCGCCGGCGTCTTCGAATATCCGCCGGTAGCGCTGTTCGCTTTCCTTCAACGCGTCTTCGGCCAGCACCCGTTCCGTGACATCGGCCAGCGTCGTGCAAATGGCCGGGCCGCCCATCCAATCGATCAGCGCCGGGTGATTGTTGACCCAGATGAACGACCCATCCAACCGGCGGGCCTGTAGGATGTAGTCGCCCGGCGGCGCCTCACCTTTCAGTCTGGCCAGATGACGGGCCCGAAAGGTCTCACGAGAGTCCTTCGTGAACAGGCCGTCGGTGCCATTGAAAGCCAAAACGTCGGCCGTCGACGCAAACCCGAACAGGTCGGCGAAGGCCGGATTGGCGTACAAGGGTTGGAAGTTCCGATGCACCAGAATGCCGACGTTTAGCCGTTCGGCCATCGCCCGAAAAGGCGTGTCACCGTCGCCGGCGTCGGGTCCCATAGCCGGTGCAGCTTGCGCTGATGGGTCGATTTCCTCGCTCATTCATGTAACGGCCCCACGCAAGGCATGGCGCCGGCCCCCGGTCAAATTCTAAAACCGCACCGCAGCCTCGCCCATCTGCTGCGTGGAATCAACCGCCCGGCGCAGACGCTTGAGCAACCGGCCTTATAGGCCGGAATAGATCCAGGGCCGTTGTCGACGGTCGGCCTCCTGAAAGGTATCGATTTCCGATATCCGGCGCAGGGTCATGCCAAGATCATCCAGCCCCTCCAGCAGGGCCTGGCGGCGGAACGGTTCGGCCTGAAAGGCGACGGGCCGGCCATCGGGCGGCGTAATCTCCTGGGTCTCAAGGTCAATGGTGAACGTCGGCCCTGCCCCTGCCGTCCGGGCCTGATCCATAAAGGCATCGATAACCGCAGCGTCCAGAACTATCGGCAAAAGCCCGGACTGAAAGCAATTGTTGAAGAATATCCCGCCGAAGCTGGGGGCCATGAGGGCCCGGATGCCGAATTCCTGCAACGCCCAGACGGCGCCTTCACGGGAGCTGCCACAGGCGAAATTCGGCCCGGCGATAAGAATTTTCGCGCCCTCGTAGCGGGCCTGATTGAGGACGAAGTCCGGGTTCGGCTGTCCATCGGCACCGTATCGCCAGGGCTCGAAGGCATAAGGCCCCATGGTCCCCCGTTCCGTGCCGACAAGACGCCTGATGGGAATGATGATATCGGTGTTGACGTTCTTTTCGGTGATCGGCGCCGCGATGGCCGTCAGCGTCGTGAATTTTTCCATGGCCAAACCCTAACCCATCAATTTGCGGACATCGGTGATCGCCCCGGTCACCGCGGCGGCGGCGGCCATGGCCGGGCTGGCCAGGTGGGTCCGGCTGTCCTTGCCCTGGCGGCCGACGAAATTGCGGTTCGATGTGGATACACAGCGCTGGCCGGCGGGCACGGTCTCACCATTGGCGCCCACGCACAGCGAACAGCCCGGCAACCGCCATTCCACCCCGGCGGCCTCAAACACCTTGTGCAAACCGGCGGCTTCGACGTCGCGTTTAACGTCTTCGGACCCCGGCACCGCCCATGCCCGCACGCCTTCGGCGACCTTCCGGCCATCCAGTACCTTTGCCGCCGCCTGAAAATCACTGAGCCTGGAATTGGTGCACGACCCGATGAAGACCCAATCAACGGATGTTCCCTCAATGGGCGCGCCCGGTGTCAGGCCGATGTAATCCTGCGCCGCCGAGAGGGCCTGGCGCCGGTCGGCATCCGGTTCGGAGGCCGGATCGGGGACGGTGCCGTCGACCGCAATGACATGTTCGGGGCTGGTGCCCCAGGTGATATGCGGGCGCAAATCGCTGACATCCACATGGACCTCACGATCAAAGGCCGCGGCGTCGTCGCTGGCCAGGGTGCGCCAATGCGCGACGGCGCTATCCCAGTCATCGCCCTTCGGCGCATAGGTGCGGCCAGACAGATAGTCAAAGGTCGTGTCGTCGGGCGCCACCATGCCGACCTTGGCACCCATCTCGATGGACAGATTGCACAGCGTCAGGCGGCCTTCCACGGAAAGTCCGCGCACCGCTTCGCCCCCATATTCAACGGCATGCCCGTCACCAGCGGCGGCGCCTTCGCGTCCGATGACATGCAAGATCATATCTTTCGCCGTCACCCATTCGGGCAGGCGTCCGTCATAGGTGACCCGCAAGCGCTTTGGTTTTCGCTGCATGACGGTCTGTGTGATCAGGGCATTGCCCAATTCACTGGCCCCAACGCCCCAGGCCAACGCCCCCATGCCGCCATGGGTGCAAGTGTGGCTGTCGCCGCAGACCAGCGTCGTTCCGGGCAAGGTGATACCCATTTCCGGGCCGATGATATGCAGGATGCCGAAGCCTTTCTCGCCCAGCCCGAAATGCCTGATGCCGGCTTTTGCCGTCGTCTCCTTGAGCGGCAGCACGCAGGTCTCGTGAAAGCCGCCGATGCCACCGCTTTCGGGGTCGGTGATCACGGTGTGATCGGGGGCTGCGAAACAAAGCTCCGGATTGCGGACGGCATGGCCCGTCTTCGTCAGCATATCAAGCGCCCGGCCGCCGCTCAGATCATGCAGGAGGATCCGATCAACGTGAAGCAGTGTCATCCCGTCACCCAAATTGGCGACCACATGCTGATCCCAGGTTTTGTCGAACATTGTTTGTGCGCCGGTCATTGTCCGATCCCTCCCATCTTCAACATGTAAGGTGTAGCGCCAACGCGGAAAATCCTCAATATGGCCGCCGACCAATGATTTCGTTTTCGGATACTCGGGGTAGACTGTCAGCTTAGGCCCGATAGGCCAGTAAATGAAGGAAAACCGATGACCGAAAAATTGGATGAAAATGCAAACGGCGTCTACGTCATCGCCGCGACGCCGTTCTCCGACAACGGCGCCATTGACTACGACAGCACCGACCGGGCCATCGAATTCTATCTCGACGAAGGTGTCCATGGCATGACCGTGCTGGGCGTCATGGGCGAAGCCCCGAAGCTGAGTTCCGAAGAACAGCGCGATTTCATGGTCCACTTCTTGAAACGTGTGAACGGCCGGGTACCGGTCATTGTCGGCGTCTCCAATCCCGGCATTGATAATCTGGCTGCCCTTTCCGACGACGCCATGGACGCGGTTGCCGCAGGCGTCATGATCGCCGGCGCGCCCGGTCTGAAGACGGACGAACAGATCACCGGCTACTTCGACAAGGTGATGAGCCGCCTGGAAGGTACGCCGGTTTGTCTGCAGGACTATCCGCCGACCACGACGGTCTATTTTTCGTTGAGCGTCATCAAACAACTGATCGCCGACCACGCCAACCTCGCCATATTCAAGCACGAAGACTGCCCCGGCCACCGGAAGCTTTCGGCCCTGGTCGATGCGATCAAATCGGGCGGCACGCGCCGGGTCCCCATACTGGTCGGCAACGGCGGACTTTATGTGCCCCAGGAACTGGCACGCGGCGCCGACGGGATCATGACCGGCTTCGCCTTTCCAGGTTTGTTGGTGGAGGTGTTCGAGAAATATGCCGCCGGCGACCCGAAAGCCGGGGAGGATTTGTTCGATCTCTATTTACCGCTGATCCGCCACGAGCAGCAATTCGGTTTCGGCTTGGCCCTGCGTAAGGAAACGTTACGCCGCCGCGGCATCATCGCCTCCGCCCACGCCCGCCAGCCGGGACCGGCCCTGGATGACAAGGACGTGGCGGAATTGGAACATCTGTTTGGGCGGCTGCGTCGAAAACTTGCCGACGCCGGCCGGGAGATGCCGCGCGGTTTTTGACGGTATTTAGTCGCGCTGGCCCAAGATTCGTTTCGCCCGTTCCATGGCGCGGCGGAAGTCCTGGCCTCCGCGTGGCCGGTGATGATGAACAAAGGGCTGCAATTCTTGCAGAATATTGATGAACTTGTCCGGCAAGGTGATCAGTGGTTTCGGCCGCCCATGGTGATTTGAATCAGACGGCGTTTCGTACTGGGCCAGGGTCAAGACGCCAAACATGGCGGTCGCGGCAAAGGCCAATACATAATAGAACGACGTCTTGGTCGGCGAAGCCCAGATGGCCAGCGGCGTCGCAGCCAAAATTAAGCCACAGAGCGTCATTGCCGCGTCGACGAATTTTTGTGTCGGCGTCCTCATGCCACCGGCTCCTTATCGTTCGCAACTAGGTCGCACATAGAATACCAGATTTTGCCTCCTGGTGCGAATGCCAACGGTTGTGGTCAGCGGCCGAGGTATTTTCGGAACAAGATTTTATAGCCCGCGGACCCGACAAACGCCGCAATGGCCGCATCAATCTTGGTGACGGTCGCCGCGCTCACAGACTTGCGGCTGTACAGGAAATGCAGCTTTTCTTCGGACCCTTCGATCTTTGATACCTGGAAAGCCTCGTCGCGGTCGACCCGCTGAAACGTCGCATCCGGGTTGACAACCTCCACCAACATCACCTGGAGACGGCCCTTTTCCAGAAGATCGAGCATTTTGTCGAAATCAACCCCCTCGTAAAGACGCTGATTCACCCGTGCATGCTCAACGGCTGCCGTAACAAAGGGCGGCAGATAGGCCTTGCGATAGGTTCCCACCATGGGGTCACCCGCCATGATGTCGGCGATGGAACGGAGCCGCGCGACGGGTTCTTGAGAATAAGAAATGGCGGCGTAGCTGACGGCGCGATGCCATCGTGAAAAGCGGCCATAGGCGTTGCGTTTCTCGGTGAAATTCGCCGACAGGATCACATCAACCCGTCCTTTCTCTACCTCGACCAGCAACCGTGTCCAGGGTGCCTCACGATATTCGCTGACCGTGCAGCCAGCCAACTTGAGCACATGCTGCATGATCTCAACATCAAGTCCGCTGGGCACGCCGCCCGGGCCACGCATTTGGTAGGGCTCGAAATGATCCCACCCGACCCGCAGGGCGCAAGCCTGAGCCGGCGCTGGCAGCGCGCCTAAGATGAACGCAAATAGTGGAATGATCAGGCCAAGGCGTATCACCGGTCGCTATCCTCAATCCCAGCCGGCGGGGCGGCCAATGTCGCCAAAATCATCGGCGAAGGCCGCACCGATGCGCAGTGTCATGGTTTCCTCGCCGCCGCGTCCGATGATGTGAAGTCCGCCCGGTAAACCACCGTCGGTCAGCCCCATGGGCGTCGAGAGCCCGCAAAAACCCAAATGGTTGACCATACGGGTGAATTGCGACGGTGCCGTGGTCTGGTCGATCTCATCGACCACTGGTGCGGCAATGGGCAAGGTCGGGGTCAACAGGGCCGCCATGCCATCCATGGCGTCTACATATGCCGCCCGGTCGGTCAGGCGTTCGCGCAGCGCCCGTACA
>CAZQPC010000072.1:0-16691 GCA_964595005.1 uncultured Magnetovibrio sp.
AACCTGCTGGCCGCTCATGACCGGCATATTAAGGTCAAGCAGCAGGCAACCGGCACGGGAAGGATCATAGGTGTCCAGGAATTCCCGACCGTTGGCGTAGACCTCGACGACACGGTCCTCGGATTCCAGCATCGCCTTCAATCCGTCGCGAACACCGTCGTCGTCATCGACGATAAAGACCTTGGCTTGGGCCGAAGCGTTCATTTGCTAATCCCGGATAAAACAATTTTGGCAGACGCCCGCATGGGCAAGTGCCAGCTAGGTTTCATTACAACCGAAATTGAGCGGCGGCGAAATTAGGGCATGTACGTATTAATCGCCGGTCCCGTAACCTGCTTACGAAATATCGGGCTCAACGCCCACGGCCAGGGCCATTCGAACCAGATGGGCCAGGTTTCGCGCCGCCATCTTTTCCATGACCCGCGCCCGGTGAACCTCGACGGTGCGCGCGCTAATCCCCAGTTTGTAGGCGATCTGCTTGTTCAGGCCTCCGGCAACCAGGTGCTCAAGCACCTCATACTCACGCGTCGTCAGGCGCGCGATCGCGGCCTTCGTCTCATCCTCGGATGCCTGCCCGCGACGGTTCCGCTCGCCGAGTTCCAGGGCGCGCCGGACGCTGCCCAAGATGACCTCGTCGGTGAACGGTTTCTCAATGAAATCGACGGCGCCCGCCTTCAATGCCTTGACGGCAATGGGGACATCGCCATGCCCGGTGATGACGATGACCGGCAAGGTGGACCCGCTGTCGGTCAGCTTTTTCTGCAACTCAAGGCCGTTCATGTCGGGCATTTGAACATCGAGCAAAAGACATCCGCCGCGCTCGGTGTGATGGGCGTCCAGAAACGCTTGACCGGCGCCATAGACTTCCGCCGTCAGGCCGTCGGATTCCAAAAGCGCCGCAAGCGAATCGCGAACGGCGGCATCGTCATCGACAACGAAAACGGTTGCGTCACGGTTCATGGCTTTTATCGGTATCGGAGATGACAGGCAGAGTGAAGCAGAATATGGTGCCGCCGCCCGGATTTGGCGTCGTCCACAATCGGCCGCCGTGTTCATCAATGATCGACCGGCATATGGACAGGCCAACCCCCATACCGTCCGGTTTTGTCGTCACGAAGGGTTGGAACAGCTGTTTGGCGACCTCATCGGGAAGACCGGGCCCGGTGTCGCATACGGCGACTTCAATGGCGCCGTTCTCCGCCGTCGAGGTGGTGACGGTGAGCTCGCGCAAATCTGAGGCGGCCATGGCTTCGAGACTGTTGCGCACCAGATTCACCACGACCTGCTGAATTTGTATCTTGTCCATGGCCACCAACGGCAGGTTTTCGGCCAGATTGAAATTGGCCCTGACGCCCTTGCGCACCGCATCGATCAGCGCCATGGCACGGGCTTCTTCGACAATGGTGTTGATATCACCCTTCGAATATTCCGACTCGCCTTTTTCGATGAACCGTCTTAGGCGGCGGATAATCTCGGCCGCCCGGGTGCTCTGGGCGACCGCCTTGTCGAGATTTTCGAAAACCTTGTCCCGGGCGTCATCGCCGCCCTTTTCCAAGAAGCGTCGGGCTGCCTGGAGATAACTGCCGATCGCCGTCAGCGGTTGGTTGATTTCGTGGGCCAGCGCCGAGGTCATCTGCCCCATGTCGCTCAACCGCGATACGCGCCGTAGTTCCTCTTCCTTTTCCCGCAGTTCTTTCTCGGCAATTTTTTTCTCGCTGATATCGTGAAGAATGCCGGTGAACAATTGCTCGCCGTCACTGGTGAATTCACTCACCGACAGATGCAGTGGAATAGGAGATCCGTCTTTTCGTTTCCCCTCGACCTCCCGGCCAATACCAATAATCTTCGCCTCCCCGGTTTCGAGATACCTGGCGAGGTAGCCATCATGCTCGGAGGCACGGTGGGCAGGCATGAGGATTTTGATATTTTCGCCGATGATTTCCGCTTCAAGATAGCCGAACATACGCTCGGCGGCGGGATTAAGGGATTCAACAATACCCTTGGAATTAATTGTAATGATCCCGTCCACGGCGCTTGTCACGATCGCCTTAACGCGTTCCGCAGACCCTGTTAATGCCCGTTCGGCGCCCTTGCGATTGGCAATGAGGAAAGCTGCGATCCAGATGGCGAAAATCGCCAGAGCCCTGTTGGAAATGGTGAACCAGAGAATGCCGCCGGGCGGCGACAGGAAGTAGCCGAAAATAGTCAGGACCGTTCCCGCCACGGCCAGGATATAAAGATGCAATATCCTTGGGAACCAATGGCCGAGCAGGACCAGCGCCACATAGGGCACGCCGCCGGCCACGCCCAAGGGAACCTGCAGATCGAACGCAAATATCACCGCCGCAACAACGACGCACAGAACGATCAGCCGTGTCGGAACGGTCGCGGTCATGCCATAACTCGTGCCCAATTCTACCCACAGTATTCCGCATTGGAGCGATAGCAAGCCGTATCGACGTCTCGTTCACCACTGCCATGCGCAGACTTCGAAAACATGTCATAGGCGCGGCCGGCGGCGCCATCCCGGCACGTCGCCGGCGCGCGTTTAAACGGAGTGTTCTCCAGGTGCCCGACAGGCCGCCGGCAATCGCCGCTCTGATCGACGCATTGAATGCCGTGATGGCTGGGCCGGCGGGTGCGCAAGCCCATATACGTAATTTCCCTTACGTAGAAAACCGAACTTATTTTCGATTTTGATTTGCGTCAATCTCCTCCCAAGCACCGAGCTTTGGCTCACATAGGGGTAGGGAAAGATCATGGAACACATTTCAAACTTCAGCGGTCAAACCAACGCCTTGGACTGGCTGGTAAGTTCCGACAAGGAACGCGAAGCCCTGAACCGAAAGTCGGTGAACCGTAATTTCGGTCTCGGCGACACGGTGTTTCATGAAGGCGATGCATGCCAGGGCATGTACTTCGTGCTGTCCGGCCTGATCGGCATCCGCAAGACCGATGCCGAAGGTTGTTCCGTATTGCTGCATCTGGTGGGCCCCGGTGACCCCATTGGATACAACGCCTTCGTTTCCGACGAGGAATACGCCGTTTCGGCCGAGTGTCTGGAGGCATCAACGCTGGCCTACGTGCCGAAGGCCGGATTGCTTTCGATCTTCGCGCACAATCCTGAAGTTACGATGCGTTTTCTGCAGCGCGCCGTTCGCTATCTGGGAGATGCCGACCTGCACGCTTTCGAGGCGCTGACGATGTCGGCGCGGGCCCGGGTTATCCGCCTGCTGGCGTCGTTGGCCGAACGTTACGCCTCACCGGCGGCAGACGGATCAGCCGTAATCGCGCTTCCGTTTTCCCGCCGCGACATGGCGGACATCGTCGGCATTCGCCCGGAATCAATTTCCCGCGTCATCCGGCAGTTGATCGACGAAGGCATTGCCGAATTCGATAATCGCCACGTTCGGGTGCCGGCGATGAAT
The DNA here is from genome assembly GCA_964595005.1 of uncultured Magnetovibrio sp. Lineage (GTDB taxonomy): Bacteria > Pseudomonadota > Alphaproteobacteria > Rhodospirillales > Casp-alpha2 > UBA3470. The sequence continues at coordinate 3,429 of CAZQPC010000072.1, forward strand.
GCCCTCTATGACGATTTCGACACCAATCTGGCCGCATGAACGAGAGGTTTGAGGAGGCAGATGATGAACAATGATCGCGTAAGCAATATTCTCGACGAATTTGCCGGCTTCAATACCGGCGACGATCTCCCGACCCCGGACGAATGGGAGGAAGAGGATATGGACGATCTGCGCCGCGAATTGTCGCAAATCGGGATTGTAACGGAGGTATTGGCCGCCGAGGAATTCCGCTAACCGCGCGGGGCGGTAAAGATTATGCCGGCATCGACATATTTCGATTTGATGAAATCGGTAAGATTGTCGAACATTGGGACGTCCTACAGATCATCGCGGACACGGCGGCGAACGCCAACACGATGTTTTAGGGCGAACTATCTATTTCGCGGACACACGCAGCCCGCAAAGTATCGAGATCATCAACAACCATCCGCCAAATCTCGCGTTCTAGAGCATCGTGCGCCAGTCGACATTTGGATGGCGTTCATCGATCTCGGGGCCAATGATCCGAGCGGCTTCGCAAATCCTCTGAAAACATCTTTCGACGGCATCAATGGCTTTGATGTCTTTGAGAAACGCGTCGATGTCCATACCCTCAACATGGGACTTCACTCGATCAATGTTTTCAACGATGTGCGCTAATCGCCGAGCGGGATCGCTAGAAGGCATCCACAGCGTCCCGGAGCGCATGCGGACGCACATGTTCTTTCAGACGGTCTTTCATGGCGACGTCGATCTCGCGCCCCACAGCCTCTTCAATTAACCCAGCGATACCGGCATATTGAAGCAGGCTGGTGACAACGCCATGGTCGATATCCAGCATAATATCGACGTCACTCTCTGGCCCCGCCTCACCCCGCGCCACGGAGCCGAAGATGGCGGCGTGTTTGACGCCGCGCGCGTGCAGTTCGGCCTCATGGGCACGCAGGGTGTCCAGAACTTGGGTCAGGGTCGGGTCGCTCGATGCATCCATGGCGGGACATTACCATACTTTGCCGTCAACTAATATATGTGTCAGACGGCAGGTAACATTTATTCTGCGCTCACAGGTGACTGGTCAAAACCACCTGATCGGGTTCGGGGGCGTTGGCCAGGGCATCGAAAACGCCGTCGGCGCCGTCGACCACGGAAATCAGGTCGCGGATCTTCGGATGCGCGAATCCGCCATCAATGATCGCGTCCAACAATCCCAGAAAGGCGTCCCAATAGCCGTCGACGTTGATCACCACGATGGGCTTGTCGTGCTGACGCAGCTGTTTCCAGGTCATCATCTCGATGGCCTCGTCCATGGTGCCGATGCCGCCCGGCAGCACAATTGCCGCGTCGGACAGCTCAAACATCCTGGCTTTGCGGGTATGCATGCTATCCGTGATGATCAATTCACCGGCCTGTTCGTTACCGACCTCCAGGCGCATGAGAAATTCCGGGATCACGCCAACCACGTCACCGCCGCCGGCAAGGACGGCATCGGAGACGGCGCCCATCAGGCCAATGCGGCCGCCGCCGTAGACCAGACGCACGCCGCCGGCCGCCATCAGTTCACCCAGGCGCCGCGCCTCAGCCTCATGGGCCGGGTTTTCCCCCACCTTGGACCCACAGAAAACGCAAAGAGCCTTGAATTCCGCCATCGCCAGAACTTTCAACATTATCGAACGGCATTTGAATTTTTCGTGATCGCCACCCGCTGCAGGTTGTCATCGCTCAAAAGACTCGGGTAACATGCGGGGACCATTTCAGGAAACGGAGGTTTCGGCAATGAAAAGATTATGGATTGGAACGGCCGCCATGGCGCTGACCGTGGCTGTTGCGGCACCTTCTCTGGCCTGCCAAGGCGAACACGGCTACCTGAAGACCGCCCAGATGCTGCAACAGAGCACCATTTCGACGCAGCAAAAGGCAGCGTTGATGCAGGTGATTGCCGACAGCAAGGCCGACCATGACAAGTACACGGCCACGGGCGAGTACGGCAAGATGAACGACGCCGTCGATGAACTGGCGGAAGTCAAAAGTCAGCTCACCAAATAGGTTCCGGCTGCGCCGGCACGGGCGAGCTTGTGATCGATAAAAACACACACGGAGGATAAAATATGAATTTCGGGAAAATCTTCAAAGGCGCCTTTGTCGCCGCCCTGGCCGCCCTGGTCATGACCACTGCCGTCTCCAGCGTCCAGGCCAGCGAGGACCAGATCAAGTTCCGCAAGACCGTGATGAAAGGCCAAGGCGCGACAATGGGCGCCTTGGCGGCCGTTGTCAAAGGCAAGGCCAACGCCAAGAATGCTGCCGGTCTGGCCGCCGCCCTGGCGGCCTTATCGCGGGTGGCCCCCGGCATCTTCCCGAAGGGCTCGGCCAAGGGCAAAACCCGCGCCAAGGCCGAAATCTGGTCGAAGCCGAAGGAATTCAAGGCCGCTGTCATGGCCTTCCAGAAAGCTTCGGCGAACTTGGCGAAGGTCGCCAAGGGCGGCAACGCAGGCGCCATTAAGAAGGCCTTCGGCGGGGTCGGAAAATCCTGCGGCGGCTGCCACAAGGCGTTCCGTAAGCCGAAGAAGAAATAAAAGGAGACGCCGCCATGCGGCGGCTTCCTAAATTTCTCGCCATCAGCGGCGCCGGGCTTTTATGCCTGGCGCCGTTCGCTTCGGTGCATGCCCAGCAATCGGGTGACGTGACGCGCGGTGCCTATGTCTACAGGGCGGCCGGTTGCCAGGGCTGCCACACGGACCCGGCCGACCAGAAAAAAAAGATCCTGCTGTCCGGTGGCCGCGCCCTAAAGACGCCGTTCGGCATTTATTACACCCCCAACATCACCCCCGATCCCGAAACCGGTCTCGGCAAATGGAACTTCGCTAATTTTCGGCGCGCCCTCAGGGACGGCAAAAATCCGGCCGGGGAGAACTATTTTCCGGTCTTCCCCTACCCCGCCTACACGAAAATGTCGGAAACGGACATGCGTGATCTGTGGGCGTACCTGCGCAGTGTCCCCGCGGTGAAGCGCACCAACAAGGCCCACGACACAAAGTTCATTTTCGGCATCCGCTTCTTCGCCCTGCCCTGGCGCATCCTCTATTTCACCCCGGGCGCCATGGCGCCCGATCCCGACAAGTCCGCCGAATGGAACCGCGGCGCCTATCTGGTCGAAGCGCTTTCGCACTGCACGGAATGCCATACACCGCGCAATTTCCTGGGCGGTTTCGTCGGCGGCAAGTATCTCGCCGGCACCCTGGAAGGCCCGGATGGAGATCCGGTTCCCAACATTACGCCTGATCCGGAAACCGGGATCGGTGAGTGGTCGGAGGACGATTATGAATCGCTGCTGGGCTTGGGTATGCTGCCCGATGGCGACTTCATCGGCGGCGAAATGACCGAGGTTTACGAGAACACCTCAAAGATGACCGACGCCGACCGGCGCGCCATGATCACCTATCTGAAGACCGTGCCGCCCATAAGGAACAAGATCAGCAAAAAAGAGAAATAATCCAAGCGTGCATTGTTCTTTTGTTTGCGTCCCCGGACGCATGCTAATATCGATGCCATGATGAACCATCCCTTGGTCCTCGCCGTCGCCGGAATCGGCATCGCCGCCACGGCCATTGGCGTCAATGTGTATCTGTGGAACGACGAGATCGAAAGGCCGGTCGCGCCCGTCGCTTCGCCGGCCGTCCCGCCGGCGGTGAAATCGGCAGCGCCGGCGGTCGCAAAAGCCGAAGCCGCCGCGGCCAAGCTGAAAGCCACGGCAAAGCTGGCGACGACGGCGCCCCCCCAGCCGGCGGCGCCGAAACCCCAGCCGGCGAAGAAAAAGCCGACGGAAAAGCCGACCTTTGACGTGGTCCGCGTCACCCCGGAAGGCGACGCGGTGATCGCCGGGCGGGCAAAACCGAAAAGCACCGTGGTGATCATCGACAACGGCCAGTTCGTCGGCCAGTTGGATGCCGATGAGCGCGGCGAATGGGTGTTCGTACCCGACAAACCCTTGCAGCCCGGCACCCGCCAACTATCCTTGGAGCAACGCACCAAGGAAGACGATAAACCGGTTCCGTCCGATGACGTGGTGGTTGTCGTGGTGCCTGAGAAAAACAAGGACATCGCCGGCCAGCCAACCAAACAGCCGACCCAGGCGCTGGCCTTGAAATTTCCGCGCCACGGTGACGGGCCCAGCACCTTGTTGCAAAAACCGACGCCGGAAGGTTCGGCCAAGAAATTGTCCGTCGACACGATCGATTACGATGATCAGGGACGCCTGCACATCAGCGGCCGCGGCCTGCCCGCACGGGTCGTCCAGATTTATCTGGATAACAAGATTATCGGCCGATCACGGGTCGATGATAACGGCGGCTGGCGCCTCAAGCCGGATTCCATGGTTGCCGCGGGATTGTATACCTTGCGCGCCGATGAGGTCGACAATGCGGGCAAGGTTCAAGCCCGGATCGAATTGCCCTTTGCCCGGGCCGAGCCGCTGGACACCATGCCGCCGGAACCCTTCGTCATCGTCCAGCCCGGCAACAGCCTGTGGCGCCTGGCGCGGCGCGCCTATGGCAGCGGTTTCCGGTATACGACGATCTTCGCGGCAAACAAGAAACAGATCACCGATCCGGACATGATCTTCCCGGGCCAGGTTTTCGCCGTCCCGGCAACCAACTAATCACCTGATCGAGAGAAGCGGAAGCATCGTCTCAGATCGCAATCGGCGGCCTGATATAGGCCGACAGCAGTTCTAGATAGGGTTTCGCGCGCAGCAACAGACGCGCCGCCCGGGACATCAGCACGATCGGCGTCAACGGCTCATTGACGGTAATTTCGTCGGACAAGATCACCCTTTGGCGCGGCGTCAGGTGAACCCGGCCACCGAGGTCGCGGGTCGCCGACGTCAGCACGGCTATGGCATTTGATCGCGCCGCCGGATCTTCCGCCGTGTAGGGCAGACTGCCCAGGTTGGCGCGAAAGGTCATGTTGGTTTTTTGATCACTGGCATCGGCGCGGACCGCGAACAAGAACCCTTGATATTCGAATGTAAATTCAAGCGCCGCGTCGCCGCTTTCGGCGCCGCGAAAGGCCGGCACCTGCTCAAGCCCCAGTGCTCCATCCTCAACGTGTCGCGTGGCTTCGATGAATTCGAGGGCGGTTGATGGAATGTCCGACATTTAACCCGCATTATTTAGCGTTGGCGACCAATCCCCCCCACTCAAGATTAGCACGGCATTGGGGGCCTGCAACGTATAAATCCTAAATTGATATCGCCCCGCGGAATTTGCCGAAAACTAGGGCCGGTAACGGGATTCGCTTGATAAGGTTGGTAAAATTGCGACAATCCGCGTCCGTCACCATTATCCGGATATGCCGCCGCATGTTGAAGACCGTCTTCGTTCCCGTCCACCCCGCCGGCTGGCCGTTCATCGTGATCTTTGCCGCCTTGGCGGTATTGATGACCTGGTGGATTGCGCCGTTGGGTTTCGTCGGCCTGGTCCTGACCACCTGGTGCATCTATTTCTTTCGCGACCCGCCGCGTGTCACACCGGACCGTGCAGGCCTTGTCATCAGCCCCGCCGATGGCGTGGTTCAATCCATCGTGCAGGCCCCGCCGCCGGAAGAACTGGACATGGGATCGGCGCCACTGACCCGCGTCGCGGTGTTCATGAATGTCTTCAACGTTCACGTCAACCGCATCCCCGTCGACGGCACGATTTCCGGCAGTTCCTACCGGCCGGGCAAGTTCCTGAACGCGTCGCTGGACAAAGCCAGCGAGTTCAACGAGCGCCAAAGCCTGAAGGTGACGACCACCGACGGCCGCGATATCGGTTTCGTGCAGATTGCCGGACTGGTGGCCAGGCGTATCCTTTGCGACGCCAAAGTCGGCGATGAGATGCGCGCCGGCGAACGCTTCGGTATGATACGCTTCGGCAGCCGCGTCGATGTCTATCTGCCGGACGGCGTATCGCCTCTGGTGAATATCGGTCAGTTGGCGGTGGCCGGCGAAACCGTGTTGGCGGATTTGGACGGCAACGAACCCGCGCGCTCCGGCAACAGGCGATAGGACATTATCATGGCGAAGGCCGCATCAACACCGAAAGCCAAACGCCGGCCCCGGATACCGCATATCTCCATCAACCGGATGATCCCCAACATCCTGACCCTGTTGGCCTTGGCGGCCGGATTGACGTCCATGCGGTTCGCCTTTCAGGAACGATGGGAACTGGCCGTCTTTGCCATCGCCGTGTCCGCCGTCTTCGACACCTTGGACGGCCGCATCGCCAGGCTTCTCAAAGGCGCCAGCAAGTTCGGCGCGGAATTGGATTCGCTGTCCGACTTCGTCTGTTTCGGCGTCGCACCGGCGATGATCCTGTTCCTGTGGGCCATGCATGACTCGGGACGCGGTGCCTGGGTGCTGGTCATGCTGTTCACCATGTGCATGGGGCTGCGCCTGGCGCGCTTCAATGTGGCAACGGACGACGATGACGTGCCCGACTGGAAGGCTCATTTCTTTACCGGCGTGCCGGCACCGGCTGGCGCCGGTCTGGTGCTTTTGCCGATGATCCTGTCATTCCAGGCCGGCGATGAGATTTTCCGCTCACCTTGGGTCGTCTCGGCTTTCCTGTTTGGCGTTGGCGGCATGCTGGTCAGCGCGGTTCCCACTTATTCGTTCAAGAAGGTGGCGATCCCACGGCAACGCTTTTTGGTCACCATGCTGATCGTCGCGCTGGTCATTGCCCTATTGGCCAGTGTGCCCTGGCTTTGCCTGACCGTGATTCTGGGCCTGTATATGGCGTCCATGCCGATGAGCTATCGCGCCCACCGGCGCTACGAAACAGGCGAGGAAGTGGATGAGGACCTGCCGGACGATCTTGACGACTAATTCTAAGTTGCGCTGAGCGCCGCGGCATCGGAGCGGCGCGCCCGGCGGCGATCCAGCCAGGCCCGAAGATTACCGCGCAGCATCAACGCCGACGGCGTCACCACCAGGGTCAGCACGGTGGCGAACCCCAGTCCGAAGACGATTGACGTCGCCAATTGCCGCCACCATTGCATGGCCGGCGCGCCCGTCGTCACCACGCGCTCGACAAAATCGATATTCATCCCCAGCACCATGGGCATGAGCCCCAATATGGTCGTCATCGTGGTCAGCAACACGGGCCGCAGGCGCTGGGCACCGGTTTTCAAGATGGCGCTGCGGATGGAATTTTCGGTGACCCGCAATCGGTCAAAGGTATCGATCAGGACAATGTTGTTGTTGACGACGATCCCCGCCAGGGCAATGACCCCGATCCCCCCCATGACAATGCCGAACGGTTGTTCGGTGACCAGCAATCCGATGAACACGCCAATGGTCGACATGACCACAGCCGTCAGGATCAAGAATGCGGAGTAGAAGCTGTTGAACTGGGTGACCAGGATCACGGCCATGATAAACAACGCCACGCCGAACGCTTTACCGAGAAACGCCTTGGCCTTGTTCTGCTCTTCGTCCTCACCCTTGAAGGTGACGTCGATGCGCGGATCCAATTCAGCCGTCTTCATCCAGCTACGAAGCTGATTGGCCTTATTGTCGGCCAACAGGCCCGGCGCGACGTCGGATTTGACCGACATGACACGGCGGCCGTCGCTGCGATTGATCTTGCCGGTGCGCGGCCTGGCTTGCCGGGAGACGAAGTTTCCGATCGGAATCTGGCCCCGCGCGGTGGTCGCGCGGATATCGTCAAGCTGTCCGATGGTCCGGTAGGCGCGGGGATAACGGGCCCGGATTTCAATCTCCTCATCGGAATCGTCGGGCCGGTATTCGCCCAGCTTGATGCCGGTCGTCACCAACTGCACGGAGCGGCCGATCAAATCGACATTGGCGCCGAATTTCGCCGCCTGGGCCCGATCGACGGTCAGTTCCCAATCGATACCGGGTAGGGCCCGGTTATCTTCGATGTTTTGAAACCCGCCCAGTTCCGCCATGCCTTGGCGGACCTTGACCACCGCATCGGGCAGCAGCTCGGGATACCGGGTCGCCAGTTGGACCTGGATCGGCTTGCCGATGGGCGGGCCGGCCTGCTCGGTCCGGCGGTCGACAATGACGCCGGCCAAATTGGCGGTCCGGGATTGGATGTCGGTCAAAATGTCATCGACCTTGCGGCGCGCCCACCAATCCGTCATTTCCAGGGTCACGGTACCGATGATGTCTTCGGCTTCCTGGGATCGCCCCTCTTGCCCGGTCCGGGTGTAGACGCTGGCGAATTCATCCTTCTCGGCATCCACGGCCAGGATGTGCGCCTCGACTTCGCGCATCAGACGGTCCTTTTCGTTGACCGACAAATTGCCGCGCGCCTTGACCTGAACAATGGCGCGTTCCGGCTCCACATCCGGGAAGAACTCAACACCCTTGCCGAATTGCCCGTAGACAACCTGAACGCCGACCAACAGTGCGACGGCCATGGCCAACACCTTGCCGGGGTGACTGAGCGCGCCGTCGAGGGTCCGCAGATATGCACCCGTGAAGCCGCCGATATCCTTGATCGAACCGCTTTCCGCCCCCGCCAGCCCCCTGGCCAGGTCGGGGTCGGCCGAGCCCTTGCCGCGTTTGGAGATGGTCGCGCCCAACGTCGGCACGAAAATCAGCGCCATCATCAGGGACGCCGCCAAGGTCGCAATCAGGGTCAGCGGCAGATACTTCATAAATTCACCGACAACGCCGGGCCAGAACATGAGGGGCAGGAAGGCCGCCAACGTCGTCGCCGTCGAGGCAATGATCGGCCACGACATGCGCTTTGCCGCCATGCCGTAGGACTCTTTCGGTGACTCGCCCTCGCTCATTTTCCGGTCCGCGTACTCGGTGACGACAATGGCGCCGTCCACCAGCATGCCGACGGCCAGGATAAGCGCGAACAGAACGACCATATTGATGGTCAATCCGGCCGCCCCGAGCACCAAAATCCCGGTCAGGAACGAGCCCGGAATGGCCAATCCCACAAGCGCCGCGGAGCGCACCCCCAAAGCCCAGACGACGACGATCATCACCAGCAGAACGGCGGCGATGACGTTATTCTGCAGGTCACTGAGCATGTTCTTGATCTTGCCCGACTTGTCCGCATTGAAACGCACGGTGACGGCGTTGCGCAGGGTGACCGGCCAGCTTTTGCGTTCTTGTTCCACCAGGGCGCGGACTTTGGCCACCGTATCAACGATATTTTGGCCGGTGCGCTTGGATACTTCCAGGGCGACGGCACTTTCGCCGTCGACCCGGGCAAAACTTTTCGGGTCCTTGAAGCCGCGCCGGACTTCACCGATATCGCCGAGCACGATGACCGCATCGCCGTCGACCTTAACGGGCATGGTAGTGATGTCGCGGACATTTTCGAAAAGCCCGGGGACTTTCAGGGTAAACCGCCCGAAGCCTGTATCCTGGGCACCGGCGGCGACCAGCAGATTGGAGCCGCGCACCGCATCGACCGTCTCAATGACGGAAAGTCCGTAGCTTTCGATCTTCACCGGATCGATCAGAACTTCGACCAGTTCTTCACGGTCGCCGGCGATCTGCACCTGCAGGATTTCCGCCATGCCTTCGATCTCTTCCCGCAAATCACGGCCCAGGCGTAACAACGCCCGTTCGGGAACAGGACCGGACAAAGTCACGACGACCACCGGGAACAGGCTGAAATTGACCTCGTGAACCTCCGGCTCGTCCGTGTCACCGGGCAGTTCCGGTTTCGCCAGATCGACTTTCTCGCGGACATCGGTCAGCGCCTTGTCGGCATCGAAGCCGGCGTCGAATTCCAAGGTCACGTTGGCGCCGCCCTCATAGCCGGACGCCCGCATTTCCTTGACGCCTTCGATCTGGCGCAATTCCTGTTCCATGGGCCGGATCAAAAGGCGTTCCGCGTCCTCGGGCGAAATCCCGTCATGATGCATGGAGACGTAAATGATCGGAATGTTGATATCAGGCTCGGCTTCCTTGGCAATCTCCACATAGGCCACCGTGCCCGATACCAGGATCAATGCCAGGGTCGCCAGCACGGTTCGGGCGTGTCCCAGCGCCGCATCGATAATGGCCGTCATGACGCTTCGGCCTGTTTTTCCGGATTCTTGCCAGCCGGCGCTTTGCCGATTTCTGATTCGTCAAGTGTCCGGACCTTCTGTCCCGCCTGGACGAATTCCTGGCCAACGGTGATCAACGTCAGTTCCGGCGGCAGACCGGCCAGCCAGATGCCATCCGGTGTATCGGCCAGAATGCGGACGGCATGGAAGACCACCCGATTTTCCTTGTCGACCGCCTTGACGCCGATGACGCCGTTGTTATCCAGGGTCAACACCGCCGGTGTCACGCGGTGCGCCGGTTCGCTGCCGGTCGGAATATTCACTTCCGCCGTCAATCCTTCCGGTACCGCCGCTTCGGGGTTGTCGATCCAGATCTCAACCCGAAAGGTCCGGGTTTCCGACTTGCCCGCCTTCGATACGTAACGGACAAAACCCTGCAGGGTCCGGCCATCCGGTAACACGGCGAAGGCAATACCGCCGGATTTCAGCCGCGTCACATTCCGTTCGGAAACCTGGGCAACCACCCGGATCGGGTTCAGGTTGACGATTGTCGCGACAACGTCGCCGGCCTTCACATAGTCGCCGACATTATTCGGCAGAGTCTCGATATAACCATCAATGGGCGCGCGGATCGTCGTGCGGCGAACTTCCAACTGAACGGACGCCAGCGCCGCCTCGGCTTTTGCCAGCTCCGCCGCTTCTTCGGCCAGTTTGACTTTCGACTGGAATTGCTTTTTCGAAAGCCGCTGCGCCGCATTGAAGGCGATGGACTGAAATTCGACCATGGCTTCGGCCTCTTTCAGCCGCGCCATGCGGTCTTCCATGGCCAACTGAAACAGGGCTTCGCCCTTCTTGACCCACGCCCCTTTTTTGGCGGCCCGCCGAACGATGCGCCCGGTGGTTTCCGCGGCCAGTTCGGCGTCGGTCACGGCTTCCGTCCGACCGTAGAGTACGACCTCGCCCTGGCGGCTTTCGGCGCGGAGCGGACGAACCCGCACGAGGGTCAATGGCTCCGCCGCTCCGGCATCCTCCGAAACGGTATCGTGTGGCGCCGGGGCCTTGCCGGTGACGACGCCGGATGCAATCCACAAACCGGCGCCCAGGGCCAGCGCGATGGCCAATAGGTGTGAGCCCTTGAAGGGACCAAGCTTTCGCGATGATTGGGTCATTCCGCAGCCTCCGGATTTGGTTTACCCGGGCACTCGGCGCCCAGCAGTTGATGGCGGCTGGCGGCCATATGGTCGGCCATGGATTTGTAAAAGGTCCGACCCATGTCGCGCACGAACAGGCGTCCGGCGGGCACGCCGCCGTCGTCCAGCCCGGCCAGGAAATCAGCCATGCCCTGAAAATGCGATTGATATTGGCCGTACACGGCTTCCAACTGATCGGCCGACATCAATTCGGCGAAGAAAAACCGGACCAGGAATTCGGAGCGGAACTTGTCGGGTGTCGGGTCTTCCGACAGCGCATCGACAAAGGCCTTCTTCCCGGCCGGCGTCAGGCGATAGACTTTCTTGTCCGGCTTGCCGTTCTGGGCGTGTTCGGTGACGCTGACCAGGTCATCTTTCAACAAGCGGCCAAGGGCCGGATAAATGGACCCGTAGCTGGCATCGAAAAAATGCGCGAAGGGCCCTTCCTCAAACTGCTTGCGAATTTCGTAGCCGCTGGCATCGCCGAGCGTCAGTACGCCGAGGCAAAGGGTTTTGACGTCCATAACTTGCTTATCCCCATCCGGGTTGTCATCGGCGCACCAAATTTTCCGACAGGGCGCGATCAGGGACTATATATAAGTCTGTTATATATCAAATCAATATATAAATTTAAAACTCAGCCCTGCGCATCATGCATGGCTCAGCCGTGTCGGGCTATTCAGCGGCCTCGCGATGGTCGCATTGCCAGGGCGGCACCGGCGTGAAGGCGTCGACCAGCAGATCGACGAAGGCACGAACCTTGGGTGACAGGTGGCGCGAATGGGAATAGACGGCGTAAATGTTTGGCGTCCGGTCGGTCTCAAAATCCGTCAGCACGGGCACCAACCGCCCGGCCCGAATATCGGGGCCAATGACAAAGTCGGCGGAGCGGATCAGCCCCAGGCCGCCAAGCGCCGCCTGGTGCATGGCCGTCGCGTTGTTGGTTTCGAAGTTCCCGGACACCCGCAACCGCTGCGCCCCATTGGCGCCTTCGAATTCCCATTGATTGAGGCTGGTTTCAAAACTCAGGGTCAGACAATTGTGGTCGCGCAGGTCATCGGGGGTTTGCGGCGTGCCGGCCCGTTCCAGATAGCCGGGTGAGGCGGCGACAACGCGCCGGGCCGTGCCGATCTTGCGGGCAATGAGAGAGCTGTCTTGCAACTCACCAATGCGGATCGCCACGTCGACCTCTTCCTCGACCAGGTTGACGATGCTGTCGGTGAGCGTCATCTGGATACGAAGATCGGGATAACGCGCCGTGAAGTCGGGGATCAACGGCGTGATGTGATACTGGCCGAAGGCTGTCGAGGCGTTGACCTTCAGAAGGCCGCGCGGTTCCGCGTGCAATTCCGTGACCGCACGTTCCGCTTCCTCAATGGCGGAAAGGATCGGTTGGCAACGCTGATAGAAGGCACGGCCCTCTTCCGTGAGACTGATCCGCCGGGTCGTGCGGTTGAGCAACCGCGCGCCAAGACGGTCTTCCAGGCGGCTGACCAGTTTCGAGACCGCCGATGGTGTCAATTTTAACGACCGCGCCGCCGCCGAGAAGCTCTCCGCATCGACAACCCGGACAAAAACGGACATCTCACTCTGTCGATCCATCCAAGCCTCCTATTGATGACAAATATTCCATAATATTTTAACAATATACATATTCTGAAATTAATCGCAATAATATATATTGGTTTTACAGATTGAGACAAACATCGTCGCCGCGCCGGCAGCCAACCCTTGATGAATTATGGAGTGAAACCATGTCACACGACAGTTTCGAAAATGCCCCGGATATCACGTTGGCCGAGATCAACGCCGGCATCCGCCGCGCGCATCAATTGCGCAGCCGGTCGGTGACGAATTTTTTCAAGAAAGCCTTGGATCGCCGCCATCGGGCCCCGGAACGGGCATCGCGCCAGGGCGATTAAGGTCCACGGGCCGCACCGCCAAATTCCTCGAACTCCCTGAACCCCTAAACTTTGGGCGTCTCTTTTTTGAGACGCCCTTTATTTCTTGCAGCTTTCGCGGTTTATACCAAGTTGCATTAATAATGACCCATAGAGACGGTTTTCCAGGGTTT
>CAZQPC010000073.1:0-16563 GCA_964595005.1 uncultured Magnetovibrio sp.
CGGCCAATTGCTGGCGGCTGTCGCGCAGTTCCGTCTCCATCCGCAGGCGGTCGGTTATGTCGGTAAACGACGTGACGATGTGCAGGATTTTTCCTGTCCGGTCCCGGACCGGCACCTTGCTGACCGTGCGGTACAGCGTTCGGCCCTCGACATCGACAGGCATCTCGTCTTCCCGCACACTTTCGCCGGTTTCGAGCACGCGCTTGTCGAGGGCCTCCAGTCGGGCGCCGTATTCCGGATAAGCAATATCGCCGGCGCGCATGCCGGTTGTTTGCGTGATGCTAAGATTCCAGGTTTCGCGCAGCTGCCGATTGACGTACTCCAACCGGCCACCGGTGTCTTTGATGGTGATTCCGATGGGCACGGCGTCCAGCATCATTTGCAGCAACGCGTTGTGATCGGCCAACCGCTGCTGGCTCTCGCGCAATGCCTCTTCCGTTCGCTTCAAATCGGTAATATCCGAGGCCAGCATGATGGCGCCGCCATCCATCAGTCTGCGTTCTTGCAGCAAGAACCAGGTGCCGGACCGGTGATACTGCGCAAAGGCGCCTTCCGGATTGGAATGGCGCTGAAGTCTTTCGATCAGCCACGCGTCCTCGCGGCCGACGGCTTCGGCAATCATGCCCTTGGCCAGCAGCGCCTTCAGGTGATCACGGTATGAGCCGCCGGGTGACAAGTGTTCCGGCGTATGCTTGTTGTGCTCCAGATATTGCCTGTTGCAGAACACGAACTTGTCGTCGGCGTCGACAACGGCGACGCTTTCATCCAAGGCATCAAAGGCATCGATCAATCGTTTGGAGTGGCGCTCGCTTTCCTGCAGCGCCAACTCGCCCTCAACCGCGTCTGTTATATCCGCGCGAAGACTGACAACGCCGCCCGATGCCGTCCGCCGTTCGGTGGTCCGGATATATCTCCCGTCTTCGAGCTTTTGCGTATCGACGCCTTCGGCGGCACGAAATTTCTTAAGTCTCTGTTGTACCCATTCCCTCTTCGATTGGCCGTGCCGGTCGACGGTTTGACGATCCGCGGCCGCGGTGATGATCTTCCTGATCGTAACACCCGGCTTTATGACGTCGGCGAGGCCAGGATAGAAGTTCCGGTACGCGGAATTGCAGGCGACCATTTTTTCGTTCTCGTCGATCAGAATGAAACCTTCGGACATGGCCTCGATGACGGCATGCAAATCGGCGGTGGCCAGTGTTTTTTGCCGCGAGATCAGTTCCTCGACCAATTGGCTTTTGCTTTTTCTCATCAATTCCCGGCGGGATAGGTGGATCATCCGAGGGTGCCTTCTTTCTGAATTTACAGCGCGTGCCTGCAAGTCGAGGCGGGCCACCCGTAAACGGCGGCCACTAAGGTCTTCCCATCCTCCCGGCGCACAGAAAGGACTGTAACAGCGATTATCGTATTTTACCGCCTTTTCAGGATTGACCGGGCTTGATCGGCAAGAATCCATTTCCATCGGTTGTCGCCTTGGGAAGGTTGATCATTGCGACGGGGACCATGGCGGGCGGGCGGCCGAACTTCCGGAACCGGTTAGGAAGGGGTCATGAAACGGTCCGCGATTTCGGCCCGCGCCCAGGGACTAAGCGGATGTTCCGGCAATTGACGTCCGGTATCGGGGGCAAGGCAGATCAAACGCCGAGCCGGCGTTTTCGGCTGTCGTTGACCCCTTTCGGACGTTTCGGATCAGGTTGTTAACCGCTCGCAGTTCTCTCAGGTGGGAACCGGACTGTGACAATCGTTCCTTCGCCGACTTCACTTTCAATGGTTAAGGCACCGCCATGCAACTCGGTCAGCTTATTTGTTAGGTAGAGGCCGAGGCCCGTGCCTTCGTGCGATTGCGCGGCATTTTCACGAACTTGCTCGAATGGCTTTAGAATGCGCGATAAATCTTCGGCGGCGATGCCGACACCCGTATCCACGATCTTCCAGACCATGGCATTTCTGTCATCGACTTTAGCCTCGATCTTGACCTGCCCGCCTTTGGGCGTGAACTTGACTGCGTTGGACAGAAGATTAAGGAGAATTTGCTTAAGCCGCACCTCATCACCACGTATACGCGGCAGACTTCGCGGTACTTCCAGGTCCACGGTGAGACCAGCCTGTTCGGACCTATCGGTGACCATCCTGATACTGAAACTGATGACTTCACCGACATCGACACTTTCCTCGGTGAAATCCAACTCGCCCGACTCGATCTTTGAAATATCGAGAATTTCATTGATCAATTTAAGAAGATGATTACCGGAAACCCGAATATCTTCTGCATATTCTTGGTATTTGGAATGCCCCAGGGGACCGAAAATCTCCTTCTCCAACATTTCTCCAAATCCGATCACGGAGTTCAGCGGCGTCCGCAATTCATGGCTCATGTGGGCCAGAAACTCGGTTTTTGTGCGGTTCGCGAACTCTGATTCAGCAACTGCACCTTGAAGGTTACCCTCGATCCGCTTGAGCTCAGTAATGTCGCTGAAGGTGAGCGCCACACCACCGTCCGGCGTGCGGGTTTCCTTGAGATTATACCAATGGCCGTCACTGAACTGCCGGAGGATCGGTGGACCGGGACTGCGATGCTCTTCCAGGCGTTCGCGGATGAACTCCTCTTCGCGGCCAATCGCTTCGACCATCATTCCGCGGTTCACGTTGGCGCGGATCAGGTCTTCGAATGTTCCGCCGCTGTTCATGATGTCGCGGGCATCCGGATTGATTCGGTCGTATTCGTCGTTCATCGCGACGAGACGGTCTTCGTGATCGAAAAGCACGAACGCTTCTTGCAAACTTTCAATTGCACCACGTAGACGCTCTTCACTTATTCGAATTGCTTCCTGGGCATCCTGCAATTCGGTGACATCAACGCCGGTCATGCCAATTGCGATAACCTGTTCATCCTTGTTGAGAAT
Source organism: uncultured Magnetovibrio sp. (assembly GCA_964595005.1). Taxonomy (GTDB): domain Bacteria; phylum Pseudomonadota; class Alphaproteobacteria; order Rhodospirillales; family Casp-alpha2; genus UBA3470. Next base: position 2,904 of record CAZQPC010000073.1, read on the forward strand.
CGGGAACTTGGAAACCAACAGCGAATGCATTTTGCCGTCTTCGAAAATCTTGCTCTGCTCACGGAAGACGACGCCTTTGTTGGCTCTGACCGCAGCTTCTTGCTTTCGCGCCGCCCTGTTACTCTCGACGTTTTCCGGGAAAATTTCCTCATTCGTTTTGCCAATTATCTGATCTTCGGATAGGCCATGGCGTTGCAAGTACTCCTTGTTCGCGACAAGGTGTCGCCCCTCCAAATCCTTAGCGTTAAATCCGAGCGGCAGGTTGTCGATGATAATTCGTAGACGATCCCAATTTTCCGTCAAAGCGATCTCAGTTTGCGTCTGATTCGTTATTAACTCCTCCTGCCGCCGCGCGAGCTCCGACGCATCTCGTTGGCTATGTACGTATCCGACGACGATAACCGCCGTGCTCCCAACGATTATAATCCAGGAATACTCTAAATGGAGTGTCGTCATCGCCGCCATTGCATCTTCGGTCGGGATGAATAGGGGCAGGCCATGCATAGTGAAGAGATCAATTCCGAATAATGCTGAAATTCCAAAAATTCCAAGCAAGATTAAAAACTGGCCGAGGGGCGGTGACGTAACACGTAGATTTGAATGATTGGCGAAATGGGCAAAGCCTGCGTAAACAGCAATCCCGATCATTATGAGATCAAGGGCGGTCATGACTGGAACTGAATTCCAAATCAAAGCTCAAACCCCTTACAGGCAGCGGCCGGAAATCTAATCATCAATCTGCGACCAATTCTACGTCAATTTGCCCGCGCCGGAACGGAAAACTTTTGCGGTTTTTTGGTGAGGTCTGTTCATGGCTATTTTGAGACTATATCACGGGCCGCAAAATTGGTCTGCTGGTAGGGGCAATGCGGAAATTGATTGCGGTAAATCCGAGTTTTTATTTTCGATGTCCGCTTTGTGGGGGTGGCCGGACCTCATTCTTGGCCGCGCAATACTTCCGAACGTGACCCAAGGCGGACATGCGCAGTGGCTAGTTTGAAGTTTTTAGTAAGTGAGGGCATATTGTGCGAAACCACTTGAGCAATTCTCTTACGATGGAAGAAACGAACGACGGAAATTTTGACATAAGTGTTCAGGGGGGGCGAAACGCTCGTTCCCACCTTGCGAATAACGAAGGCCTTGATACAAGACGCCCTTTAAGATCTTTTTCGTTGATGTTTAGGAGCGCGAGTGCCCGGACCGTCCTGACCGCACGGCGTTGATCGGATGAAACACATGGATTATCCATTAATTGGCCGGCTTTTGTCCCACAAGCTGCGGGACCGCTCGACCTATAATCTGGCGCTGGTCGTCGGCACTCTGATCAACTGCTATGGCCAGTTACTGGTACCGTGGTTCCGGAGCGATGCAAATCCGTTCCCCTTGCTGGTGGCGGAATTCGATGCCCGGCCCCTACTGACCCTTTTCTCGGTTTTCTTGGGCTACGCCTTCCCGTTCTGCGTCGGCACCTATTCGGCGGTCACCACCCAATACAAAAACCGGCGCATCGCTTCCATCGCCGATTTCCCGGAACGCAAACTCGACCCGGTGTTCCGGGCCGACAAGAATGGTGCGCTGGTCGAGCTTGGCGCCAATACCAAGACTTTTTTCGAAACCCACCACATCGACGACGCGCAAGGCATTCTCGGAGCCGAGTTATGGGCGGATATTGCGGCGAAGGACGGGCCCGGTGACGGAATTACCGTCCATTTTGCGGAGAACAATACCAATTACCTGGTCTCCCATGTGCCCACCGAAGACAACTTGATAAATATCTACCTGTCCCGCATTCCCGGCTAGTTTCCGCCAATTCCTCCGCCCTTGTTTTGGGACATCTCCTCAAACTCTTCCTCAATTCGTTTCAACTCTATGATGGCTTCGCGGATATTGTCAGTGTCCGAAATGCTGACTTCCACGTGCTCGCCAACCCGGATCAACGTCCCATCACTCTCCTGGCCGCTGGCCTCGGCCACAATGCCGTTCAACTGGTAGGTTTGGACCGGACGCGAGAAGCCCTTCGGCGTGATTTCTCCGATATGGTTGCATTCGGCATCGTCGCGAACGAGAAGATACGTTGTTTCACTGACCAGGATTGTATCGGGTTCGGCCGCCGTTTGCAGGCGCGCAGCAAGGTTCACCGGGCCGCCCAGCACCGTATAATCGAGCCGTTGATCGGAGCCAAAATTGCCGACCGTGCAGAACCCAGTGCTGATTCCCATGCGCACCCGCAATGGCTTGGATATTCCCTTTGACAACCAAACGTCTTTTAATTCATCGACGCGTTGGCGCATTCTGAGCGCCATCCGCGCGCATTTGATCGCATCAATGGCTTCGCCCTCGGTCTCCGGGTCGCCGAAGAACACCATCACCGCGTCGCCGATGAACTTGTCAATGGTGCCACCGTGTTCGATGGCGATATTCGACATTTCGCCCAGATAGGTGTTTATGACGAATGCCAGACGCTCGGGTTCCATGCCATCGCTGATTTCAGTGAATTGTTCGATATCGGAAAAGAACACGGTCAGGTTCTTGCGCGCGAAGTTCGTGGTCGATTTATTTGTGCTGGCGAAAATCGATTGGTAGATTTGCGGTGACAGGTATTTTGCCAATCGGTTGGCGAGATCTTCGAGTTTTTTCGTCTTTTCCTCAATGAGTTCCCGGTCCCGAATTTTCTCTGCCAAGAGAAGTTCCTGCTGCTTGCGCAACTCATTTTCCCTGGTGCGATCGACGAACTGGCCCTGGACGCCGTTCAAATAGGAGAAACTCTCATCATTGGTGACGGCGGACAACAGAGAATAGACGCGCTCCTCGCCGTCGATGGTGATCGATATATCGGGAATTAACACTTTTCCATCATTGATCAATTTCTCGGAAAATGTCTGAACGTCTTCGTCGGCGACGCCGAGTTGCTTCAGGACGTCAGGAAAATAAGCGTCGGAGACGTTGCCGAGAATGGGGAAGAAGGATTTGAAGTTGTCGTTGACCTTGAGAATTCGTAAGTCGCTGTCCGCGAAGTAGGCGGCTGTGATGGCGTTCCTGAAATTAAAGAAACTGAGATCAACGATGTTGTCTTGATTAAAGAAATCTTCGATTTCCATAGCTGATTTTGTCTAATGCCCTCTTTTCTCCTACCGACGGTCATTCCCTTTCGATTGTCCGACGCCATCTGTCCGACATTTCCGGGAAAGCCTTCGAATACATGGCGATCATAAGCGTTTTGCGACGCCGTTGGTAATTCTTTTAATTTTGGATCCCCGGCAATCTGCACCAAATGTGAAATGTCTCTTATTGGCTTGAAAGGGAGCTTCTATGGACGCCCATCGAACGTCCGGTTCCGCACGACAACCGGACGTTCGGCATCCTTGTTCGGGATGCCACAGGCCGGGATTGATCGACCGACGTGTCCTTACTGAGGTTGCCGCACGTTGAACTCTCCCTCCGGGGGGCGAAAGCCGACCCTGGCTCTCCCTCCGCAGGATGTTCCAGGTAAATTGCTCATCGGATAATTTTTCCTAAAAAATGGTTGAAATTCAAAGAAAATAGCCTATATACAGAACATGCGCTGCGGAAGAGCGGCAGTTGCACGCTATTTTACATTGCGAAGATGACTCTGTTGCGGTTTTGGCCGGGACGGAGAACCGCCGGGGCCGATGCGCCAGGGGATTTTTGGGTGTTGGGCTCGGGGTTGATGAGGTAAACCGCGCGGCCGTGGCGTCGTCGCGTGCCTATCTTTGCCTGCGGACAAAGAAGCGCAACGCAGCGCTCGCGGCGGTCACGCGGTGGTCGCGGTGTAGAAATTTTTCTTTTTCTAATTCTCTGCGACCTCCGCTTCTCTGCGACCTCCGCGCTCCTCGGCGTCCACGGCGTTGACTCTGAAAAACGTGTACTTCCGTGTACTTTCGCGAAAAAGTACACCGTTTCGGTCGCAAAAGTACACGGGCTAAGTTATTGATTTTATTGAGGCGGTGCGCGGAAAGTTAAGGGAAATGTGTACTTTTGCGTACAAATGCTGACTTCGGTGTACAAACGGTACGGTGTTACAGGGTGTGACAGTGATGGGGCCAGCCACCGGAGGGGCGTGACGGGCTGGACGGCAAACTGAATCGTGAGATCTGGGGATGGATGACGAGGGTCGTCGCTCCGGGGGAGCGGCGTAAGCCCGAGGAATGTTGGCCAGACCGATGGGTCCGTACCAAGGTTGCCACGAGCGACTGGCATCCCGCTGGGGGAAAACCCGTGCTCACACGGCAAATTGCCAACTTGGGAAGACACATCGGTCCCGCCAAAGACCATGCATCAAAGATGCATGGTCTCCTCCCGGGGCCATCCCGGGACCTCACGCATTGATTCTTGGCCGAGGCCCGTCAGTTGGGCAAAACCGTTAGACCGTATACACCCGGGTCGCCGCTTCGCGGCCGCGCACGGTGACTTCCGTGACGGGACGGAACTTGCAGACCTCGCCGGAGCAATTAACGGTGTTCTCGCCGCACAGCACGTAGGTGCCGTATTCCTTGTTCAGTTGTTCCAGCCTGGCGGCAATGTTCACGTCATCGCCGTGAACCGTGAAGGCCAGCCGGTCCGCCGAGCCGATGGCGCCGACGACGATATCGCCGGAATTCACCCCGCAGCGGGTCAACAGCCAATGCTTGCCCGGCCCGAAGGTGCGGTTCTCGCAAAGCTCGATGATATCGAGCGCCGTGCGCACCGCGTTGGCGCCATGATCTTCGTCGGGCGTCACCGCGTTGAAAGTCACCAAGATCAAGTCGCCCTGGTATTGGGTGATGACGCCGCCGTGGCGGCGGATCACGTCGCCGACTTCGCAGAAGTAATCGTTCAGGGTTTGCGCCAGTTCCCCCGGTGTCAATTTTTCCGAAACCGTCGAGAACCCTTCGATATCGGTGAACAGCACCGAGGCCGTGCGCTGTTCGCCGTCGCCGGGCTGGATCGGCCGGTCGGCCGACGTGATCCGGTCGGCGACCTCGCGCGAAATGAACCTGGACAGGTCTTCCGCCGCCGATTGGTCCAGGGCGGCCCGGTAAAAGGTGCGCTGGGCCCGCAAGATGGCGGCCGCCAGAACCAGGGTGACCAGGACGATGGAGATCATCTTGTCGACCTCGGCGCCGATCAGCACGGCGTTGGATGTCAGGTAGGTGACGTAGTTGCGGGTGATCACCGCTTCGGCGTCGGTTGACGACATGGCGTAGGCCATCAGGACGGCCCAGCCGAGCACCGAAACGGCGCCGGTAATGAGGATGTATTTGGGCTCGAACCTGAGCGCCCTGAGGCTGATGAAGATGAACACGTAGATCATCGTCGGCGCCTTCAGATAGAAGCTCGGCGGCTGCGCGTATTTGATGTGGAAGCTCCAGATCAGCACCATCAACAAGCCGATATCCATGATCACCGACAAGATCAGCAGCCACGGGGGCAGGTAGTGCCGGTAGGCGCAGACCAGACGGATCAAGGTGAAACTCAGATAGAACCCCAGCGCCCAGGGCTCGGGGCGGAAAGACGTCGCCTCGACGGGCGGCGGTGTCAGGGCATAGAGCGTGGCGAAAACAATCAGCAGGGCCAGCTGGATCCAGCCGATGACCTTCTCGCCCTCGTTCTGGCGGGCGGCGATGTCCTCGGCCACGCGGGCCGGCAGATCGCCGGAAATCTTCTCGCCGAACAGAAATCGTGACAGGGTCGGTCCCACGCCTCTGCCTTTCATGCCTCAGTGCGATGGCATCTTAGCACCGTCTGGCGACGGTTAACGAGATCGTGTTGGGCCGTGAGGAAGCGGCAACGGGCATGCGGTTCAACGGCTGATGTTCAGCATGTAGCAGTCTTTGGTCGGGACACATCGGTCTATCAAACCGTGACCGTGGCCCCAGTGGGGCCGCGTAAGCGCGGTTTGATCCCCCGGAGGGAAGGCCCGGCAGATCCCAGTCCTCCGAGGATACGAGCAAGTGGATGATTCCCTCCGGGGGATGCCACGGGCTTTCGCCGTTCCGTAGGGAACGACGGTCCCGCAGCATTCTGGCCAACCCAGCCATCCCCAGACCTCACGTTTTGAATTGCCGCGGGTTTGGGGGTGGATTAGCGCGCCGAGGGCGGTACGCGGAAGGCGATTTCGCGGCGGTCATTGACGGGGATGCGGAGGATACGGGCGACCTGACGGGCGAAGGTGACGGCGGTATGCATGGTTTTGTTCCTGTGACGACGTTTCTTGGCGCCGGTTGTACGCTCAATGGGTCCATTCGGCTGTGATAACTGTCACAGGTTATGGGTGGATCAGGGCAAAATTATGGCGGATCGGCCTCGGCGATCACTTTTTTTACGGCTTCTTGCTTGTTGAGCAGATGATCGTTCAACAACACCGCCAGTTTTTCCCCGTCGCGCGCCGCCAGGGCGTCGAGGATCGCCTCATGCTCCTGCATCGCCGCATCCCAGCGGTTGATGGAGGCATTGGCCAGATAGCGCGCCCGGCGGATGCGCTGGGCCAGGGACTGATAGACCTGCAGCAGGGTCGGGTTGCCGGCGATCTCCATGATCTTTTCGTGGATCTTCTGGTTGATGCGGAAATAAGAGGGCTGGTCGCCACGGGTGTGATGCAAGGCCATTTCGTAGTGCAGCGCGCGCATTTCGGCGACGTCCTCATCCGTGGCGTTGCGGCAGGCCAACTCGCCGGAGAGCGCCTCCAGGGAGCCCATGATCGGGAACAGCTCGTCCACGTCTTCCGGTGTCAGTTTCGTGATCCAGGCGCCCCGGTTCGGCTGCAAGGTGATCAGACCGTCGGCGGCCAGCACCTTCAGGGCTTCGCGCAGCGGCGTGCGGGAGATTCCGAAGGTCTGGCAGAGGCTTTTTTCGGGCACCCGCGTGCCGGCTTTTAGATCGCCGTCGAAGATCATATCGCGGATGCGCTCGACCACTTCTTCGTGCAGGGTCGGGCGGCGGATGGTGCCCGGAATTTCAGCCATGTCCATGGCGGTTTCGTCCATGGCCTACACTCCTTCCGTATCCAGGGCCTGGGCCAGCACTTGGGCCACGTGGATGGCCTCGCGCCCGGCACCATCGGCGATCTGATGGCGGCAGCTGGTACCGTCGGCGACGATCAGGTCATCCGGTCCGACATCCCTGACCGCCGGCAACAGATCGGCTTCCGCCATTTTCATGGAGACCTCGAAGTTCTCCGGCTGATATCCAAAGGCCCCGGCCATGCCGCAGCAACTGCTGTCGATCACGGCAACGTCCAAGTTGGGGATCATGTTCAGGACCTGCTCGACGGAGCCCATGACCGCGAAGGCCTTTTGATGGCAGTGGCCGTGCACAAAGGCTTTGCTTTGCCGGAGCGCCTTCAACGGCAGGTTCAGCCGCCCCGCTTCCGACTCGCGGGCCAGGAATTCCTCGAAAAGAAACGCATTGCCGGCCAGCTGCTCGGCGGCCTCGCCATGGTGCATGACCGCGAACTCATCGCGCAGACTGAGCAGGCAGGACGGCTCCAGCCCGACGACAGGCACGCCGCGCTTGACGTAAGGGCCCAGGCTTTCCAAGACCCGGGTCGCCTCCGCCTTCGCCTCATTCACTAGGCCGGCGGCCAGGAATGTCCGCCCGCAGCAGAGCGGCCTGTCACCATCGGCGGGTTTGGCCATATGGACCTTGTAACCGCCGGTTTCCAACACGCGGCGGGCGGCACGGACATTGTCCGGCTCGAACCAGCGGTTGAAGGTGTCGGCCCACAAGACGACCTCGTTGCCGTCCTGATCCTTGCCGGCCTCGCTGTCGCGGAACGGTAGTGAACTCCAGGCCGGCAAGGGACGGTTCGCCGCGAAACCGGTGATTATCTGCCCGAGCGCGGGCAAACCCGGGATGTGATTACGCAGATTGAGCAACCAACCAAACGCTGAAGCCGTGCCGGCGTACCGCGGCAGATAGGCGACCAGCCGGTCAAACAGCCTGAGCCCGTGACGCTTGCGGTAGTGATACAGAAACTCCGTCTTCATGCGCGCCATGTCGACGCCCGTCGGGCATTCGCGTTGGCAGCCCTTGCAGCCAACACAGAGCGCCATGGTCTCGTACATGTCGTCCGAGGTGAAGGCGTCCGGCCCCAATTGCCCCGACAGTGCCAGGCGCAGGGTGTTGGCGCGGCCCCGGGTCAGATCCTTCTCGTCGCCCGTGGCCCGGAAGCTGGGGCACATGACGCCGGCGTCGCGCTTGCGGCAGGCGCCGTTGTTGTTGCACATCTCGGCGGCGCCCGACAGCCCGCCCCAGTCGGACCAGTCCAGCGCCGTGTCCAAGGGCTGGCGCGTGTAGCCTTCCTTGAACCGCAGCAAAGTCCGGTCATCCATCTTCGGCGGATCGACGATCTTGCCCGGGTTCATGCGTCCGGCCGGATCGAAGGCATCCTTCACCTCGCCGAAAATCTCAATCATGCGCGGGCCGAACATGGCCTCGTGGAATTCCGACCGCACCAGTCCGTCGCCGTGCTCGCCGGAGTGCGATCCCTTGTATTCGCGGACCATCTCAAAGGCCTCTTCGGCAATGTCGCGCATCTTCTTGACGTCGATCTCGGATTTCAGGTTGATCACCGGGCGCACGTGCAGACAGCCGACCGACGCGTGGGCGTACCAGGTCCCGGTGGTGCCGTGCTTGGTAAACACGTCGGTCAGGCGCGCCGTGTACTCGGCCAGGTCTTCCAGGCGCACGGCACAATCTTCGATGAAGGAGATTGGCTTCGCCTCGTCCTTCATCGACATCATGATGTTGAGGCCGGACTTTCTGACTTCCCAGACCTCCTTCTGAAACGCCGGGTCAACGGCCTCGACGACACTGCCCGCAGAGCCAAGATCGGCCATCAACTCACTCAATTGGGTCAGTTTGCGGCGTTGCAATTCGGCATCCTCACCGGCGAACTCCACCAGTAACAGAGCTTGCGGCTCACCTTGTACGAAGCGGTCCACGGTGGCCCGGAAGATGGGAATGTCGCGGGCCAGGTCGATCATTGTCCGGTCCACCAGTTCCACCGCCGCCGGACCCAGCTTGACGATATGCTGGGCCGCATCCATGGCGTCGTGGAAGGTCGGGAAGTGACAGATGCCGAGATGCTTGTTTTGCGGCAGCGGCTGCAAATCAAGTTGAATCTTGGTTGAAAAGGCCAGCGTGCCTTCCGATCCCACCAGCAGGTGCGCCAGATTGGGGTGGGTCTGCGGGCGGGTCAGCGTACCGTCCGCCCAGGCGCCCCGGTCCGGCCCCGTCGGCATCAGGGCATCGACGTTGTAGCCGCCGACCCGGCGCATGAGATCGGGGAAGCCGGCCTTTACCGCATCCGCCTCGCGCCGGCCCAAATCCAGAAGCCCGCTGACCAATTGGCTCTGGTCCGGCGTCAGGTTGGCCAGCGTGGCGTTGTCGGAGACCTCGCCAAACACCATCTCGGAACCATCAGGCAGGATGGCATCGATGGCGCGGACGTTGTCGCGCATGGTGCCGTAGACGATGGAGCGCGCGCCGCAGGAATTGTTGCCGGCCATGCCGCCGATGGTCGCCCGGCTGGACGTGGAGACGTCAACGGGGAACCACAGCCCGTGCGGTCTCAGGTAGGCATTGAGGTGATCGAGCACGATGCCCGGCTGGACCCAGGCGCTGCGGCTTCCGACGTCGAAATCCAGCACCTGGTTCATGTGCTTGCTCATGTCGACGACCAAGCCCTCGCCGACGGTCTGGCCACATTGCGAGGTGCCGCCGCCGCGCGGCAGCACCGGGATGTTTTCATCGCGGGCGATGTCCAAGGCCTTGCCCACGTCTTCGGTGGATTTCGGCACCACGACCCCGATGGGTTCCACCTGATAATGTGAGGCGTCCGTCGCGTAACGGCCGCGGCTGAACGGATCAAACAGGACGTCGCCACTGAGCGCACCGTTGAGGCGCCGGGCCAAACCACTGTCGCCGATGCGTCCGGTGCCGGTAATGCCGGGCTTTGCTGCCGTCATATTGTGATCCTTTGTTTGATATTGGTGATGATCCTAACATTTTGCATTCAAAAATCAATACGGAGTCTGGTGTGAATTTATTGCCCGGTATTCGATACGTTAAAAAAACAAATAAAAACAATCAATTGAACTTAATAATATAATTCAGATTGCATCGTATAAAAATGAATGCATAATTCAATCCGATCATTATGGACGAATGGCGCCGGTGCACCGACGCCCGGCGAGGAGAAAGTCATGAATTATCGTAGTGGACGCCATTTTTTACAGATCCCCGGGCCGAGCCCCGTGCCCGAGCGCGTTTTGCGGGCCATGGACCGGGCCGTCATTGACCATCGCGGGCCTGACTTCGGTGAACTGGGGCTTGATGTTCTGAACGGCATCAAGAAAGTTTTCGGCACGGAAAGCCACGTCATCATCTTCCCGTCGTCCGGCACCGGGGCCTGGGAAGCGGCGCTGGTCAATACCTTGAGCCCGGGCGACAAGGTGTTGATGTTCGAAACCGGTCAATTCGCGTCGCTTTGGCAGGAATTGGCGGAGCGGCTCGGCATCACGGTGGAGTTCGTGCCGGGCGACTGGCGCTCCGGCGTCAGTGCCGCCGAGGTCGAAGAAAAACTCCGCGCCGATGCGGGCCATGAATACAAGGCGGTCTGCATGGTGCACAACGAAACCTCCACGGGGGTCACGTCAAACGTGCCCAACGTGCGGGCCGCCATGGACGCCGCCGGCCATCAGGCGCTGTTGTTGGTGGACACCATTTCGTCACTCGGCTCCATCGCCTACCAGCACGATGCCTGGGGCGTCGATGTGACGGTCAGCGGCTCACAGAAGGGCTTCATGCTGCCGCCGGGTTTGGGTTTCAATGCGATCAGCGAAAAGGCCCTGGAAGCGTCCAAGTCGAACGGCATTGCCCGGTCCTATTGGGACTGGCAGTCGATGATCGCCAACAATGCTACCGGGTTCTTCCCCTACACGCCGGCGACCAACCTGCTCTATGGCCTGCGGGAAGCCTTGAAGATGCTGTTCGAGGAGGGTCTTGATAGCGTCTTCGCCCGCCACGACCGTTTCGCCGAGGCGACGCGGCGCGCCGTTCAGGCCTGGGGCCTGGAAGTGCTGTGCAACAACCCGGATGAATATTCCAGCGTGCTCACCGGCGTGATGATGCCCGATGGCATCGACGCCGACCATGTGCGCAAGGTGATCTTGGACAATTTCGACATGTCGCTGGGCACCGGGCTTGGCAAGGTGAAGGGCAGGATATTCCGCATCGGCCACCTGGGCGATATCAACGAACTCACCCTCATGGGCGCGCTTAGCGGCGTCGAAATGGGCTTCAGCCTGGCCGACGTGCCGCACCAGAAAGGCGGCGTCGACAAGGCCATGGCGTACCTCACGGAAACGGCGGGGGGCTGACATGTCCGATATTGCCGATGAAAATGTCGCCGAGACGGTTTTGGTGGAACGCGATGACTCGATAGGGCCAGGGGGCATCGTCACCGTCACCCTGAACCGGCCACACAAGATGAACGCCTTCACCAAGCCCATGTGGGGGCGCATGGGTGAGGTGTTCCGCGAACTGAGTGCCGACGCCAGCGTGCGCTGCGTCGTCATCCGCGGCGCCGGCGAGAAAGCCTTCGGGCCGGGCAATGACATTTCCGAATTCGAAACGGAGCGCAATTCCGCCGCACAGGCCAAAGCCTACGGCGAATTGATGCACGGCACCATCGAAGCGCTTAGGAACATGCCGCACCCGACGGTGGCCATGATCCACGGCATCTGCGTCGGCGGTGGGCTGGAAGTGGCGGGGCTTTGCAATATCCGCATCTGCGGCGAATCAAGCCGCTTCGGCGCGCCCATCGCCAAGCTGGGCCTGGTCATGGCCTATCCGGAAATTTCATGCCTGAAAGACCTGGTGGGCGCCGGGCGGGCCTTGGAAATCCTTCTCGAAGGACGGATTGTCAATGCCGGGGAAGCACGGCACTTGGGCATCGTCAGCCGGGTCGTCGAGGACGATCAGGTGACGGAAGAGGCCATGGCGGCGGCCGGCCGGGTTGCCGTCGGCGCGCCGCTCGTTCATCGTTGGCACAAGAAATTCCTGACCCGCCTGGCCGATCCGACGGCCTTGTCGGACGCCGAGGTGGACGAAGGCTTCGCCTGTTACGACACGGAAGATTTCCAGATCGGCTACCAGGCGTTCCTGAAAAAGGAAACGCCGAAATTTGAAGGCCGTTGAGGGCCGGGGAGATACTGCCATGACCGAGACCCGAGGCCCCTTGCAGGGCATGACCGTCATTGAATTGGCGCATGTGATGGCCGGCCCGACCTGCGGGCGCATGCTGGCCGACATGGGCGCCAATGTGATCAAGGTTGAACGCGTTCCGGACGGCGACGACACCCGGCGCTTCCTGCCGCCTGATATTGAAGGCGAATCGGCGGCCTTCATGATGATGAACCGCAACAAACGCGGTGTTGCCATTGATCTGAAAAACCCGAAGGGTCGGGACGTGCTTCTGAAGATGCTCGAAGACGCTGATGTGCTGATCGAGAACTACCGGGCCGACACCATGTCGAAACTGGGCCTCGGCTATGAGGACTTGAAAGAACACAACCCGGGCCTCATCTACTGTGCCATCTCCGGGTTCGGCCGCACCGGGCCCTATGCGCCGCGTGGCGGTTATGATTTGATCGCCCAGGGCATGAGTGGGCTCATGAGCATCACCGGCGAAGGGCCGGGCCGCGAGCCTGTGAAGGTCGGCGCCCCGGTCACCGATATCACGGCGGGCATTCTGGGCGCGCTGGGGGTATCGGCAGCCTTTGCCCACAAGTTGCAGACCGGCGAAGGCCAGATGGTCGACACGTCCTTGTTCGAAGCCGGCATCACCCATACCTACTGGCAGTCCGCCATCGCCTTGGCCACCGGTGTCGCGCCCGGGCCCATGGGCTCGCGCCATCCCCTGAATGCGCCCTATCAGGCCTTCAAGACGGCGGACGGCTATATCAACATCGGCGCGTCCAACACGCGGCTTTGGGGACGCCTGCTTGAACTCCTGGACCTGAACGCGTTGGCCGACGATCCGAGGTTCGCCGACGGCGCGGCGCGCATGGACAATACGGACCAGCTGATCGATATCCTGAACGGCGTCTTCGGCACGAAGCCCCAGGCACACTGGCTGGCAGAGCTGGACCGCGTCGGCATACCCGCCGGCCCTATCTATGATGTTAACGAAATGCACGCCGATCCGCATACGGCGGCCCGCGAGATGGTGCTTGAGGTTGAGCATGCGACGGCCGGACCGGTGAAGACCCTCGGCGTGCCGATCAAGTTCTCGGCAACACCCGGTGTCATTGAGGGCGGTTCTCCGGTCTACGGGCAGCACACCCGTGCCGTTCTGGCCGAATACGGATATGAGGACACTGAAATCGACGCCCTGGTCGCCGACAGTGCCGTGATCGCCGCCTAGGCCCTTCAAATCCCCTCATCCCAACCTTCTCCCCAAGGGAGAAGGAGGAGTCTGCCGCACCGCCTGTCTTTTCCCTCTCCCTTGGGGAGAGGGAGGGGCCCGCGAAGCGGGCGGGTGAGGGGAATAATGATGTGCTGCGAGAAGCGGCAGAGAGATGGGCGATCAGGCGGCTTGAGCTCTAATACCAAGTTGCATTAATAATGACCCATAGAGACGGTTTTCCAGGGTTTT
>CAZQPC010000074.1:0-5940 GCA_964595005.1 uncultured Magnetovibrio sp.
TTTGAGCCGGTCGGGAGCCATCTTCACAAGGTTCAATAGCGTGCAACTGCCGGTCTTCCGCAGCGCATGTTCTGTATATATACTAGTTATTAATGAATTTCAACCTAATAATTTAAAATTTTAGTAAAATTATCAATTAAAGGAGAATTCCATGACGCGAATGAATCCCGGAATGGCTGTGGGCATGACGTCAGCGGAAGAAATCCGAATGCGTACAGCTAACCGAAGTTGGCTCAGATTGTCTGACGGGGCGAATGATTGATATGATATAAGAATGTCGCATTTTGTGATGATTTATAATATCGCCAAATAGTCAAAAGGTGAGGAAATGCGGCGTATCAATAAAGGTTTTGCCGTACTTTTATTGCTTGTCCTACCCATTCAATGTTTAGCGGCGGCCGGTAAAGAGCCGGTGGTCATAAACGCACTGATGCTTTCCGCTGAATACCGGGAAACCATTTCCCAATTGGTTCGGCGCTTCAACGCGTCAAATAACGAAATCGAATTGAGTTATCAGTTACATTTGAATGAAGATTACCACGACCGACAAAACACTTGCCTGAAAGATCAAAACTGCCCCGTCGATATATTTTTGGGATTTGCGGGGTACGGGTTTGAGCAAAGAGTTTCACGAAATGAAATCGAGCCCTTAGAGAATCTATGGAAGAAAGGTGGATTTGATAAATATTATTTGAATACGAAAAAATCGGTGACCCTGCACAACAAGCAATATGGATTGCCGCTCTCTTATTACCCTTGGGGCTTTTTTTATCGAAAATCCTTATTCAACAAATTCAATCTGGCGCCGCCTAAAACGTGGCAGGAGTTCCTGCACATTTGCGAGGTTTTCAAAGCAGCGAACATTGCGCCGATGATGATCGGCACCAAGACACCGTTCCCGGCGGCCAGTTGGTTTTCCTACCTTAATCTTAGATTGCATGGTCTGGAGTTCCATACACGGCTTACCGCCGGGAAAATTTCCTTCACGGATAAAAGGGTGAGGAAAACCCTGGGGTTTTTGAAAGAACTGATTGAAAAAGGTTATTTTTTCAAAGGCCATGAAAACCTGACCCATTCGAAAGCGCTGCCTTATTTCTATCGCAACAGGGGCGCGATGTATCTGATCGGCAGTTTCATTCTTTCCAAAATGCCCAGGCAATTCAGGCACGACGTCGGGTTTTTCCGGTTTCCCCAAATTGACCCTTCAATTCCACTTTATGAGGAAGCCCCCCTTGATCTCCTGTTTATCCCGATCCAATCGAAGCATAAGTCGGCGGCAAAAAAGGTACTTTCTTTCTTCGCCCAACCAGACGTTTCCTATCAACTCAATCAGGCGTCGGGATACCTGTCGCCAAACGCCAAGTCCCAGGAAGCGGATGATGACCTGGTTCTCGCGTCGTCACGGCATTTGAAATCAAGCGCCGGATTTTCTTACTTCTTTAATCGCAATAGTCCGCCTGAAACCGGCAGGGAGGGGACGAAGCTTTTGGGGAAATTTTTCTTGAACCCCGGTGATCTGGATTATTACGTGCAGGAATTTGAAAAACTAAGAGCCACCATCAAAAAGTGAGGCAAATACATTAACTCCCCCGGTTAGGCCTCCAAGCATCTTTGTGCACGACATGCCTCCGCCGTGGGTCATGACCAGGCGTTTTGGCGGGGAAAATCCCATCTCCGCTTAACCCCCGAATAGGATCGGGCCGCTTACGCCCGCGTCCCCGAGCGCAGGATATCGTCCACCACCCGCTCAAGGTGTTTGATGGTGCGGCAGGTTTTGGCGACGTGGCAGTAGGGGCGGTAGCGGGGCATTTCGGAATCACCGGTGCCCCAGAAGCTTTCCGGCTCCGGGTTCAGCCAGACGACGCGCCGGGCGCGCTGGTTGACCCACTTCATGATGTCGGCGCGGGGATCGCCGTAGTTCGACCGCGCGTCGCCCAGGACGATCACCGTGGTGCGCCGGTCGATGGCATCGCCGAACTGGGTCTTCAAATCATCCAGGGCGCGGCCGTAGTCCGTCGACATGAAACCGATCTTGTCGAGAACCTTGGGGATCGCGTCTTCGATATTATGCGCATCAAGAATATCCTCGACCTCGACCAGATAGGACGAGAAGGCGAAGCTGCGGAGATCGGAAAGAACCTCGTTCAGATTATAGAGGAACATCAACAGAAACTGGGCGGCGGCGGCCACCGATCGGCTGACGTCGCAGATGACGACGATCTTCGGGCGCTCGACGCGTTTTTGCTTCCAGATGGTCTCGAACGGGATTCCGTCGTGGGCCATGTTGACGCGGAGCGTGCGGCGCACGTCCAGGTGGCCGCGCCGGGTGCGTTTGTGCCGGGCCACGTAGCGCGACGCCAGCTTGCGGGCCATGCGCCGGATCAGGTGGTTCATGCGAACGTAGTCGCGCCGGTCGACGGCGGCCAGCGGCGTGCGTTCCAGAAATTCCTCGCGCAACTGCTGGCCGGCGAAGCGGCCGTAAAGTTCATACTGGCGTTCGACGAAATTGCGGGCCTCGCCCAGCAACCGGGTGCGCTGGCCTTCCAGGTCGTCGGCCAGGTCCTGGCCGCCGGGCACCTCGCCCAGCACCACCTGGGCGATCAGGCGTTCCAGTTCCGCCAGGCCCATGCGGTCGACCATGCGCCGGGCCAGGAAGTTGACCTGGGTGCGGAACCGGATATTGCCGACGCCGGCGTCGCGGCCGGCCTGTTCCATGGCCGCGGCCAGGCCTTCGCGGTCGTCGGCCAGCAGCATGTCGGCCAGTTCGTTGCCCGTGTCAGGGGCGTCGCCAGCGTTTTCGTTGCCCGCATCACCGTCATCGCCTTCGCCCGCCTCGCCCGTGAACTGATCGCGGGCGAAGAACAGATTGAAACTGTCATCGAAGCGCTGTTTCTCGCCGACCGTCTTCGCCAGGGTCAGTGCCAGGGCATCCTTCAACAGGGCCCGGTCGGCGTAGCCCACGTGGGCGACAACCTCGTGCGCTTCCATGGCCTCGGCGACGGAAACCCGCACCTCGTTGGCGCGCAGCGACCGGATGAAATCCTCAAGTTGGCGTTGCACGGCCGCCAACCCCCGCCGATCGGACGGACTTGCGCACCAGTTCGTTGATGACGGGCGCCGCCGCGTCGATATCTTCTTCGAATTTCAGCAATACGTTCAAGGTTTCGCGCACCAGCTTGGCGTCCAGTTCGTCGGTGTGCAGAAGCACCAGGGCGCGGGCCCAATCGATGGTTTCGCTGATCGACGGCAGCTTCTTCAAGTCCGCCTCGCGCAGCCCTTGCACGAAGTTGACCAACTGGCGGCGCAACCGCGCATCGATATCGGGCACCCGGGCGGCGACAATGCGCTCTTCCAGCTTGGCATCGGGCAGCGGGATATAAAGATGCAAACACCGCCGCTTCAGCGCGTCGCCCATGTCGCGGGTGTTGTTGGACGTGAGGAACACGATGGGCGGGTTTTTCGCCTTGATGGTGCCGATTTCCGGGATCGTCACCTGGAAGGCCGACAGCACTTCCAGCAGGAAGGCCTCAAACTCCTCGTTGGCCTTGTCGACCTCATCGATCAACAGCACCGCGCCGGCGTCTTCCTGCAGGGCTTTCAACAAGGGACGCGGCTCCAGGAACTGTTCGGAGAAAAACACGTCGGTGAAGTCGTGCAGCCGCCCCATGGCTTTTTCCAGATTGTCGGCGTCCTGCAAAACGTCGCCGATCTTGTCCTTCAGGACCTGGGTGTAGAGCAGCTGTTTGCCGTATTTCCATTCATACAGCGCCTTCGATTCGTCCAGGCCCTCGTAGCACTGCATGCGGATCAGCGGGATGTTCAGATGCTCCGCCGTGGCCAGGGCCAGTTCCGTCTTGCCGACACCGGCGGAGCCCTCCACCAGCACCGGCTTGTCCAGGTTCTGGGCAATCAGGATGGCCGTGGCGATCTGGCGCGACGCGATATAGGAGACGCTGCCAAGGCCGTCGATGATTTCCTCGACGGTGGAAAATTTGTCCGGGGCCGCGTTGTTCATTCCGGTTTTCCTTCCTGCAAATACACGCTGGCGCGCTTCGCCGCCTGGATGCGGTGCACGGCGCCGGCGATGGACAGGGACTTCATCAGGTCGCGGCGCAGGTTCCGGGCATCGGGCGATAACACCACGCCCAGCGCACCGACGAAAGCGTCCAGTTCGTCCTGCAGGGACCGGAGAAAGCCTCGGAAGCCGGCCGACGCCGCGTTCAGGCGTTCGGGGGCGCGGTCATCACCGTCCAGATCATCGGCCAGCGCCGCCGCCATGGCGGCCAGGGCGTCGGCCTTGCCCAGCAGTTGCCCGAGGTCCGCCAAGGCGTCCTTGTCCGGGACCGCCGGCAAGGCGCCGGCAAGATGCCGCAGTTGCGCGTTCATGGCGCCGGCCAGGGACGACGTCGCCAACGCATCTTCGATGGCCCGCATGGGCAGGGATATCTCCGCCAAGCCGCCATCCGGCGTCCCCAGGATGTTTTCCACCGGTACCCGGCAGGTGTTCAACTCGATGCCGCAATGGGGCGAGGGGTGCAGGAAATCGACCTCGACGCCCGGTGTTTGGGTAAGTCCCGGCGTATCGCGGGGCACCAGGATCGCCGAGAAGGTCTTCAGGCCATCGGCTTCCCCGGTGATCGCCAGGACGATGAACAGATCGGCCAAGGGCCCGTTCGTCAGGTAGGTTTTCCGACCGTCGATGACATAGTCGTCGCCGTCGCGCCGGGCCGCCGTGGTCAGGTGCTTGGGGTGCGCACCGACGCCGGGTTCCGAGATGGCGATGCAGATGGTGCTGTCGCCCTTTGCCAGGCGCGGCAGCCAACGTTCGCGCTGTGCCGCCGTGCCCTTGCGGTCCAGGTGCAGGCGCGCGTTCATGACATGGCAGAGCCAGGAGACGGTGACGCCCAGCACGCCGCCCTTCTCCGAAAGGCGCCGCGCCGCGGCGGCAAGGGTGGCGTAGTTTCCGCCGAGGCCGCCCATGTCCACCGGCAGGGTGAGGCCCAAGAGGCCGCTATCGCCAAGGACCTGCCACAGGTTAGCGGGAAAGTCCGATCGCGCCATAAGGCCGGTGCGGTCTGCGGCGATCTGGGCCGCGACGGTGTCCACCCGATCGAGGATTGTCTGTTGCTCGGATCGAATCATCATGCGGCAATGGTAGGTTGCGCGTACCGGCGTTGAAAGAAACTAGCGTTTCAGGAAAAGCCGACGGCTATCCCCGTATCGTCACCCCCGCGAACGCGGGGGTCCAGGGCACCAACCGCAAAGGTCTCGGCAGGCCTCCCTGGATTCCCGCTTTCGCGGGAATGACGGAGTTAAAAACGTGCATAATCGCCGAGTGCACCTACGTCCGATACGCCGGTTCTTCCCTGTCCAGCACCCGCTTGATGGCTTCGAAGTGCGGCGCCACCTGTGGGTCGTGGCCGCTCGGCATGGACATGATGCGGTCGATCTCGTCATCGGGGATGATCGCCAGTTCCTGGCCGCTTGACTGGGCCAAAATCTGCACCCGGCAGGTATCCTCCAGCAGGTAGAAATCGTTCAGCGCGTGGGCGATGTCGTGGCCGATGACGCTGACCCCGTGGTGCGCCATGAACATGATCTGATGGTTGCCCAGCTTCCGCGCAATGCGCTCGCCCTCGCTGGCATCCAGGACCGAGCCGTTGAAGGTCCGGTCATAGACCACCTTGCCGTAAAACTTCAGCGCGTCCTGGGAACACCATTTCAGCTCGCCGTCCTTCAGACACGCCAGCGCCGTGGCGTAGGGCACGTGGGCGTGCAGGATGATTTTCGCCGCCGGGTTCATGCGGTGCGTCGGCACGTGGACGAAGAACGCCGTTTCCTCGACCTCGTCGCCGCCTTCGACGATGTTGTTGTCGCCGTCCAACAGAACCAGGTTCGACGCGGTGATTTCCGACCAGAACAGGCCGCGCGGATTGATCA
>CAZQPC010000074.1:5950-16459 GCA_964595005.1 uncultured Magnetovibrio sp.
GTGTTCCTCATCGACCATCCAGCTGAAGTGATTGCAGATCCCCGTCTGCCAACCCAGACGCGCCGCCCAGCGAAACGCTGCGGCAAAATCGATCCGTTGGTCCATGAAACGCAAAGTCATTCTGTCACCTCGTCATAAATGAGCGGGCGCAGAATAACGATGGTTACAGGATTTGTCCCAGGAATTCCTGCGTGCGCGGGTCCTTGGCGTCATCGAAGAAGGTCGCCGGGGGCCCGTGTTCGACAATCACGCCCTTGTCCGTGAAGTAGATATGATTGGCGACCTCGCGGGCAAAGCCCATTTCGTGGGTCACCAGGATGCAGGTCATGCCTTCCTCGGCCAGGTCCTGGATGGTGACCAAAACCTCTTTCACCGTTTCCGGGTCCAAGGCCGCCGTCACTTCGTCGAACAGCATGACGTCGGGGTTCATGGCCAGGGACCGGGCGATGGCGACACGTTGCTGCTGGCCGCCGGAAAGCTCACCCGGGTAATTGTCTTCCTTGCCCTCAAGGCGGACTTTCTTGATCAGTTCCCGGGCGCGCTTTTCAACTTCCACCGGGTTCTGTTTCAGCACCGTCACCGGCGCCATCATGATGTTTTGCAGGGCCGTCTTGTGGGGGAACAGGTTGTACTGCTGGAACACCATGCCGACCTTCTTGCGCAGCTCCAACTTGTTGAGCGCCGGGTCGTTGACCTCCTGGCCCTCGACGGTGATGGAGCCGCCCTGGATGTCGTTCAAGGCGTTGACGCAGCGGATCAACGTCGATTTCCCGGACCCGGACGGCCCGATGATGCAGATGCATTCGCCCTTCATGACGTCCATGGAAACGCCCTTCAGGACCTCCAGTTCGCCGAAGGACTTATGCACGTCCTTGATCGAGACCATGGGTTGGTCCGCGGTCCAGTTGGTGCCGCCGTTACCGGATTGTTCTGACATTTTACATCTCCCCTATATCTTGACCGCGAACTTCTTCTCGAGGGTGATCGAGTAGCGCGCGATGGGATAGGTGAATACGAAGTGAATAAACAGCAGGAAGAAATAGAACGGCCCCAGCAATTCGGGACGGTCGCCCAGGGCGTTCATGGCCTGCACCGTATGGGTGACCGATTCTTCCACGCCCATGATCGAACACAGCGGTGTTGCCATGGTCAGGATGCAATACCAGTTGATCCATGGCGGGATCATCCGCTTAATGCATTGCGGCAAAATGATCATCCACATGGTCTGGCGCCGCGAAAACGCCAGGCTTTCCGCCGATTCCCATTGCCCCGAGGGCAGGGAAATGACGGCGCCGCGGACGACCTCGGAAATGTTCGCCATCACCGGCAGGGAGAAGCCGATCACCGCCTTGATCCAATCGGGGATCGGAATGATGACGAAACCCAAATCAATCTCAAAGGGGAACAACAGCATCACGCAGAACAACAGCACCAGCCAGGGCGAGTTGCGGAAGAACTGGGTGAATAACCACGACCCCGACCTGACCGGGGCCATCAACGACACCTGCATCAACCCCAAAGCCGCGCCGGCAATGGTGCCGATCAGCATGGCGAAGACGCTGATCAGGATATTCAGTGAAAATCCCTTGAGGATGAACGGCGCCCAGTTGAACAGGCTTTCCGTGGCCCAGGCGAAGCCGCCCACCTTGGCGGCCTCGGCGGCCCCGCACCACAGCGCGAAGACGGCGAAGATCATCACCCCGTGACGCAGTTTCAAATCGACGAACAGGCGGCCGTCATGATGGACGAACAAGCCGTCCTTGTTGTTCTTGCCGCGGAACGCCAGCAGCACCGGCAAATCGGTTTTGCTCTGCGCTTGGCGGCCTCGGACGCCGGGCGCCATCGGTGTTTTGATCCCCAACATCAGCCGTACCCCGGGATGCGCATTTTGTGTTCCCACCTGTTCATCAGATAGACCAGGACGCCGACCAGGCCGATGTAGTAGATGAAGATGACAATCATCATTTCCGGCACGTTGACGTTGTCGGACCATATCTGGTTGGCCGTGTACATCATCTCCGGCACGGCGATGGCGTAGGCCAGGGTCGTGGTTTTCAACAAATTCACGAGATTATTGTTGAGCGCCGGCAGGCAGACCCGGAAGGCCAGCGGCAGGATGATGTAGAAATACGCCTTGATGCGCGAATAACCGAGCGCCTCGGCGGCCTCAACGGTGGAGGTCGGCACGGCTTCAACGCCGGAGCGGAAGATCTCCGTATTGAAGGCACCGGCGAAAAAGCCCAGCGAGATCACGGCCCAGCCGAAGTTGCCGATAACCGCTTCCTTGTAGCCGCCCATGTCGACCTGCGGCGTGATCGTGCCGATAACGAAATAGAACACCAGCAATTGGATAAACGGCGGGGTGTTGCGGAAAATCTGGATGTATCCGGCAACACTGAGCCTGAGGATCCTGGATTTCGCACCCTGCGCCCAGGCACCGATGATTCCGACGATGACGCTGAAGATCAAGCACGCGATGATCAGTTCAATGGATACCCACACGGCTTCCAAAAACCGGTCGTATTCATACTGTTCATAGAACATGATGAAGTTCCAACCGGTGGTGTCGTACAGATTCTTGAAAAACGGTCCGATGGCATCAAGCACGGCGCTTCCCCCGTCTGTCTCCCGATAACGTCTCCCCGGCGTATTGTTTTTATTATGTCCGGCAAAGAGAGAAAGGGCGGACCCATGCGGGTCCGCCCTTGAATTTCAGGCGCTTTATTTCAAGTGCTTGCGCGCCGGCGTCAGTTTATCAGCCTGCATTTTGAGGAACGCAGTGGCCTGAATGCCCCACTTCTTTTCCAACTCGATCAAGCGGCCCGAGGTCAACCAGCGGTACTGCATGCCGGCCATGAAGTTGCCCCAGACGCCGTCGATCTCTTCAACCGGAACAGCCAGGCCCCAGGGGTTGTCGTCTTCGGAGTTGAGCGGCATTTCGTAACCCGGCCACTGGCCCGACGCCAGATCGGAACCGATGGATGAGTCGTCATAGACCCAGCCGACGCACTTGCCGTCGCGCAGCGCCTGCTTGGCTTCCGCGTTGTTGACGAAGGCGACGATCTTGGCGCCATAGCGCTTCGAGACGACCTTGTTGTAAAACGCGCCCTGTTTGCCGCAGGTCGGCTTACCCTTGAGGTCGGTCCACTTCTTGATGACGCCCTTCTTGGCCAGCAAATTGGTGCCCGATGTATAGTAGTTGGGCTCAACGATACCGACGATCTTGCGGCGGTCGGTGCGGTCGGACATGGTGGCGATCATCAGATCGATTTTACCCTGCTGCAGGAACTGCATGCGGTTTGATGACTGCACCGGCACCAGCTTCAGTTTGACGCCCAACGCCTTGGCCACGTCCTTGGCCATGTCGATTTCCATGCCGACCAGGGCGCCGCTGGAATCGCGGAAACCCCACGGCTTATAATCGGCCTTGACGCCGACCACCACTTCACCGCGCGACATAACCTTCATGAACCGGTCGTTGGCTGCATCGGCGCCGGTCGCGGCGACGGAAAGACCCGCTAGAACGGCTGCCGACAAGGCAACCTGTGTAACTTTATGAAACATCGTTCATCCTCCTCTGATTAAAAAACTTTTTGATCCCCGGACAATTCGGTGTCTATGGCACCGCACATCCCATTCTGAGCGGAAAGCCGTTCGCCGAGTCAAGGGCATGTTTGCTCATACCTTCGTATTCAAGCCGGCAGCTTAGCACAAAACGATCTCAATTCAACACAAATGAACCATAATATTAAAATTATGATCCATTTGTTTCAATCGATTCCTTGGTGGTCGCCGCCGTTCCCTGCTCATTCGTGATCGGGAATTCTTCAGCCTACCGAGGGATCGATCAGCTTGGCTAATGCCGTATGGTTATACAATTATAGAAAGTATGCATAATTTATCTTTTATGCATTTATGGTATAATATTGGTTTGATCATTGTGGGAACGTTCAAGGAAACAGTGGCGTGGATATTCGGTGGCTGGAAGATTTTTTGAGTTTGGCGGAAACCGGCAACTTTTCGAAGTCGGCACGGGAACGGAATGTCACCCAGCCCGCCTTCAGCCGTCGCATCCGCATGCTGGAGCAATGGCTGGGCGGGCCGCTGATCGACCGCAGCACCTATCCGACCCGCCTGACCGCGGCCGGCGAGCAGTTCCAGGACGGCATCACGCCGATCATGCGCGAGCTGTTCCGGCTGCGCGATGAGGTCCGCGGGCGGACGGTCGGCGACGCCGGGACCATTGTCATCGCCGCCATGCACAGCCTATCTCTGGGGGTCTTGCCGAAATGGCTGCATGCCGTCGGCACCCTGGACCGGCCGCATATCCGCATTCGCAGCGACAATCATCACGACTGCCTGCAGGCCCTGGCGGACGGGCATTGCGACTTCTTCCTGAGTTATGCGCACCCCGATCATCCGGTGCTGCTTGATCAATCGCGCTTCCCTTTTCTCAGCCTGGGTGAGACCGCCCTGGTGCCCTATTCGGCGCCCGGCAAGCGGGGCAAGCCGCGCTTTTCCCTACCCGGGTCGGCGAAGGCGCCAACCGACTACCTGGCCTTTGCCGCCGATTGTTATCTCGGCCAGGTCGCCGGTTCCGTTCTGGCCAAACGCGACAAGGCGCCGCACCTCAAGGCGTGCTACGAAGATTCCGTCGCCGACGCCTTGCAGGCGCTGGCCCTGGAAGGCCACGGGCTGGCCTGGCTGCCGGAAACCTCGGTCGCCAAAGACGTTGCCGCCGGCGAACTGATCCGTGCCGGCGACGCCGGTTGGGACATGCATCTCGATATCCGTCTGTACCGGGCCCGCACCCGGCGCGGTGACGCGGCCGAGCAGCTATGGTCCAACGCCGTTGCCTACGACCGGGGCCGCGCCGATCAGGCCGATAAAACTTCGGCATAACTGTTTCGCGGATCGGCATTGGATCGGTCCACCCCCATCCGCGTAGTCTCCTTTTTATTGAAACGCCACGTCCGACGGCGGTGGCTGAAACGGGAGACCTGCGATGCAACGGATATTGGGCGTGCTGGGTGGCATGGGACCGCTGGCGACGGTTGATTTCATGGAGAAACTGGTCACCGCGACCCCAGCGGACCGCGACCAGGACCACGTGGCGGTCATCGCCGCGTCGCTGCCGCAGATCCCCGACCGCAGTGACGCCATCACCGGGGACGGCCCCTCACCCCTGGCGGCCATGGTCGGAACGCTCGGCCGGCTGGAACGAGCCGGCGCCCAGGCCATCGCCATCGCCTGCAACACGGCCCACCACTGGCACGCCGATATCCAGCGCCACACGGCCCTGCCCGTCCTGCACATTGCCGACGCCGCCATCGGCGAGATGACGTCCGCCGGCGCCGGACACGGCACCCGGGTCGGCGTGTTGGCCACCACCGGCACGCTGGAAGCCGGGATTTTCCGCCATCGGCTGGCGGACGCCGGGATGGATTGCGTCGATCTCACGGCCGGCGATCAGCAGTCATTGGTGATGGCCGGCATCCGGGCCGTCAAAGGCGGCGATATGGACACCGGTGCCGCCTTGCTGGCCGCCGCCGCCGACGCGCTGCGGGCCCGGGGCGCGGAACGGATCATCATGGCCTGCACCGAAGTCCCGCCGGCCATGGCCCATGCCGGGGCACACGCGGGACGGCAAGGGCCGGGCTATGTGGACGCCACCGCCGCATTGGCCCGCGCCTGTGTTGCCTGGGCGCGCGTCAACGAAGACGCGGTCGAACAAATCGCGGCCTGATTTCAAGCTGTTCCGTCGTCGGAATAGACACCGATTTCGCGGCGGGTACGTTCAATTTTGGCAATTTTCTCTACCGTCGACGCGTCACCGCCGGAGACGATGAAGGCCATGAGAATTTCGATTACCGCCGTCACCCCGGTGTAGGACGGGAAAAACTGAGGGCTTTTGGTTGGGGTGATCAAAATTGCCGCGGCGCCCTTCGCCATGGGCGCCGCGCGGCTGTCGCAGATCGCCACCATGGCGGCACCGCGCTTGCGGATGAAATCGGCAGCCCGCACGGTGACGGTCATATAGGGTGAAATGGAGCTGGCCAGCACCGCGTCCTCGGGCTCCAGGTCGACAAGGTCATCAATCAACGAACCCGCCTGTCCGGCCGGCAATCTGAGCCGCGGCAGCGCCATGCGGGCCAGATAGTGAAAATATCCGGCCATGTGAAACCCGCCGCCGACGCCCAGCGCATAGACCCTGCGCGCGTTGCGGATGACATCGGCAGCGCGGACGAACTCAGCCGGGTCGTTGTCCTGAAAAACCGCTTCCAGGTTGGCCAGGTTAGCGGCCGCCATGCGCCCCAGCAACTGGCCCGCGTCATCGCTTTCGGCCATTTCCTGCAACCACCGGGCGCGGTCGCCAAACCCCTCTGAGCGGCTGCGCATGGCATCGCGGAACGGCTTTCTGAATGCCTCATAGGTGGGGAAGTCCAGGGCCTTGGCCAAGCGCAGCATGGTACTGGGCGCAACCTCGGCAGCGCCGGCAACACCGCGCATGGAATTGATCGCCACTTCCGTCGGCTGATCCAACACATACCGCGCGGCCTGGCGCAGTTGCGGACTGAGATCACCATACACGTCGGTGAGATGTCGAATGACGTCCTGCATGAATCAAATGTTACCAAATTTAGTATCTATAACACAAATGCGCCGATATGGGATCGTTTGGCATATACCTGACCATGTTGTATCGTATGTTACACAACTAACTATCTGAATTTAAAAAATATTATTTTATCATTGCCTATATGATCGAACTATGAGTTTATATGTATCGTTTGTTACTCATTATAAATGGATGTTCCATGCAACAGATTTTGGCATCGTTGACCCAATCACTGTCGGATTTTAGCCCGCAGATGCGCCGTGCCGCCGGTCGAATTCTGGACAATCCCGGCGCCGTCGCGGTGAATTCCATGCGCGCCATGGCCGGCGCTGCCGAGGTTTCGCCGCCAACCATGTTGCGTCTGGCCCAGCGCCTGGGGTTTGAGAGCTACGAAACGTTTCGCGATGTTTTCAAAAGCAGCATCGCCGGCACCGATTACAGCGCCCGCGCCGCCGATCTCAACCGCTCGGCCCATGAAGACGGCGTTCCCGGATTGCTCCGCGATACGGTTGCCGCCTCGGCCGGTGGCCTTGAACGGCTCACCAATCCGGCCTTCGCCATGGAGGTGGAACGGATCGCCCAAATGGTCGCCTCGGCGCCAATAACCTACATCGTCGCCAGCGGCGCCTTGTTCGGACACGCCGTCAGTTTCCAATACGTCCTGCGCATGGCGATGCCGGGGATCGTTTTGGCCTGGGCGCCGGGGCTCGACGCGGTCAACTGCCTGGCCCCCCTCAACGAACGTGACGCCGTTGTCGCCATCACCATGTCGCCCTACGCGCGGGCCACCATCGACGCCGCCGACATGGCGAAATGCCGCGGCGCGGCGGTTGCCGCGATCACGGATTCACGCTCATCACCGCTTGCCCGCATCGCCGACGCGGCGCTCACCGTGACCACGCAGAGCCCCCATTACTTCCCCTCGACAGTCGGGCTGACGGCGGCCCTTGAAGCGCTCAGCGCCGCCATCGCCATACATTTGGGTGACGCGGCCGTGACGGCGCTTGGCGCCCACGAGCAAGGATTGCGCGACAGCGGATATTATTGGCAGGCGCCCCGATGACACCGCGGCCCGATTTTCCGAACCACGCCAGCGTCGTCGTCATCGGCGGCGGCGTCATGGGGTGTTCGACGCTGTACCATCTGGCCAAGATGGGTGTCACCGACGCGGTACTTGTGGAACGCAATGAACTGACATCGGGCACGACCTGGCATTCCGCCGCCCAGGTGCGGGCCTTGCGCTCGACGAAGAACATGACCGGCCTGATCCGGTATTCCATCGATCTTTACCAATCCCTCGAGGCGGAAACCGGGCAGGCCACGGGCTGGATCCAGAAAGGCTCGCTGTCCATCGCGACAACGCCTGAGCGGATGGTTCATATCCGCCGCCAGGAAGCCTTGGCCCATCTGTTCGGCGTTCGCGCGCAGTCGGTTTCGGCGGCGCAAGCATTGGAACGCTGGCCCTTGATGAACGCCGACGATGTCCTGGGGGCCGTCTGGTCGCCCGACGACGGCCGGGTCAGTCCGTCCGATCTGTGTGCCGCCCTGGTCAAAGGCGCCAAGGCCAAGGGGGCGCGCATTTTTGAGAACACCGGCGTCACCGGCATTATCACCGACGGCGGCAAAATCACCGGCCTGGAAACCACGCTGGGCCCGATCCGCACGGACGCCATCGCGCTGTGCACCGGGCTTTGGAGCCGCGACGGCGCCGCCATGGCCGGCGTTTCCGTGCCGGTTTGGCCGTGCGAACACTATTATCTGCTGACCCGGCCCGTGGACGGCATCACCGGCAACATGCCGACGCTTTCGGATCACGATCAGCATCTCTATATCCGCGACGATTCCGGCGGCCTTCTGGTTGGTTGTTTCGAGCCCATGGGCAAGGCGATCTCACCCGGAACCTTGGGCGAAAACTTCGCCTTTCAACTGCTGCCCGAAGACTGGGACCATTTCGAGCCGATGATGGTGAACGCGCTCAACCGCCTACCGGCCCTGGAAACGGCGGAAGTAAAGACGCTGCTCAACGGACCCGAAAGCTTCACCCCGGACGGATCGTTCGTGTTGGGTGAAGCGGCGGAGACCCGCGGCCTGTTCCTGGGCTGCGGCATGAACTCCGTCGGCATTGCCACCGGCGGCGGCGCCGGCATGGCGCTGGCCAAATGCATTGTCGACGGACACCTGCCCATGGACCTGCACGAGGTCGATCCGGCCCGTTTCCCGGCGTGCTGGAACGACGCCGCGGCGCTGGCCGCGCGGGTCCCGGAGGTCCTGGGCAAGCACTACGAAATCACCTATCCCGGCCGCCAGTGGTCGACGGCGCGGCATCTGCGGGCAACGCCGCTGGACGCGGCATGGCGTGCCGCCGGGGCCCACTTCGGCCAGTTCCATGGTTGGGAACGGCCCTTGTATTTCGGCGCCGCCGGTGAGCCCGACCTCGGCTTCGGCCGGCCGGCCTGGCATGACGCGGTCGGCGCCGAGGTCATGCAGGCCCACGAACGCGCCGCCCTGTTCGACCAAAGCACATTCGGCAAAATCCGCGTCGAAGGGCCGGACGCGGCAACGTTTCTCAACCGGGTTTGCGCCAACGACATGACCCGGGCGCCGGGACACGCCGTCTATAGCGCCATGCTGAACAGCCGGGGCGGCATGGAAAGCGACCTGACGGCACTGCGCTTCGATGCGGTGACCTACCGCCTCTATGTGGGCACGGCCGCCATCAAGCGGGACCTGGCCTGGCTGCGGCGTCACCTGCGCTCAGATGAACGGGTGGCGATCACCGATGAGACGGACCGCTGGGCCGTGATCGGGCTCATGGGGCCCGACGCGGCGGATATCGCCGGCGCCGCCGGCGCCCGTGAGCTCAACGCGCTCGACTACTTCCGGCACGGCCCGGCAATGATCGCCGGCGTCCATGTGGACGCCGCGCGCCTGTCCTATGTGGGTGAAGCCGGCTGGGAAATCACCTGCCCGGCGGCCGATGCCGGCAAGGTCTATGCCGCACTTTACGACGCCGGGGCGCGGCCCGCCGGTGTTTTCGCGCAAAACGCCATGCGCATGGAAAAGCGGTTCCTGGCCTATGGCCATGACCTGGACACGGACACGGACCCGTTGATGGCCGGGCTCGAATTTGCCGTTGCCTGGGACACGGACTTCATCGGCCGCGACGCGCTGCTTAAGAAACGCGACAGGCCGCCTGGCGAGACCATGGTGACGCTGCTCCTCGACAACCGCGAGGCCTGGCCGCTGGGCAATGAGCCGGTGTATGCGGCGGGCAAGATCATCGGCAAGACCACCTCGGCGGCGTTCGGCTACCGCATCAGACGGCCTGTGGCCCTGGCCTATGTCAACGAGGCGGCGGACGGCATGCGGGTCGCGATCGACATCGCCCGGGAATTGCACGCCGCCACGGTTTCCCTGGCCGCGGCGTATGATCCCCAGGGCACGCGCATGCGGCCGCGAAATTCATAAAACGCCGCGTTGCGTCCGGCGCCCGCCGGCGGCATAGTTTCCGCACATTCAACACGATCCTTGGGAGTAAGTTGGGAGACAATCATGCAGACACGCGCCGCCATTGCCGTCGAGGCCGGAAAACCCCTGGAAATTCATACCGTTGAGCTGGACGGCCCGCGAGAAGGCGAAGTGCTGGTTGAGATCAAGGCCACGGGCATCTGCCACACGGACGAATTCACCCTGTCGGGCGCCGATCCGGAAGGCATCTTCCCGGCCATCCTGGGGCATGAAGGCGCGGGCGTCGTCGTCGATATCGGACCCGGCGTCACCAGCGTCGCGAAGGGCGACCACGTCATCCCGCTCTACACGCCGGAATGCCGGCAGTGCGAATATTGCACCAGCGGCAAGACCAATCTGTGCCAGGCGATCCGCGTCACCCA